>JAHJQK010000047.1 GCA_018819135.1 Pseudomonadota bacterium | reverse complement strand
TTAAAATAATTAGCACGGCGAAATCATCCGGTCAATAAAATTATGCCCTTGGTCTCGGCGAGAAAAACTGTTCCGAAGATCGCACGAGAAATTCATGCATTTCCATTGACAGGGAGTAATAAAAATATTAGTATGACTTTTTTAAAAATCTGCAATTGGGCAATTGCCGTTCGTTTTTAGCAGCTTTAGAAATCCGGATTGTCTCCCTGTTGATATCTGCGAGATTTCCGGCAGCATGCCCCGAGCATGGTGGGGTCAGGAAATAATTATTTCCCCCATTCGTGAACTAAGGGAATGGGGAGTTGTTGTCGCTGTCAATCAAGGCGTCAGGTAGCGTTGTGGGAGTCGGATAGCTTAAGGAGGATATATGCCAAACGGGGCCAAAGATAACGAAAAAATCGTAAAGACAATCACCTGGTCCGCAGGACCCGGATGCCATGGAGGGTGCGGGGTATTCATTCATGTTAAGGATGGAAAGCTCCAGAAGATGGAAGGGAACCCAGATCACCCTTACAACAACGGGAGGCTATGTCCAAGGGCTTTGGCCATCAAGGACTATATCTACCACCCGGACCGCCTCCGCTCCCCCCTGAAAAGGGTTGGGAAGCGCGGAGAGAATAAATGGGAAAAGGTCTCCTGGGACGAGGCTTACGACATCATTGAAAAACGAATGAATGAATTGCGGCAAAAATATGGAGCCGAATCCATGATCTTCATCCAAGGAACGGGAAGAAATGTAGGCGGCTGGCTTCTGCTGTTGTCCTATTCATACGGGAGTCCCAATTGGCTCCAGGGAGGGTTGACCGGGAACTCCTGTTTCCACCCCCGGCTCGTATCCATGCGGATTACCCAGGGAGATTACACGGTTCCCGATTGCTCCCAGTTTTTCCAGGAGCGGTACGATCATCCGGAGTTTGTCCTTCCCCAATGTACCCTGATCTGGGGGCAAAACCCAGCGGCCACCTGCAATGATGGCTTTATGGCCCCCTGGATCATCGACTGCATGAAAAGGGGAACCAAAGCGATCGTCGTGGACCCCATTTACACCTGGGTCGCTTCCAAAGCCGCTATCTGGCTCCAGCTCCGCCCGGGGACGGACGGAGCCTTAGCCCTTGGCCTGCTGAATGTCATCATCAACGAAGGCCTCTATGATAAGGAGTTCGTCAATAAATGGACCCACGGCTTTGATCAACTCAAAGAACGGGTCCAGGAATATCCTCCGCATAAAGTTTCCCAGATCACCTGGGTCCCCGAAGAAAAGATTATCGAGGCGGCACGGCTTTTCGCGACCAGCCATCCGGCCTCCGTCCAGTGGGGCGTGCCCGTAGATATGGCTGCCGAGGGGGCCATCGTATGCAATGCGGTCATCCACCTCTGGACCATAACAGGAAACATCGATGTCCCCGGAGGAATGGCCATCGCCCGGATGGCCTACGATGTGCCACCTTACCCGATGAGCCAAGAAGCCATCGCCGAGTATTACGGCGATGTCATGCCGCCCGAGCAGATGCGCAAACGGATCGGGGTCGATGTCTACCCGATGGTCAAAGAATTCCACTGGAGAGCCCAGGCGGACATGATTCTGAAGGCTATGCTGACCGATGAACCCTATCCCTTGAAAGGGGCCTGGATCGCCGGCAACAACATGCTGGCCTCCGCGGCCAACCCGCGGAAATACTATGAAGCTCTAAACCGCCTCGAATTTATCGTGGTGGTCGACCTATTCATGAACCCGACAACCGTGGCCTTGGCCGACATCGTCCTGCCCGCAGCCACCATGGCCGAGCGGACTGGAATCCGGGCCTGGTGGACCCCCCTGAATGCCATGCAGCAAGCCATCGAGGTACCGGGATGCAAACCCGATGAGGAAATTTGCTTTGAGCTGGCCCACCGGTTCAATCCCAACCTGAAGTGGAAGAGCCTGCGGCAACTCTTCGATGATTTCTTAAGACCCTCGGGCCTGAACTATGACCAATTGAAAGAGAAGGGCTGGGTGTTCCCGCCCCAAGGCCACCCCACCGCGCCTTATCGCCGACATGAAAAGGGCCTTTTGCGCAAAGATGGGAAGCCGGGGTTCAACACTCCCACGGGCAAGATCGAGCTTTATTCCACCCATTTTGAGCGTTGGGGATATGATCCTTTGCCCTATTATGCCGAGCCCCATTGGAGCCCGTACAGCACGCCGGACCTGGCCAAAGAATATCCTCTCATCCTTTCCACGGGGAGGCGCAGCGTGCTATTCTTCCATGCGGAGCACCGCAATATCAAGTCTCTGCGGGAACTGGAACCCCACCCGGTGCTGGAAATCCACCCGGACACGGCTCAATCCTTGGGCATTCAAGATGGAGATTGGGTTTGGGTGGAAAGCCCCAATGGTCGATGCAAGCGCAAAGCCAAGTATTTTCACGGGATCGATCCCAGGGTCGTGCAGACGCTTCACGGCTGGTGGCTTCCCGAGAAGCGGGCGGAAGACCTCTTCGGCCTTTGGGAGGTGAACGTCAATCAGCTGATCCCCGATGAAACCCAGGCCCAATGCGGCTTTGGGGGAGGCCAGTACAAATCGATCCTCTGCAAGGTCTACCGTGCCGAGGAAGGCATCGAGGGGATTTATCAGAAGGAGAGTCTCTGATGGAATATGGATTATACGTTGATTATGAATGGTGCAGCGGCTGTCACGCCTGCGAACTGGCCTGCAAACAGGAGCATGACCTCAAGACCGATGAATGGGGCATCCGGGTAGTGGAACGAACCTACCGGGGGAAGGAAAAGGTCGTTGTCGAGTACGTGCCGATCCCCACTGATTTTTGCGACTTCTGCATGCCTCGGGTGAGGCAGGGGAAGAAACCTGCCTGTGTCCACCATTGCATGACCCAGTGTATGAATTTCGGTCCTCTGGAAGAGATGGCGAGGCTTGCGGCAATGAAGAAAAAAACCGTGGTGTGGGGGCGCACTTTTTAATGCGAGAGAGGGGCTATGCCTCTTCGCTCCTCAGGGTTGATCTGACCCCAAAAAAGTTTTAAAAGGTGGCGTCAACGGTGTTCGGCTGAAGCTCTTCATTGAGGATACAGCCAGCAATCCGCAAGAGGCCGTGAACGTGGTGCGCAAATTGACCGCCGACCATAAGATTTTGGCCATTGTCGGGCCCCATCCAAGCTCCGAAGCAGAAGCGACTTTTCCTTTGGGTAACCGGCTCAAGATCGTGCAGATTTGCGTGGCCTCGTCCAAACCTGGATTGTCTGCCGCCAACCGGCCTTATGCCTTTAGAAACACCCTTACCGAGGATAAGATCGGAGATGCGGTGGTCAAGAAATTCAAACAACGCTATAACATTCAAGATGCCTACCTCGGTGGAAAACGAGCAAGCCGACGGAATACTTCCGAAAGGAGGGCGAATGAATGAAGGATACATTCGATGCCATTATTATCGGAGGAGGGCATAATGGTCAAATTTTATCCGGTTATTTAACCAAGGCGGGTTTAGAAACCGTTGTTTTAGAAAGAAGAATGGAGCCCGGGGGGGGGCTCTGTACCGAAGAGGTGACGATTCCGGGATTCTATCATAATGTTCATGCCTTTTTCCTTCGGTGGATACCTGACCTTCCGTTTTTTAAAGATTTAGAACTCGGTCGCTTTGGCATCGAAATGAAGATGCCCGAGGTCCAAACCGTAGCTCCCTTCAGAGATGGACGTTGCTTGGTAATGTACAAGGACGTAGAAAAAACGATCCAGAACATTGCCTATTTTTCGAAAAAAGATGCCGCTACGTATCGTGACCTCTTGAAACGTTTTCAGCTCATGAACGAAAAAATCATAACCCCGGAAGGCTACTCTCTCCCCCTTCCTGCTGCGGAGAAAAAGGCCCTTCTGGAGAAGAGTGAGTTGGGCCGGGAGTATTTAGCCATTAGCAAAAAAACTCCCATCGAACTCGCCAAAGAGTTTTTCGAAACCGAACAAATGAGATCCATGATCATTTTTGTAGTAACTACCCGGATGTACTTGGCCAATGAACCGGGGCTAGGTTACCATGTGCCTGCGGCTATGACTGGAGGTCATCGCGGGACCATGTGTTTGGGTGGCTCCCATTACTTAGCGCATGGACTCTCCAAGGTCATCGAATCTCATGGAGGGAGAGTTTGGGAAGCCAGTCCTGTTCGCGCGATCATCATTGAAGGGGGAAAGGCCAAGGGGGTCATATTGGATGATGGCCGACGCATCTATGCTCGAAAATGCGTCGCAAGTTCGGCCGATGTTCCTCAGACTTTCTTAGAGTTGGTAGGGGAAGATAAGCTTCCGAAGAATGTCGTAGAGAAGGTTAAAAAGTTCAAATTTTCGAAGCTGGTTCTCTTCAGTACCCATTTGGCTCTCAATGAACCTTTACGTTATAAATCCGCCTCCTTCAATCCGGACATCAACATCGGCTTCAATTACAATGTAGGCTTGGAAAGCATAGCCGATTTTGAAGCCCATCTCCGAGAGATTGATGAGGGGGTTCCCCCAAAAAGGCCAGGGATGCAGTGTGCGGTCCCAACTCTTCATGATCCCACACAAGCCCCTACTGGCAAGCACACGGCTTTTCTTTGGCAGTTTGCCCCCTATAACCTAAAGAATGGTGGACCCGAGGCATGGGATAAGGTCAAAAATGAATATATGGAAGTCTGCTTGGAGAGATGGCGTCAGTACGCCCCC
>JAHJQK010000046.1 GCA_018819135.1 Pseudomonadota bacterium | reverse complement strand
TGATACTTGAGATCATAGACCGCATGACTTGTTCGCTTGATCGGGCTCATGCCCGCGTTATACCATGCTTTATCGCCTTCGGCGATCCCGTTTTCATCCGCTCAGCAGAGCTAAGCGGTATTCAACGGGTTTTTTTATAAACTTTGGGCCAACGCCCCGGTTCATATAAGGAAAAGAAAGCAAACCAGTTTTATTCCGGTTCCGCACGGCGCAGGTGTTTGATCTTGCCGCGGCGATGTTTGTTCTCCAGCCGTCGTTCCTTAGACGCCAGCGTGGGGTTTGTCCTTTTGCGGATTTTGGGCCTTTGGGCTGCCTGGCGGATCAGATCCACCAATCGGGCAACAGAGTCCTGGCGGTTTTGTTCCTGGGTGCGGAACCGCCGGGCATCGATGATAAGATAACCTTCCTTGGTCATACGCTTCCCGGCTAAACGGGTAAGGCGTTCCCGAACGTCTTCGGGAAGGGAAGGGGAATGGGCCACATCGAAGCGGAGCTGCACGGCCGTGGCGACCTTATTGACATTCTGCCCGCCCGGGCCGGAGGCGCGGATGAATTGCTGATGAATTTCGTCCTCATCGATCGTGATCGTGCCGGTGACTCGAATCATGCCTTCAGTGTACGCCGGGTTGGGCTCTCTGGCAAGCGCCGGTTCTCCCCGGGCCAAGAACGCATTTCTTAGGGGCATTTGATCTTCATTCTGCATCTGGAACTGCGGAGGGACTAATCAGTGCGTCATCAAGACGCATGTCAGGGGCTGGGTCGCGATCCTTGTTGAACCGGATGACCGGTACACTTTTCCCCTCTTCTCGTTATCACAAGCAAATTCCCTTTGAACCGACGTCTCAGTTTCCCAATCCCGCCTGCTAAGAATCGTAACCCAAGTTCAAGGAAATTAGAACGTTACGAATCCAGAGGTGTCCGGTACCTTTTCTTGCACGCTCCAGGGCGCAATACTTTCCTTCCGGGAAGTCGTCCGGAATGATGAGGCAATACAAAATTAGAGCTTTTCCCCTATCGTCTATGGAACTTGACAAGGCTGTCCTCATGTATCGATTCCATTATGGGCAGAAGATTCAGGTTCCGAATGTTACGTGGTATATCGAGGGAGCAGATAAGAATATCCTTGTGGACACCGCTGCTGAGGCGGGGCTGGCAAAGGAGTTCAGGGGAATCCCGGCAAAAGAAATCATGTCCTTTGAAGACGCCCTGGCTAGTGTGGGGTTAAAACCTGGAGACGTAGATATCGTTATAGCGACCCACCTCCAATGGGACCATAGCGCGAATACCCATAAGTGCAAGAATGCAAGAGTTCTGGTTCAGGAAGCGGAATTGAGGTTTGCCTATGCGCCGCATCCAATCTTGGCGCCCACCTACAAAAAGAGCCTATTCCGGGGGTTGAATTTTACCGTCGTAAAAGGTTATCAGGAAATTGCTCCTGGAATAGAGCTTATTCCGACTCCGGGTCATACGCCAGGGAACATGTCCGTTGCCGTGAATACCGAAAAGGGGAAGGCCGTTATCACCGGATTTTGCTGCCTCAAAGAAAACTTTGGGCCTCCGGAAAATGTTTCTGAAGAAGTCAAAGAGATTACCCCCGTTGTCGCTCCAGGCATCCATTTAAATGCAGTAGATGGGTTCGAGAGCGTGCTCCTGGTAAAAGGATTGGCAGATATTGTGCTTCCCTGCCACGACCCGTCCTTTATGACCCCCCAAACCATACCCTAGATAGAGGAAGAGAACGTCGAGGGAGACATCCTATGGGTTTTCTCATTCCTTTATAAATTTCCATAAAAGGTCGGTCATCAGCGATCAATTAAAATAGATTTATTTTTTACGCTATGCTCCATGCCCCCTGCGGCATGCGTTTCTTAGCATCTTTCCCGATCATCCGGCCTACTGGTCACTCGCCGTGCCGATCAGGATATTTTTAGGAAGCTCTCGAAAAAGGAAATTCTTTGGGCCGCCTTCAAGAAAATTTGCCATGGGCATCCGTTTTCTTCATAACTGCAAAAGTAAAGCGCGTCCCCCATTTCACCCCCCTATTCACGAAGGGAGGCAGGAAGCGGATCATGCGACGATAACGGATACTTCACCACGGGGTTTGCGTGTAGACTTGACGGTGATCTGAACGTCCTGGCCCAGGGCTACGAGAAAGTTCATCAAGCGTTCAACGGAGAAAGCCCCGGATTGGCCACGCATGAGGCTCGAGACGTGCGGCTGCTTGATACCCAAAACTTCCCCGGCTTGGGCCTGGGTGAGGCCGCGTCCTTTGATAAGCCGATAAATTTGCAGGGTGAGGCGGGCTTTGAGCTCCTCGCGCTCGGGATTGGCAAAGCCGAGGTCGGCAAAGATGTTACCGCTCCCTTCCTTGACCCGGATCTTGGCGTTTCGTTTCATTTTAGTTGTGCCTTTCTCTGTAATCCTGTTCAGCGGCCGCAAGCCGCTGTTTTATTAGATCGATTTCTTTTTTGGGTGTTGATACGCCCCTCTTGGACTTCTTCTGGAAAGCCCCGGAGATCCCCTCGGGACGACCCTACCCACCTAACAGGCTTCAACTCGCTTTCCATTTATACCATTATACATTTATGTGTATATTCTGTCAACAAGTTCCATGAGACGGGCCATCTTTATCCGTACCCATCCTTGGTTTCAGAGGGTTTTACCATGATCATCCTTTTTCATCAAAACTGCAAATGTAAAGGACATCCCCTATTCCCCTATTTAAAAATCCTGAACCGATATTAATAAAACCCAAGCCTTTATATCATTAAAGGTGTCCGGTACCTATTCTCGTGCCCATCTCCCCCAGATGATCCAGCAAAATCTCAAAATCCTCCGGTGCGGCGAAGTAGAACTCACGATTGTTGCACCGAGCCACCACATGCATTGTCCCCCAACCCCCTGCCCTTACACTTAATAAGAATTGCTAACCACATTCAATGAAAACAGGGCCTTTCACCTTTTAAGGTGTCCGGTACTTCGGCGCTCGGGTACCTCGGCGCTCGCACATTGGCTACCGATGGCAATAGTTAATTAGCTATGCCTGACCCCCTTCCAGCCTGAAATAAATAGATTACCGATCAAAGTGAAGGGGGGCATTTAAAATTGACAAAAGCCTCTCCCTTTAGAGGATGGAAGGATTTTAGGCGCTTACTGCGTAACTAATACCAACATGTTGGTAAAAAGGAATTGCCTGGCGATAAATCCCCCCTCGCCCCCCTTTCGCAAAGGGGGGATGGGGGGGATTTTCTGGGCTATGATAGACTATTCGTAATGACCACTTCCTTTTGCCGGGCAATATAAAAAGTTAAGTAAAATTTCTTGTTGAATGCTCCAGAGTTTTTAAGTTTCGAAATTATTTGACCCGTAAGATGCGTAGACCCGGACGCAAGCTCGCTGCCCTCGCCCGCATGAGGCAATGGCTCTTCCAGGGAAGGGGACGGGGCTCCCGATTGCGGAAGATATTTTTGGGGGTCCTCCCTCCGCCATCGCCAGTCCGCAATCGAGTCGCCCCGCATCATTTTGCGGAAAAAAGGGGGTGGAAATTTCTATTGACAAAAAAGGGCCTAAGTAGGAAAATAATAACCTCAACCGTTGGTTGTAATCCACCCTTTAATTAAACCCTAAGCTTCCTCTGGAAACCAGGCAGGGATCAGGAAGATGCTCAGCAAACTAAGAAAGAGATCATTCTTCAAAGCCAAAGAATTATCTTTCTTTATGGATATTTCCCGGAAGATCCTGGAAAAACTGGATCTTGATAGTGTCCTTATGAGCATCGTAGAGAAAGCCCCTCTTTTCTTAAAATCTGACGGCAGCGTCCTGCGTCTTCTGAACGATAAGGAGAATTTGCTGGAAGTGGCCAGGGCGTATAATGTGGGGCAGGCTTTTATGGGGGCGCTCAAGCCCGGCGAAGGTGCGGCTAGCTTTGTCCTTAAGGAAGGAAGGGTAGTGGTCGTACCGGACATCTCCAAAGATCCTTACTTCCTTATGAAAGAAGATGCCAGGAAAGAAGGTTTTGTTTCCGCGATCTTTGTCCCCCTGCGGGCAGAAGAAAAAGTTATAGGGACCCTAAGCGTGCACAGCCGTAAGCGCCGGCGGTATGGGGAAAAGGATATCTTTCTCCTCCAGGCCTTTGCTGATCAGGCGGCTTTAGCCATTGAGAATGCCAGGTTCCATCAAAAATTAAAGGAGACCACCGAAATCTACCAGGTCCTGACCGAAACTGCCGCCATAGTTAAACTTGGAACCTTCCTGGCACAGGGTGAGGAAGGTCAAAAAGATGTGGTCCATTTCGTCAACGAAGAACTTTGCCGCATGTCTGGCTATTCCCGGGATGAACTCTTGAGCATGTGCCACTGGAACCTTACCGACCCCGAGGAGTTCGTCCAGGCCGAGAAAAAGTGGGAAAAGGGAAAAGCAGAAGGGAAAACTTCCTTTTTCAGCAGGGGGTTCCTGTTAAACAAAAAGGGGGAAAAGGTTCCCATCGAATTGAGCTTTGGAATCACGACCTACAGAGGAAAAGAAGCCACCGTTGGTTTTGTCCGGGACCTGACTGCCGAAAAGGAAAGGGAGGCCCGGTTCGAGGAGTTTTACGAGAATGCCTCCGATGCCCTTTTCACCATGGACAGAGATGGGCGGACGATTCGAGCAAACAAAAAAGTAGAAGAAATCACCGGTTATACCCGGGAAGAATTTGGCCAAGCCCGTTTTAGCAAAGTGGTGGCTGAGGAAGATTTGGAAAGACTGATGAGTTACTCCCGAGCCAGGCGGGAAGGAAGGCCAGCTCCCGCTGAATACGAATTCAAGCTGAAGGCCAAAGACGGTACGATAAAAGATATCTGCATGACCATCCACCAGAGACCGGGAAAAGAAGGAGTCGTGGATGCCTCCATGAGAGATGTCACCGAGAGGAAAAGGATGGAGGCCGAGCTCTCTTCAAAATTCCAAGAGTTGGATCAAAGAAAAAAGGAATTATCCACCCTCCTCGAATCCTCCCGGCGGATAACGTCTCCATTGGACCTGGATACAGTCCTGACTTCGATTGTGGGGCTGGCCCCTAAGATTCTGGAGGTGGATTCTTCCAGCCTTCGCCTTTGGGATGAGGAAAAGGGGCTCCTCGAAGTGGTTAAATCGCATAAGCGGGCTGCTGACTCTAAGAGGCCGGTTAAGGCGGGAGAGGGTATCACAGGCCTTTGTTTCCAGGAAGGCCGGCCAATTGTCGTGGATGAAGTTCTCAAGGATCCCAGATACGTCTATAAAGACTTCGCAGAGAAAGAAAATATCACCTCCATGGCCTGCGTGCCCATCCTTGTCAAAGATAAAACCATAGGCACGCTTTCCGTCTATTGCCGGGAAGTCAAAAAATTTGAAGAGAGAGAAGTTTCCCTCCTTTCCGGCTTTGCTGACCAGGCAGCCATCGCCATCCATAATGCCCGCCTTTTTGGGGAATCCCAGAAAAAGGTGGGCGAGCTGTCGGGCCTCTTTGCGATCTCTCAGGCTTTCTCCGCCATGACTGATGTACGGGAGATATACGGGATCATTGTCCGGCAGATTGCTGAACTCCTGGGAGCTGAAAAGGGTTTGATCCTGCTTTATGATGAAAAAACCAACTCCTTGCAGGGGCAATACCCTGCCTGGGGATGGTCGGATGAGCAGATGGAGGTGTTTAATTATCCCCTCACGGAGAATCTTGCCAGCTATCAGGTCAAGGTTACAGGCCAGCCCTACATCAGTAATGATGCGGCTAATGACCCCCACATCCTGCGCTCCCCTTTGGACGAGATACAGCCCAAAAACAGCCTGCTGGCTGGTCTGCAATGGAAAGAGAAGTTTTTAGGGGTAGTCTTGGCCCAAAATAAGCGCACCGGAGGGTTTACCGAAGATGACGCCAAGCTCTTTTCCATCTTCGCCGGACAGGCCGCCCTGGCCATCGAGAACGCCAGAGTTTATGAGGAGCTCAAAAAATCGGAGGAAGAGCTACGGGAAATTTCCATCACTGATGGCCTAACAGGCCTGTATAATCAGCGGCAATTTTATAGAGACTTAGAGAAAGAGATGGAAAGGTCCAAACGGCAAGGCTCCCCCTTTTGCCTCTTGCTTTTTGACCTGGATGGATTCAAGGCCTTCAACGACACCCATGGCCACCTGGAAGGGGATTATACCCTCAAAAAGGTAGCTCAAACCTCCCGCACGGCCATCCGGAAAATCGATTCAGCCTATCGGTATGGGGGGGATGAGTTTACCGTGATCCTGCCAGGAGCGGAGGAAGAGGAGGGAGTCCTGGTCGCGGAGCGAATAAGAAAATCCTGCGAAGAACTTCTCTTTTCTCAAGGGATCAGCCTGAGCATCGGCCTGGTGGAGTTTAACCCCCAATATGACCTTCCTACTTTCATCAAACACGCCGATGAGGCTATGTATAGGGCCAAAAGCATGGGCGGGAACCAGGTTTTTGTTTTTTCATCTGTAAAGTCCTCTCCTTAAATCCCGTACAAAATTGTGCATTGCAGGCCTCGTTTCTCCCCCCAAACATCCTCCACCCCTAAAATTTTAGGGATACAAGAAAGAAAATATTCTCAGTAGTTACCTTCTTCTGGCTGATTCCGGCGAATATCGGATCAAAATTGGCATGAATAATGCGGAGATGACTATTTACAATTATCTCGTTGAGGAGCAGCCTGACCTGGGGAATATGCATGGAGCCCAAAGGTTTTCAACTGTCCCCCAGGGGGTAACGAAGGGCTAATTTTTTAACTACAGAGACACGGAGGCCTTGAGAGGGGAAAATGTCTCGCCAGGATAAATCTGAACTCCTCGAAAGAAGGACAAGAGAATTATCAACCCTTTACGAAGCCAGTAAGATCGCCAGTTCTTCTCTCAATTTAGAGGAAGCAGTCGCCGCCATCTTCCAAAAGGCCACCCAGGTCATATGGGCTGAAAGTGGCTCCCTCATGCTCTTAGATCAAGAGAGGAAGGTCTTGACTATCAAGGCGGCTTGCGGCTTAGAGGAGGAGGTAATCCAAAAGACCGAACTGAAAGTTGGCGAAGGTATTGCCGGTTGGGTGGCTAAATTTGCCGAACCTCTCCTCCTGCGGGATGGAGTCGAGGACCCCCGCTTCGCGCCCATAAAGAGGAAGGACTACATCAATGCGCTTATCGCTCCCCTAACCTTCAAGGAGGAAGTCTTGGGGGTTTTATGCCTCAATCGCTCGTTGACTTCGGAACCTTTCACCGAAGAGGACTTGACCCTCCTTCGCCTCTTCGCCAACGAAGCGGCCATCGCTATTGGGAATGTTCGATTACATGAGGAAAAGGAGCGAAGGCTGAAGGATCTCTCCGCCCTCTTTGAGATTGGCCAAGCCATTACCTCCACCCTGAACTTGAAAGAGATTTTGAACTTGATTATGCACTTTACTGCGCAATTAATGGGCGTCCAGAATTGCTCCCTCCGGCTTCTGGATAAAGAGAAAAAAGAGCTGATCCTAAAAGCTTCCTACGGGTTGGGGGAAGCTTATATTGAGAAAGGCCCGGTAAAATTAGGCCAAAGCCTGGTGGGAGAGGTGGTTCAGGAGGGGAAGCCGATAGCGGCCTTTGACCTTCTTAAAAACCATCGCTATGAATACCCCGAATATGCCAGGAGAGAAGGTATCTATTCCCTCCTTTCGGTCCCCCTGATCCTGAAAGGGGAGGCCATTGGGGCCCTGACCGTTTATGCGAAATCACCCCATCGTTATCTCCAGGAAGAAATAAATCGGCTCTATTCTTTAGCCCATCAGGCCGCCATCGCCATCGAAAATGCCAGACTATACCAGGAGCTCCACGAAATCTATTTAAGCCTGGTGAATACCCTCGTAGCGGCCATGGAAGCCAAAGACCCGTTCACCCAGGGGCACTCCGCTCGGGCCTCTGAATATGCGGTTATTATTGCCGAAGAGATGGGCTTATCTTCTTACCAGAAAGAGGCTCTACGGGTGGCTGGACTCCTCCACGACGTAGGAAAGATAGGCATTTCCGATACTATTCTGCTCAAACCAGGCCAGCTCACTGAAGAAGAATGGAGAATCATTAAAACCCATCCGGATCTCAGCCTCAATATCCTCCCGGAAATTTCTTTGCCCTGGGACATAAAACCGATCATCTACCACCACCACGAGCGCTTTGATGGCGGAGGCTACCCTGCTGGGTTAAAGGGAGAAGAGATCCCTTTGGGGGCTCGAATCCTGGCGGCGGCCGACTGCTTTGACGCCATGATGGCTAATCGGCCTTATCGGGAGGCCTTCTCCCGGGAAGAGACCTTAGCTCAAATAGAAAGCGTGGCGGGCCACCAACTCGATCCGGAGATTGTGCGAGTTCTCATCCAGCGGATCAAAACTAAAGGCTGGTAAAATTTCCCCAGGCCCCACCCTTCGGGCTCGCCAGGACTATGTAAAGAATTTAAATGTCTTTAGATTTTTTGCCATTTTTCCGTCATCCTTGACAACTCGGACCTTCAGTGTTAGCTTTTCTCCCAGGAACCTACCCCTTTTTGAATATCAGGAGGCCAAAATGACGGCAATCATAAATAAAACCCCTTTCCATGCCTGGCACAAGAATCATGGAGCCCACCTGGTTAATTTTGCCGGATGGGAGATGCCCCTGAATTATACCCCCGGAATCGTAGAAGAGCATTTGGCCACCCGCAAATTTGGGGGACTCTTTGATGTTTCTCATATGGGACGGTTTCAACTCAGGGGGGAAAGAGTTCTGTCTTTTCTTCAGTACATTCTTACCAATAACGCCGCCGCTCTGGAGCCAGGAGAAGCTCAATATACCATAATCGCCAACCATGACGGGGGTGCAATCGACGATGCTTATCTTTACCGCATGGAGGAAAGTCAATATCTTCTGGTGGTTAACGCTTCCAATGCCCAAAAAGATTGGGCCTGGCTTCAGCAGCATTTGAAAAAGTTTTCCAAAGTTACCTTGGAAGACAAAACTGAAAAAATAGCCATGGTCGCTTTGCAGGGCCCAAGATCAAAGACCGTTCTGCAAAATATTTTACAGGAAACCCGTTCGCTGCTTCCCGATCCGGGAAAAAATCATCTGCGGTCTGCCGTGGTCGAGGGGATCGCCGTAACCGTATCAAGAACAGGGTATACCGGAGAACCTTTGGCTTTTGAACTATTTTTCCCGGCGGATAAGGCGCTGGCGATCTGGGAGAAAATTTTCCATTTCGGCCTGAAGGAAGGGATTGTTCCGGTGGGCCTTGGCGCCCGAGACACACTGCGGTTGGAAGCCGGCCTCCCGCTTTTCGGTCATGAGTTCGGCCTTGACCCTGAGGGCAAGGAAATTCCCGTTCTGGCTGTTGGCCCGGCGAAAATTGCAGTCAGTTTTTCTCCTGCCAAGGGAGATTACATCGGGAAGGAAGCCTTGCACCAACAGTTTCAAGAACTCAAGAACCGGGAAGAGGGCCGGGTGGAATTGCTTCCTCCAAACCCCCTGGTCGGGCGCAGGGTTCTTCCAGCGGTTGTGTTGTCTGAAGGGGTAGCTAGGCCGCAATTTCCGGTCTATATAGATGCTTCGCCCGTTGGCTATGTGATCAGCGGGACCATGGTCCCTTACTGGAAATTTGAGGGAAAAGGGATCTACTCCACCCTTACCCAAGCCGCCGGCCGGAAGGCCATCGTCCTTGCCTATTTGGATGCCGAATTCAAAGACGGCCAGGCCATCAAAATTTCCAGCAGAGGAAAATTCCTCGCCGGCCAGGTGGTCAAAAGAAACCTCAGTGCCGAGGCTCCTCCCTATGCCCGCCCTGTTCACGTCGAAGAAATTCCCTCCCCAAAACCCGAGCCCAGGCAGCCTTTGGAATTTGCAGTTCGGACCCTAGTAAAAAAAGCCATCCAAAATACTATCTGGAGGCAGAGACAGACCATCAACCTCATCCCTTCCGAGCAAACCCCCTCGCCCTTGGTAAAACTAATATCCATCGCGGATCCCTGTTCCCGGTATGCCGAACACCGATATTTCAAGAACTTGGGGGAAGCCGAGGTTTACTACTACCAGGGGACCTCTTTTATTGAAGAGGTCGAGGATAGGCTTCAGAAGGAGATGATCCGATATTTAGGCTGCTCGATGGTTGAAACACGCGTGATCAGCGGGCAAATGGCCAATGCTTCTGTTTATAGCGCTCTTGTGGATTATCTCAATCGCTTCGACCGCAAATCCGAGCCCAGACGTTTAAGCAAGGTTATGAACCATCATATCGGGAAGGGGGGTCACCTCAGCTCCCAGCCCATGGGTGCTTTAAGGGATTTTCTGTCCGTTGATCCGCAGACCGAGAGGCGGGCAGCAGTCAATTTCCCGGTGCTGGACGAAAACCCTTACCAGATCGATCTCCGCCGAACTGAAGAATACCTCCACCATCACAAACCCGAGCTGGTTATTTTGGGAAAGTCTATGATTATTTACCGCGAACCCCTGAAAGAATTGCGCCGGATAGTTGAGGGGATGAAAGAAAAGCCTTTGATTATGTATGACATGGCCCACGTCCTCGGCCTCATCGGCCCGCATTTTCAGCAGCCTTTTCAAGAGGGGGCGGACATCGTTACCGGCTCAACCCATAAAACTTTTTTCGGAACCCAAAGGGGGATCATCGGCAGCAATTTTGACGAAAAATCTGAACACTACGACCTTTGGGAAACCATCGCCCGCAGAACTTTCCCGGGAAGCCTCAGCAACCACCACCTGGGAACCCTTCTCGGCCTTCTCCTGGCGGCCTATGAAATGAACGCTTTTGCCGATGAGTATCAGAAACAGATTATTGTGAATGCTAAATCCTTTGCCTCGTCTTTAAAAGCATATGGCCTGCAGCTTGAAGGAGATCCCCGTATCGGGTATACCGAAACCCACCAGGTTCTCTTGCGGGTCGGGTATGCCTGTGGCCCCAAAGTGGCCCGCAGGTTGGAGGAAAATAACATTATCGTTAACTATCAAGCTTTGCCTGATGACGAAGGTTTCAGCGCCAGCAGCGGCCTGCGCATGGGCGTGCAGGAAATGACCCGCTTCGGCATGAAGGAAAAAGATTTTCAAGAACTGGCGGGATTCCTGGCAGATTTAATCCTGAAAAACCGCCCGGTGGCAGAAGAAGTCAACCGTTTCCGGTCCCGCTTTACCCAAATGCAGTATTGCCTGGATGATGAAAAAGCCCGCCCGTTAATCCAGGAGCTTGGGAGCGCTGTGCTCGAATAAGTAATTCGAATTCCACCTCACCCCACCCTGCTCCCTCCTAACTGCTTTCCGGGGGTCCGGAGGCGAATAAAAACCAGTTCCGGAGGGGAACCAAGGCGCATCGGAGGACCCCACGTCCCTACTCCTCGGCTGACATATAGACGGCTTTCTCCGATGCGATGCAAACCGGGCGTTCGAGGATAGATCATTCGGGATATAAAAATGATGGGATAGAGCTGCCCTCCGTGGGTATGCCCGCTTAATTGGAGGCCGATCCCTGCAGAGGCCACTTTCTCAAATTGGATGGGCTGGTGATAGAGCAGGATAGAAGGTTTCTTGGCGTCGAGTTGGGAAAGGAGCCGGTCAAAATCCGGCAAAGGGTTACCCATCCTGCGGGAACCGGTCGGATCATCAACTCCCAGGAGTTGCAATCCTCCAGGCAATAGGGCTTGCTTATTGCGGAGGACCGTAACTCCAGCTTTTTTCATGATGGCCACTGCCCTGTCCACCCCGGCGTAACATTCATGGTTTCCCGTGACGGCAAAGACTCCCTGCCGACTTTTCAGGCCAGCCAGAGGTTTGGCCATCTCTTCCATGTGGGATACCCCTTCGTCCACCAAGTCGCCAGTAATAACTACCACATCGGCTTGAAGTTCATTAATGCGATCTACGATCTTGGAAAGCTTGCCGTTCCCAGTCAGCACCCCGTAATGAATATCGGAAACTTGAACCAGAGAAAAACCATCCATTTCAGGAGGTAATCCGATAAGAGGAATTTCCAATCGGGTTACTCGAAGCTTACGGGCTTCCCCCAAGGCGAACCCCCCGATGATGAGAACTCCGGCGGCAATGCAAGCCACCAGGACTCTACGGTAGAACAAGGATTTCCCGGCAGGAAGCCTTGGGCCAAAAGAGAGTATCTTATAAAGGATAAAAATCAGGTCACTCCCTAAAGCCAGGATGAAAAGATATAGGGATAAAGCCATCCAGATGGATGAAATGAGGGTCAGATGATAATTGAATGAATTAAAATCATACCTAGCCAAAATCCTGGCGAAGGGGAAAGAAACTACCAAGAGGATGAAAATCAGGGCCACTCTTCTGCGCAGACGCCGGGATGGTTCCGCCAACCGGACCAACCAGGAATAAAGGTAGTAATGGGCCCCGCCATAAACCGATAGAACCACCGAAAAAAATACTGCAAAACTCGCCCACTGCGGCATGTTTCTTACGCTCCCCTTTGGTTTTCTCGCCAACCACCTGCAAGACCTCTCGGCCGTCCCCAAATTAGAAACCAATCCCTAACTGAATCGGCCTATAATGAATCTTGCCTATTCCATTTTAATTATATCCAGATTCTTGCTTTTTGTTAACGATAAATATGCGGGAAAATTCATTTTGTCATGGACGCCAAATAACATTTTAGGTAGAATGACCAAAATATTTTTATCGCGGAAAGATTATGGAAAGAAAACAGATCATCTCCGAGTTCATGGAAACTGCCGAGAACCCCTTCCTATATCTTAAAAACTGGAAAGCGCAAACGGGAAAAAAGATTCTCGGCTATTTCTGCACAAACACCCCGGAGGAAATTATCCAGGCTGCGGGCTTCCTACCCGTTCGCCTTTTGGGTACGAAAGAAAGCATATCTATGGCAGCGAAACATCTCCAGAGTTATAGCTGTTCTCTGGTTCAAAGTAGTTTGGAATCAGCTCTGCGTGGAGATTTAAGCTTCCTCGATGGGACGATCTTTCCTCATACCTGCGATTCTATTCAGCGCCTCTCGGACATCTGGGCAGAGAACCTCGGTTTTCCTTTTCACTGGGACTTGGTCCTGCCGGTGAAGTTGCACACGGAAAGCGCCAGGATTTACTTGATTCAGGAATTGCATCGTTTTCGCCGGGGGCTGCAAGAATTCACCGCCTGTCCTATCTCGGATGAAGACCTGCGTTCTTCCATCGTTCTGGCCAACGCCAACCGTTTACTCCTCAGGAAACTTTACGGGATCAAAAACCGCAATAGCATCCTGTTTTCTGCCGCCGAGTTCTCAGCCATCGTCAAGACCGCCACGTTGTGGCCCAAAGAAGCGCACAACGCCATGATAGAAAGGTTGATTTCCTGGGCAGAACAGAGCCATCCTGTTGCCAATGCTGGAATACGTTTATTTATTGCCGGAAGTGTTTGCGATCAGCTTTCATTCTTTAATCTCGTGGATACTTGTGGAGTTTCCATCGTCGGAGACGACCTTTGTACAGGATGGAGGTATTTTTCCGCAGATGTTCCAGCGACAGGAAATCCTATCGAAGCACTGGCTGAGCGCCTGATCCGAAAGGTATCCTGCCCCTGTAAATACAACCCCGACTTTGATCGGGGAACGGACCTGCTGCAACGAGTGAAAAATTCAAACGCCCAAGGGGTCGTATTTCTTCACCTTAAATTCTGTGACCCTCACGCCTTTGACTACCCCTACCTGAAAAAAAGACTCGATGAAAAAAACATCCCCAGCTTGCTCCTAGAGATCGAGCCGGGGGGAATAACCCTGGGAGCTGTGGAAACCAGACTGAAAGCATTTATCGAGACCTTAGAGGCCTAAGGATAAGCACCAAATTCCAAATAACAAACAAATTCCAATGAATCAAATTCCAAGTTCCAAACTTTGTTCCCTTAAAGGGAGTTTTTTTGTTTTGGTTATTCGGTCATTGATTTTTGGAATTTATTTGGGGTTTGGAACCTGTGATTTGGGATTTTTAGTTCGCTAGGAGGTCTCAATGGCTTTAGAGGAAAAAAATAAAGAGAAAAATCGGTTACGCGCCTCCCAAACAATGAAGGAGATCATGACCCGCTATTATATCGGCGCCAAGATGGCCGAAGGAACCGATAAGAAGATCGCCTGGATTACCAGCGGGGGCCCGGTAGAATTCCTCATCGCCACCGACATTATTCCCATCTATCCGGAAAATCATGGAGCCATGTTGGGCGCTTCCCGCATGTCCGTCGAACTTTGTGAGGTCGCGGAAAGCCTCGGTTATTCCCGAGACCTATGTTCCTATGCCCGCGGGGATATCGGCTCGGCCCTGACCAAAAAGAGTCCCATCGGAGGGTTGCCCCGGCCGGATTTTCTCCTGGCCTGCAATAACATATGCGGGACAGTCTTGAAATGGTACCAGGCCTTGAGCCGCTTTTTTGACGTTCCTCTCTTTTTCCTCGACACGCCATTCATTCATCACAAACTAATCCCAGAAAGCATCATTTACGTTCGCCGGCAGTTTGAAGAATTAATCGCCTTTATCGAAATACAAACCGGCAAAAAGTTTGACCGCCACCGCTTGGGTGAGGTGGTCCGTTATTCGGGACAATCGGCTATCCTCTGGAAAGAAGTTCTGGACCAGTGTGCCCACCGCCCTTCTCCCATGAGTTGCTTCGATGCCTTCATCAACATGGCTCCAATCGTTACCTTGAGGGGGACAGAAGAAGTGGTACAATTTTACCGGGATATGAAGGAAGAACTTGAAGAACGCATCACCCAAGGAATGAGCGCCGTGCCCGAAGAAAAATTTCGCCTCCTCTGGGATAACATTCCCATTTGGTATAAGATGCGGGAGCTTTCCGAACTCTTCTCTTCCTACGGAGCCTGTTTGGTTGCGGACACTTACACCAGTGCCTGGGTCTTTGAAGGAATGGACTCGTCAGACCCGATGGAAGGCTTAGCCCAGGCTTATACGACCGTTTATCTGAATATCAGCATTGACCTTATGGTCGAGCGAATCTTGGATTTACTGCAACGGTTCGGAGTGGATGGCCTGATCATTCATTCGAATCGCAGTTGTAAACCTTATTCCCTGGGGCAATACGATATTCAGAGACTCATCTATCAGAAGACAGGGACCCCCAGCCTGGTTATCGAAGCGGATATGACCGATGCCCGCGTTTATTCCGACGCTCAGGTAAAAACTAGGATAGAGGCCTTTATGGAAACGCTACAGAACCGGCAGCACTAAATAATGCCAACCTTGCGCAAAGAGATCGCCGAATCTTTAGAACAAAACTCCCTCAGCCTGCGGGAGATCTCCCAGTTGTTCAGGATCCGGGAGCGCGAGGTTCTCGACCATCTCCAACATATTGCCAAATCGGCTCACCCGAAGAAACTTAGCATGGAGCCAGCTCAATGCAAACGATGCGGTTTCATTTTTAAAAAACGGGATCGCCTGAGTACTCCTAGCCGCTGCCCGATCTGCAAGAGTGAATCCATCTCCCCTCCCCGTTACCAAATCATCGATTAATGGGTACTGGCAAAAAGAGGGGAAGCCGACAAAAGATGCAATGGGTCTGCTGAGATTGCCCCCTCAGGAGCCCGGCTACCCTGACCATTACTGGTACAACCAACTTAGAGGGAGGACCATATGAAAAATTCTGATTTTACACGGAGATGGAGGATTAAGGTGGAGAGTGTCTGTTTAGCCCAACGCCATAAAAATAATTGACATATTTTACAGATATGATAATTTATACCCCAAAATATACCTTTCGAACTTCCCTTCCCTTATATCCAACAAAGGATGGGGTTGCCTTATGGCCAGAATTCAAATCTCAAATGATCCATCTGGTCGTATCATCGTCTCCTTCCCTTATGATCCCCTCCTTGTTGTAAAGGTTAAAACCATCGATGGCCGCAGATGGCATCCTGTCGAAAAACATTGGAGCTTCCCAAAGTTAGACGGTATGCTGGAAAAGATTTCGAAGGTTTTTGGGGATGAAAACGTCCAGATGGACCCCGCCTTAAAAACTCCTACTTCCAAACCAAAAGATACCCCCTCGCCCCTTGAGGGAGAGGGCCGGGGTGAGGGGTATAATTTCAATGACCTGAGAAGAGAGCTCCTTTC
>JAHJQK010000002.1 GCA_018819135.1 Pseudomonadota bacterium | reverse complement strand
TCCTCGGGACAAACCTCAAACATTTTTTTCGCGATCAAACTCTTGATTTTCAGCGCTTCGCCGGAGTCAGATATTTTAGAAGTTTCAACCCATGCCCGTTTCAGTAACTTGCGGGCTTTCGCCTCGGGAACGGCTGTGATCTCAGCAACTCGGGTGAAGGAGTAAGCCCGGGTTGCCGGGTAATCGGGGGAAATCTCCGCGGCCCAACGCTCTGCTTGTTCCCAGTCCTGAGGTGCCCAATGGAAAATCATCTCCTGGAGAGCAAAGGCCTGGAGCTGGGGGGTCAAAGGTTGAAATTTTTCCAAGGCTTTTGCTGCCCAGGTATTCTTCTCGGGGGGGTTTTTTTGGCCACCGGCGGCAGCGATGCGAACGAAAGCTTTTATTCGGGGGTACGACGGGGAAATGGATTCCGCTGCCTTCCAGGCTTCTTCTAAGAGTTTGCCGTTTTGTTGCTGAATACGGGTGGCCAGAACCACATGGGTTAGAGATAGAGCTCTTAAAAAGGGGTCACTGATCAAACGGGATAGCTCTACCGCTCGATCGGCGTTTATTCCCACCCAGGCTTCAGCCAAGGGTTTGAGCTCCTGATCCCGGATCGCCCGATCTTTGATTTTTAAGGTTTCTTGAGAAGCCGATTCTAAAGCCCTCCGGCCTTGGTGGGGGATGGCCCGGGCCCACTCTTCGGCTACGGCGCGGAGGCCCCAGCTTCGCCCTTTTGCGGCGCGGAGCTCATCTCGTAGGTCCAGGACCGTATTAAAATCTACCCCCTGCTTTTGGGCTGTCTCGCGATCAGGCCACTGAGAAACGACTGCTTCCAGCGTCGCGACCTGGTTGGCTTTTTCCCGGGCGTTTAGAGCCATTTGCCAGGATAACTGGAAAGCTTTTTCAGATGGGCCGGCCTCGATCTTTGACCACTCCCGGGCCAAATCCGCCAGGGCAATGGCTTGGGAAAAAGTCTCTTCCATTCTGCGGGAAGATTGGGAGGCCACGGCCAGGGATTGTTCCAATCGTTCTTGATTCGGGTTTTTCTTTGCCGGTTCCTTTGCTCCGTAAGAACACGCGCCTGCTAAAAACATTGCCCCTATAAGCATGAAAAGAAGGGGCATTTTTCCCCAGCGGTTCAGCCGGTGATAGGCAAGTGTCCCCAGGGCGAAGAGCCCGAGAAAAATCAAACTTCCCAGGCCGATCAACCAGCGGCGGGCAGATTCATCTCTGACCTGCAGGGTCCTTTCATAAACCTTTTGGAGGGCCGCTCTCTGGCTTGAAGTTTCTTGAGCAAACTGGGCAACCGAGACCTTTTGACGGTTCTGCAGTTCGGAGAAGGATGCGGCAATTGCTACAACTTTTTTCTTCAGAATATCCCCCTCCCGGTCCAGAGTGTTTATAATCTGATCCAGCTTGAGGATCCGGTTGGCGGTGAAAAAAATTTCCTCGGAAAGCAAACGCACACCGGGGCATGGATCCAGTTTGGCATGATAAACGCTTTTGGACCCGGCAAGGCGGGAAGGAGAAAAAGGCTGAGAATATTTTTGGCTGTAATCCTGGGAATGACATTCCAGGCAATAAGCCGTTGGTCTGGCCGATGAAGGAGTGGCCATCATCCCGAAGAGCAATAAACTTGCCCCGACCAAAAGAATTTTGAGCCGTATTTTCATTCGTCCTTGCCTCGGCGAAAAGACATCAAGCTTTTCATCGCCTGCCAGAAGATCTGCCGCTTTAAATAATGGATGCCCCGGGTAGGGCTGATGTGCTTGGGGCAGACATCCGTACAGTTGAATTCCATGTGGCAGCGGTATACTCCGTTTTCATCGGCAAGACGGGCGAGTCGGTTGCCAGGCCAATCCCGGGAATCGGCAATGAGGCAAAAAGCTCGGTTCAATCCCATCGGTCCGATGTACTCCGGAGCCCAGTTCATCATCGTACACGCCGAAATGCAGGAGCCGCAGGCTATACACTCGGTGTTCATTCCGATGGTCTTTCTCTCCCGGGAAGTGGGTTTAATGATGGCTGGCTCCAGATTAGAAGTTCGGGGAATAAAGTAAGGCTCCATTTTTTTAAGGCGATTGATCAAAGATTTAAGGTCAACGGTTAGGTCTTTGATAACGGGTAGGTGACGCAAAGGCGTAAGGGAAATTGGCCCGGAACCCAGATCTTTAACCAGCGTCTTACAGGCCAATCCTTCCTTGCCGTTGATAACCAGGGCGCAAGAACCGCACATGGCCAGCCGGCAGGAATAACGAAAGGAAAGGGTCTTGTCTTTGGTTTGCTGGATTTTGAAGAGGGCATCCAACACCGTAACCTTTTCCGTATCTCCCAGATCCACGGAAAACTCTTGTTCGTAGGGTGCGGCGTCTTTCCGGGGATCGAATCGAAAAATTTTAATTGTGTAAATCATTATTTTATTTCATTGCCCCGCATTATATTTTTAAATTTTGATGTTTTCATCTCATCTCTGCGAACTCTGTGCTCTCTGCGGTGAATAGGTTTTTAATCCCCGAGGGGCAAATAATTCCATACTCCAAAAAGCCCCAAAAAAGCTAGAAACAGAAAAACGATGAAGAGAACTTTCTGGGTCTTCACGTTGGCCCCCAAGTCAATCAACAAAACCCTTATTCCTAAGGAAGCATGAAAAGCAACGACCAGAAGCAGCAGAAATTGTAAAGGCCGGCGGTAGGGCAGAAAAAAATGAAGAATCAAAAAGAGCAAGATGAGAATCGCTGAAACTCTCTGCAATAACCAAGCCCACATACCCGGCAGCGTACTCCTCCAGACCTGGGCTTCCCTCACTTCTCTTTTCAAAATCCATTCTTTTCCGTTGGCCACTTTTTTTCTCCTTAATTTCTTAACGTCTCTAACCTGTTGCCGATAGCCTATTGCCTGTTTTTATTCAAACCCGATGTCTTCCGGCTTCAGCCGGTTCAAAACCACTGGCCGCTCGTAAATTTTTGTTTCCCCTTGTTCGCGCTTGACCAAAAAGTTTTTCAGGTATTCTTTATTATTTTTTCTGGGATAATCATTCCGGTAATGGGCCCCGCGGGACTCTTGGCGCTTCAGGGCAGATCGCCCAACAATTGCGGATACATCGAGAAGATTGCGCATGTTCAACCAATCATTCCAAGGAATGTTGTAGGCTTTTCCCCCGGCGACTCCCACCCGGTTCATTTCTTCCTGCAACTTCTGGATGATTTGCAGTTCTTCCAACAATCCCTTCTCTTCCCGGCTAATTCCCAAATTTTCCCAATTGCTCAGGCGGAGCGTTTCCCTAAGGGGGTAGAGATCTACTCCTTCCCGCCCGAATGGGGCTTCCATTTGCTTGATCAATTCCTCCACCTGTCTCTCGTCAAAGGGGGCCAGCTCCCGGCCGATTACGTCGTGGGCCATCGAGTCCCCGGCAATCCCTCCGAAGACGGTTGAATCAGCGATACCGTTACCCCCTAAACGGTTGGCCCCATGAACACCCCCAGCATCTTCCCCGGCAACGTATAATCCATCCAGGTCGGTCAGGCACCGGGTATCGATCCGGGCGCCTCCCATAAAAAAATGGGCGGTTGGTGAAACCTCTACCCGCTCATGAGGCAGGTCAAATCCGTAATCCCGGCAGCGTTCGACCATTCCGGGGAAATTTTTTTTAACGAAATCTGGACCCATTACCGAGGCATCGATAAAAACGCCCCCATTCGGGGTCCCCTTCCCGGCCGTGATCTCCATAAAACTGGACCGGGAGACCACATCCCGGGTGGCTCGCTCCTTGACCTCGGGGGCATAGCGCTCCATGAAACGTTCACCCAGGGCATTGAAAAGTTGGGCCCCGGCTCCCCTCAGGCCTTCCTCCAAAAGAGTCCCGGAAGTATTGGAGCCTTTGACCATCAGGCCCGTGGGATGGAACTGGACCATCTCCATGTCCACCATCTCGGCCCCCGCTCGGTAGCAGAGAGCAATTCCATCCGCTGATTTGTCCAGGGAAGGCGCGAAAAGCTTATACATGGTAGGCCCGCCGCCAGTGGCCACAAGCGTTGCCCGGGCGTGAGCAACAAGAAATTCCCCCCGGGTTATATCCAAGAGTAAAGCTCCAACAATCCGGGTACCGGCCCGATCCCATAGAAGGTCCACAGCACGATGTTCATCCAGGTATTCGATATCTCGCCTGAATATTTGCTCGGAAAGGCGGGAAACAATTTCAATTCCCGTAAGGTCTCCTTTGTGAACCGTGCGATCGAAACTCTGCCCGGCAAAAGGCTTCTGATGGATGGTGCCGTCCGGATTGCGATCGAAGAAACAACCATACCGGGTTTCCATCTCTTTGATCCGCTGGGGAGCCACAGTGACCAGTTCCCAGGCCAGATCCTGGTTATTGATAAACTGTCCTCCCTTGAGCGTATCCTGAAAATGTTTGGCGAAGGAATCGGCTGGGTTCAGAACTACGTTGTATCCCCCTTGGACCATGCGTGAGCATCCACCTTTGCCGATTATGGCTTTGGTGACGAGCAGGATCTTAATTTTTTCCCCGGCATCGGCCGCGTGGAGAGCGGCACAAAGGCCGGCCCCTCCGGCTCCGAGGATTAGAACGTCGGTCGTCACTACAGGAATAGAAATTTTGCTCATTTTTCCCTTCATTCGTGTTCATATTATTTTAGAAAATCCTTGAAATCTGCTTTAATCTGCGTCCCGTACATTATTATGGTAAAATCCGTAATCTATAAATCGCCTTCGCTCCACGGCCTTAAATCTTTCTTTTTGAGGATCCAGAGAAAGAAGATAAGCTGCCAGAGCCTCCAGATCTTCAAGAGGAATTGCATAGCGGGGCATGGTTGTTCCCGGCTGGTAAAGCCGGGGATTCAGGATAAAATGCTGGACCCACTCCGGGGATCGCTTCCGCTGTCTGATCACACTTACATCTGGACCTTCTCGCCTTCCTTCCCTGCCGAATATTTGATGACAATAGGCGCAATTTTTTTCCAGGTAGACCTGGGCTCCCCGTATTTCGGAGTTTAGAAGAGTCCTTGCGGGAAGAATAATCCTCTCCCCGTAACGAGCATTGGCCATTCCCAGAAAACTGAAATATAGAACAACAACCAAAAAAGTTGCCCCTAACCCCAGAGATAGAGGACGGAGCAATATACTCCGTTCAGGGTTCCGGTCGATGTAAGGCAAGCTAAAAAGCAAAAAAGCAAAAGCAGTAATCGCTACCAGGCTTAGTACCGGATAGGCTCCGGCTAAAAATTTCAACGTCTCTTCCAAGTAAAGGAAATACCAAGGGAGAAAAATTCTTTCGGGATTGGCCAGGGGATTGGCCGCTTCTTGAAGTGGATCGGAAAACCAATTGGGCACAAAGGTTATAGCCGCCAAGAGAAGAGCGGCCGTGATCCAGGCGATTGATATCCCTTGGAATCGTTGGCACTCGTTTTCTTCCGCCATCTTCCCGTTTGATGCCCGGCGCTGATGCCGGAAGAGAAGCAAGGCGACCAGAGCCGAAAAGCCGATGTGCATGCTATAAAAGCGCATCAGGGAGGTTCCGCCCAGCTCTTTTCCCCCTCGAATAAAATCAACGAAAAAGCTGCCGCAATAGGGGATGGCAGAAAGATTGGACAAAACCGTAGCCGTTCCCCAGAAAGAAGCCTGCGAGAGGGGGAGAAAAAAGCCGGTGAAATTAATCCAGAGGGTGATGCCGAAGGCCAAGATCCCCGACACCCAGGCCGCTGGCCGGCCGGCTTTGTAATCGCCGCGGTAAAAAACTTGGAAGAGATAAAGCAATAAAAGGATAAGCAAAATATTTCCCCCGGCTCCATGAATCCGGCGCAGCATCCACCCAAAAGGCACTTGTTCGTTCATCCGTCTTACGGAGAAAAAAGCCTGCCCGAACTGAGGGACGTAATACACCATGAGGAAAACACCTGAGACCAGGGTCAGCGTAAAAACTCCCCAGAGGGCATACCGGAAGTTCCATCCGGAACGCGAAGGTTGCGTCCTGATCTGATTCCTGGGTAATTCTTGGCTCATCCTAAACGATTCCTATTAAAACTTTGTCGTTCTTAACCTGAATATTCCAGCGCTCCAGAGGCGATGGCGGAGGACCACTCAGCACTCTGCCCTGGGCGTCAAAGATGGCATCGTGGCAGGGACAATAGAATTCTTTTTTTTCTGGTTTCCAGGCCACGGTGCAGGCCAAATGGGTGCAGACCAGGGAAAAAGCCTGCAGACTTCCGTCTTCATCTTGCATCACGATCCCCGGCAGGCCTCCATGTTGAAAGGTATAGAATCCCTCGGCGTTAATTTTATTTAAAGGGATTTCCAACGACGGAAGAGATCCTCCTCCAGGAGCAAGGAAACGATATAAGCCGTAGAATAAACTCCCCAAACCGACCGCCGCCATAAAGCCTCCCAGTCCTTTCAGCAGCCCTCTGCGGCTGGTTATGAAGGAAACTTCTTTGCTGGAGGCACCGGCTGAGGTTGAAGTCATCAAATCTTCTTTGATCCGGAGGTTCATCTTCTTTCACGCTCCTGGGTCGGCCAGTAAAGGGAAGCCTCAGGAATATTCACTTCTTTGGCACCGGTGTATCCATGGCACCGATTGCAGGACTGCTGTGGATGATGGCAGAGTATGCATTCGCGCTCGCTGAAATCTCCGCTGCTTAGCGCCTTTTTATGCGTAGCCCGCCACCGTTCCAAGGGAGCGTGGTATTCGGCAACGGCGGTTCCCCGCTCCATGACAACGGCGAGAGGGCCTGACCCCTTAACCTCCGGCTTTTGCACCTGCTGGCAGCCCAGCAGGCCAAATAGCGCGAGGAAATAAAAGGTAATCCAATAATGGTTTAAACTCATCATCAAATTCTAAAATCCCTTGGGACGCAGATTTTCGCAGATGCTCGCCGAAACAAATTCTAATCATAAAGAATTCAGGAGACAGGAGTCAGAATGAAAGTTATGCTCCCTTTATCTTCTGGATTTTGAATGCTGTCTTCTGTATTCTCTTTTTCGATCCTGTAAATCTGCGTTTACCCTGTTAGATAGTAAACATCTAACAGGGTGAATCTGCGTCTAATAAATTTATTTCAAAACCAGCGCTCTTCCCAAAAGGTCATGAACGCCGCCTACTTCGCAATTGACCCGATGGTGTTTCATCACTTCGGGCAGATTGGCTTTGCAAATGGCGCAGATGGTAGCCAAATAATTGGCGCCGGTCGCCCGGCAGGCTTCGGCTCTGGGTTTCCCTCCGGCCAGGCGAATTTCCATGATTTCATCGGCCAGAAGGCCGCCCCCCGCGCCGCAGCAATAAGTCTTTTCCCGAATGGTATCGGGATGCATCTCTACGAAGTGGTTACAAGTGGCCTTAATGATATTGCGGGGAGGCTCAAAGTAGCCGGCCGCCCGCGCTACATTGCACGGGTCGTGGTAGGTGACCAGGAAATGGTCGTTGGCCGATTTGTCGATCTTAAAAGCCCCTTTTTGAATCAGGGACCAAGTCAAGTCGCAGATGTGGACCGGATAGGGAATGTCCAAAAAGTCCATGGCTCCGCTCAGGGTGGTGGTGAAGGCCAGACCGGCCCTCCATGCGTGTCCTCACTCCCCCCAGTAGACTTTTTTCACTTTCAACTGCCGGGCCGCTTCCAGGATTCGGTTGTTGATCTTCTTCAAGTTGGCATAATTTAAAAACAGGCCAAAGTTTCCGCCCTCGTTGCAGTAGGTGCTGGTAGTCCAGGAAATGCCGGCGGCATGGAACATTTTGGCATATCCGATCATAGTGTCAGTGTTGACGAAGTTATCCGCTGAGGGTGGCACGAGAAGGACATCTGCACCCACCACGTCCACCGGAAATTTGACCTCCAATCCTTCCGTGTCCTTGAGGTCTTCTTCCAGAAAAGCGCAGTTATCTTTCCAGGCTGGAGCCCAAATTCCCAGGTTATTTCCTGTATCGTAAACCTTGGCCACCACCTCAGTGACATACTTGGTTGCGATCCCAGCAGCCGCCATGATTTCCCGGGCGGCCATGGTGATTTCCGCGGTATCGATCCCGTAAGGACAAAAAACGGAACATCGACGGCATTCGCTGCATTGGTAAAAGTAAGTAAACCATTCTTGAAGAACCGCTTCGTTCAGCTCCTCGGACTCATTGGCCCGCCCCCATATCTTCCCACCCAGAGTGAAGTATCTTTTATAGACCTTGCGGAGGAGATCAGCCCGGGCCACGGGCATGTTCTTCGGATCCCCGGTGCCCAAGAAAAATTGGCATTTATCAGCGCAGGCCCCGCACTTCACACAAATGTCCAGAAAAAGGCGAACCGATCGGTATTTGTCCAGAACCTCGGCCATTTTTTTCAGCATGGCTTCCTTCCAGTCCGGCAAACGCTCCTTGGGCAGGTCGATTTTGACCATGTCCTTTTCTTTGGCAGGATGGCATAGCTGGTTCTTGGAAGAACCGATCTTAAGGGTGGGGGGGGAAAACGGAACTTTCATTCTTTTTTTCCTTCCCGGGACTCTGCCGGAGCCGGCCTGTATTTTTCAGGAGGGAAGAGGTTCTGGGGGTTATAACCTACGGGGAAATCCCAGGGGTTGACAAAGCGCTGTTCCCAGTTGGCCCTTTGGTTCCGGGTGGAGCTGAAAAAAAGGCCTCCCGCATGCATAAGTTTGCCCAAGGGGAAATAGACCATCAAAACCATTATCAGAAGGAAATGCAGCGCGAATAACCAGCTCATTTCGGGAACCACGGGTTGAAAATGTATCAGTCCGAGAATTAAAGCTTTGACGTCAACAACGTAGGCTCTAAAAAAAACTTCTAACAAGATACCGCTGATCGCAACAGCCATTATTAGAAAAAGGGCGAAAAAATCTCCCAGGATGGAAATGTAAAGGTTCCGCTCCATAACTAACCGGCGGGCCAGTAAGAAAGCGAGAGGAAATGGTATGAGATAGCCGGCATAAAGGCCTAAAGGTTGCATTGCTACCACCCATTCCGGCACGGGATAGAAAAAGAATCTTAAATGCCGCAGGACGACCAGCCAAAGGCAACCGTGGAAAAAAAAGGCAGCCAGCCAGAGGAATTTGTCCCCTTTAAAAAGGCTGGGAAACCATAAAACATCACCAACCATCCGCAAGATTACTCTGACCGTGGTCCTGGGAGCGGGTGTGGTAACGATACGCAGGGGTACGGGGGTACGAGCCCATCGCCAGAATCGGTACAGAACGCCAAGGGTAAAAATCCCTGCGCTGATATAAGGCAGATAGATAAAAAGAAATTTCGTTGCCATTTCCTAAATTTATTGGGACAAAGATTTTCGCAGATAAACGCAGATAATTATTTTCTTATTTATTTATCCGGATAATCTGTGTACATCGGTTTTCAACAAGAAAATTTCTATACAATTGAATTAAACCGGAATCCCCAGCCGCTGGTAAATTTCCGGTAATTTTTTTTCCGCCTGGGCTTTCACTCCGAAATATAGGTGATTCCCGTGCGCATCCATGGCCACGATCAGCGGTCCAAAGTCTTTTACTTTAAACTGGTAAAGCGCTTCCGGATGAATATCTTCCCAATAAACTTTCTCTACTTCGACGATCTGGTTGGTCTCCACTGCTGCCGCTCCGCCGACAATGGCCAGGTAGCAGCCTCCAAATTTCTTCATGGCATCCAGGCTGCCCTGATATTGCCCCCCCTTGCCGATAATGGCCCGTACGCCGTACTTTTCCATCAATCCGGGGGTAAAGCGGTCCATGCGGCCACTGGTCGTGGTACCCACACACACCTTTTCCCATCGGTCCCCCACTTTTTTCAGGCTGGGGGCGGTGTGTAAACAGACTGCACCCTGAAGGGAGACCGGCGGATCCATTTTATGGTCGAAGATGCGAATTTGGGTGAGGTCACGAATGCCAAAAATAGTACCGTTGAGAATTACGCTGTCGCGGACATGAAGTTTTCTTACCACCTCTTCCGTCAGGGGAGTTGTCAAAGTATAGGTGGCCATCTTTCCCTCCTTTTTCTTTCTTCTAATGCCTTTTGCCTCATACCTTGCGCCCTATATCTATTTATTAAGCTGTTGCTTATGGCCTACTGCCTACTGCTTTCTGCCTACTGCCTTTTTAAAATCCGTATTCCACCTTTCCATCCGGATAAATCTTCGCCCGGGCTCTCCGGGCCGGCCAGCACTGGGTATTTACGGCCACGGGGTTCTGGGTAATGTGAGTGTGGGCCCATTCTATATGCACAGCCAGAGTGGAAACTGAACCTCCCAATCCCATCGGCCCAAACCCCAAGGAATTAATGGCCTCATAAAGTTCATCTTCCATTTGAGCAAAGAAGGGGTCATGATTGTGGGAACCCACCGGCCGAGCGATTGCTTCTTTGGCTAATTTGCTAACCAGGTCAGCGGTTCCACCGATCCCAACCCCTATAACCCCTGGAGGGCATGGGTTCGAACCGGATTGAAGAACCGTATCTACGATAAACTTCTTTATAACGGCTACTCCATCGGCCGGGATAAACATCTTCATGGCGCTCATGTTTTCAGAGCCGGAGCCTTTAGGGATCATAAGGATTTCTAAAAAATCGTTTTCCGGGACGAAGTCCCAATAGATAATGGGTAACCCTTCTCCCACGCTGGTTTGGGGATTTACGCGGGTAACCGGATGGGTGGAACTTCCGCGAAACGGGTATTCCAAGGTAGCCCTTTTGGCGCCCTCTTTTAATGCGGCGGCTACCCGAGCGCCGTCAATGGGAAATTTACTCCCGATTTTGACCATATAAATGGGCAGGCCGGTATCCTGGCAGATGAGTACGCTCTGCTGATCAGCCACTTCCACGTTACGCAGGATGGTCTTTAGAATCTCCTTGCCGGTGGGATTGGTTTCCCGGTCCAATGCTTTTTTCAACGCCTCTCGTACATCGGGCGGCAGGATTTTCAAAGCGCGAATGTAAAGTTCTTTGGCTGTGTCTTCGACGAGCTGGTAGGTGAACTGGGTCATTACCTTTCCTCCTTATTCTTTGATGGTTGCTTCCTACCATCGCTTAAGAAAATTTTAATGTTCTCCATGACGCCGTCCCTCACGTTCCGGATATGTTGCCTCATCTTCCGTTCACATTCCTCCGGGTCTTTTTTTCGGAAAGATTCGATCATTTCCTTATGTTCAGCCAGGGAAGTCTTCATCCGCCCGGATAATCCCACGGTGGTCAGGCGGAACATGCGGATATGGTCATGCAGGCTGGTGATAAGGTTGATCAGGCGCTTGGCCTCGGAAAGGCTAACGATGGTTTGGTGAAACTTGAAATCTTCCCGTGAATACCGCTCAACATCTTTTTCGCTGAAAGGCTCCTCGAATCCCTGGACACAAGATTCTAACTTGGCCCGGTTCTTTTCATCCATTCTTTCCGCGGCTAAGTAAGCGGCTAAACCTTCCAGATTTTCACGGATTAGAAATAGTTCGAAGACATCCTTGGCCGAGAACTGGACGACAAAAGCACCTCGCTGGGGAAAGATCTCGACGAGGCCTTCTTTTTCCAGACGGTTGATAGCCTCCCGTACGGGCGTTCGGCTTATGCCCAAAGCCAAGGCTAACTCATTTTCGTTCAGCTTCTCACCGGGGGATATCTGTCGCCCTAAAATAATGCGCTTCAGCTCCTGGTAAGCCTGATTTCCCAAAGAGAGGTTGGATTGCTGGATTTTTTGCATAGGAATTTCTGCCAGGGTCAAATATTGTATAATTTATACATTATGCATTTTTATGGTGTCAAGGATTTTTTTAAGTTTTTAGGAAAATTCAAGTCGTTGACAGATTAGCCGACACCTACTAAATTGGAAATTGGAGCTTCCGAAAACCAAACGGGGAGTAAAGGGGCAATGTCCTACAATCTTCTGGTTATTTTGGGACCCAATGCTTCCGGAAAAACGCGGGTTGCTGTTCAAGTCGCTCGTGCACTGAAGGGAGAAATCATATCCGCAGATTCAAGGCAGGTTTACCGGGGGATGGACATCGGCACAGGCAAGGATTTGGAAGAATACGGTTCTGTTCCCTACCACCTCATCGACATCGTCGATCCGGGATATGAATTCAATGTCTTTGAATTCCAGCGCCGTTTTCGGGAAGCCTTCCAGGAGATCCAAGCCCGTGGTCACCTTCCCCTCTTGGTCGGGGGAACCGGAATGTACCTCGATTCTGTCCTGAGGGGATACGAGCTCATAGAGGTTCCCGAAAATCTTCCTTTACGCCAAAAGCTTGCCGCTCTTGCCGTTGAAAATTTGGCCGCCCGCCTCAGACAGATAAATCCTAAACTCCACAACACCACCGATCTGCTTGACCGCAATCGCCTGACCAGGGCTATTGAAATCGCTGAATTCCAGAGAGAGGCTCAGAACGTACCTCCCCTTCCTGAACTTTCGCTGCTCGTTTTTGGAATAAAGTGGGAAAGGGAGGCTTTACGCCGCAGGATTACCCAGCGCCTCAAAGAACGGCTAAATCAAAGCTTGATCGAAGAAGTTGCCCGGCTCCACTATACCGGAATCCCCCTGGAGATCCTGGAGTTTTACGGTCTCGAATACCGCTTTGTAGCTCAGTATTTAAAAGGAGTCTGGAATAAGAATGATATGTTCCAGAAGCTCAACAGCGCCATCCACCAGTTGGCCAAGCGTCAGGAAACCTGGTTCCGCCGCATGGAACGTCAGGGAATAGCGATTCGCTGGGTGGATGGGGATAAAGATCCGGCAGGTGCAATCCTAAAACAGTCTATTGCCCAGAGCTTTAAATCCTGAGTGTCAACGCTGGCTCCATCGCGGCTCAGGCACGGCCTGCAAGTTCGCCGGGTGTGCGTTCCAAACGTTGTACTGCCCAATCTTATAAAAGAAAAAGAGGTCAGTCAAGTAATTCGGATAAAAAAGGGTGTATGAAATGGTAAAAAATCTGGCAGAATGATAATTGGAAATGTCCTCCATACCTTTTCCAATTGCTAATTACCTGCAATCACGCAGCATTAAAGGTCCATGGAAAATTGCCGGGACAGAGCAGGAAGGTTTTTGCGGCGCCGTGCTGATTCCTGCCCTGGCTGAAGGTCAATACCTCTTGGCCACCCTCGCATCTCTGGCCCAAAACCCTGCTGATCTCCTTTCCCGGTTCTTGATCCTGGTGGTGGTCAACCATCGCCAGGATGCTCCCCTCAGCGATAAATTAGACAATCAGCAAACTCTGCAAATGCTGGCAGCGAAAAATCATCTCCTGAGCGGCTTGTGCCTGGGATGGGTAGATGCGGCTTCCCCAGGACTGGAATTGCCCATCAAGACAGGCGGAGTGGGCTTAGCCCGTAAGATTGGAATGGACTTGGCTCTTACTCGGCTCGACTATGAAAAAATTGCCCCGCTCATCATTTCCCTGGATGCAGATACCCTCGTCCGGCCTGATTATTTAAGGGCATTGCTAGGCCACTTCGGGGATGCGCAAGCATCCGGAGCGATAATTCCTTTCTGCCATCAGCAGGGAACCACCGGGGAGCAAGAAAGCGCGATCCAACGCTATGAACTCTTCCTCCGCGCTTATGTTTTGGGACTTGCTCGAGCTCTTTCCCCCTATGCCTTTCATACTGTCGGGAGCACCATGGCTTGTACGGCCGCGGCCTATGCCCGAGCAGGAGGAATGAACACCCGCGTGGCTGGAGAGGATTTCTATTTTTTGCAGCATCTCGCCAAGACAGGCGGGGTGGGTCGGGTTCGGGGCACAGTGGTTTACCCTTCGGCCAGGGCTTCCCATCGCGTTCCATTCGGAACCGGACGAAGTATCTTCCGGCTGCTGGCCAAAGAAGAAGAAGCAATCCTTTTTTATCCAACCGCATGTTTCCAGGTTTTAAAAGACTGGCTGGATCTGGTTGCTCACAACGTAGATGCTCCGGGAGAAGAAATCCGGGATAAAACCAAAGGGGCTCACTTACCGCTGACCGATTTCCTGGATAGAGTTCAATTTCCCGCCGTTTGGAACAAATTGAAAAAAAATTTTCGCAGCCCTTCTACCATGCTCCCGGGATTTCATGGGTGGTTCGATGGGTTAAAGACCATGAAACTAATCCATCACCTTGCCGCCGGCCCTTTCCCGCGCCAGGAGCCGGAAGAAGTTTTACCCGGTCTCTTGGAGTGGGCCGGATTAAACTCGGTCCAGGGGATTGCCGATCAACTTGCCTTGTTGAGAAAAATCCAGATCGGCGAGGCTTATTAATCTTGGGCCAAAAGGGTCGGTTGAGGATTCTTCAGAGCGCAGTACCCTCTGGAAGCCGGCAAGTTCCAGAGTTCCCATTGCTTTTTAGCGCTTCGAAGACAACCAGTGGAGGAAAGGACTGAAAAACATACTGCGCCCGAACATTCTGAAAGACATTTTCGAGATGATTTTTTAAAAATTCCGGCAGCTGGAAGAAATTTTGGTAGGCCAAAAACTTTCCACCTTCTTTCAGGGCGGAATAAGCAGTGTTTAAGATGCGTAACTTTGTTTCCAGGGAAAGCAGGGAGAAAGGGATCCCCGAAATGATGTAATCCGCCTCCGCCTCCTCGCACGCCTTAAGAATATCAAGAACATTCCCGGCGCAATCGTTAAAGATCTTTAAGCGGGGGTCCAGAGGGCCTTTCTCCAAGATCCGGCAAAAGTTCGGGTTACGTTCAATGGCGATCAAGCGGGAATTGCCCGTCATATTATTCAGAAGGTTGACGGTAAAAGCGCCGGTTCCCGGCCCATATTCAACAATTAATCGCCGGTCATTGAAGTCTATTTTTCCGCAGACTTTTTCCACGGCCGATCGAAAGGTGGGAGTAATGGAAGCAACGTATTTGTCGGTAATGAAGTTTTTCAGGTAGATAAAAGTTTCAATCATAGATCGAAATGAACGCCTACTTCCCCAGCTATGGCTTTCAAGTCTTCGTAGACTTTGAAATAGAGCGGAATTCCCCCCTTCCGGTATTTTTCCTCCAGCTCAAACTCTTTCTCGCCATGAATGTAAATTCGCTCCTGCCCTTCCGCTTTGGCCGATTCCTTCAGCCGGCGAATGAGGTCATCCATATCCCTTTTAAACTCTTCCAGCGGACGGAAGAGATCAATCCGCAGGGCGCCGAAAAAATGGCCTACTCGAGAAGGAAGAGGCTTGCCCTCCGGAGTTTTGGGATATAGTAGATTGGTATTTCCCGAGCCCGAAAGGACTCCGCTCAGGATGTCGACTAAGAGGTCCAGCCCATATCCTTTGTGCCCCCCGAACTCTTCCCCTTCGCCCCCCAGTGGCAAAATCCCCCCGCCGGCTCGGCTGCGGATGTTAGCGAGAACCCTTGCCGGATCGTCGCAAGACCGGCCTTTCTCGTCCGTGGCCCACCCCGGCGGAAGCCTTTTGGCCATCCGGCTGTAAACTTCCATTTTGCCTAAGGTTGCCACGGCAGTAGACATATCCAGAACAAACGGTCGCTCCTCTTTGGCCGGGATGGTTACGCTGATAGGGTTCGTTCCCAACATTACTTCCCGGCCAAAGGTGGCAACCACATAAGCATCCGAGTTGGTCAAGGAGATACCGATAAGGTCATGCTTCAGGGCCAGGAGGGAGTAATAGCCGGCAATGCCGTAATGATTGCTGTTCCGAACGGATACAAACCCAACACCGCTGGTCATCGCTTTCTCGATGGCCATCGTCATGCCTTTTAATCCGGCCACTTGACCCAAGGCCGCGCCTCCATCCAAAAGAGCCGTAAGAGGCGACTCGTGGACAACCTTCATTTCCGGCTTCGGAACCATCACCCCGTTTTTCAAGCCCGTGTAATAGCGCCTCAGGCGGGCTACACCATGCGAATCGATTCCCCGCAGATCGGCCATCACTAAAACTTCGGAGGTGGTGCGAGCATCCTGGGAAGGCACACCCATCTTTTCAAAAACCCTCTGGCAGAAAGCGGTCAGTGGTTCCGCCCAAACCATCCTGAATTCTTCACTCATAGGAGCTCCTTCCACCGGGAAACCTACTGTTCACCATCAATCCTCTCTCCAAATTTCTGGAAAATTTCAGAACGATCACTTCTCGACTCTGAAGTGAGGTATCGAATCAAATATTTAAGCGATGAATAAGGTAAAAGTCAAGAAAAAAGAAGGAGGTGGTTCATTTTTTGAAAATATTCCCGGATCTGCCCGGAAACCTCGGAAACCGTTTTCCAATGGGGAAGGCGAGAGCGAAAATAGGCGTTATCTCTTAATCCTCGGGTGTACCAGATGATGTGTTTGCGAAATTCTTTTAATCCCTGAGTCTCCCCGTACCTTTCCACAACCATATTTAAGTGGCGGAGGATAATAACTTCTTTGTCGGAGAGAGAAGGAATATGAAAAGTTTCTCCCCGGAGCATGGCCAAAGCTTGCTGAAAAATCCAGGGATTTCCCAGGGCACCCCGCCCGATCATTGCTCCGGCACAGCCTGTTTCGCTCAGGAAAGCCACAACCGCCTGCGGGGATGTCAAATCTCCATTGCCGATGACCGGGATATGCAAATATTCTTTTGTCCGGGCGATGATTCTCCAGTCGGCCTTGACCCCGTATCCCTGGTTCCGGGTGCGCCCATGAACGGTGAGAGCATTGACACCACAGTCTTCGGCCATCTTGGACACTTCCAGAACGTTCTGATTTTTTTCGTCCCACCCCGATCGCACCTTAACAGTTAAAGGAAGCGATACAGCTTTCCGAACCGATTGGATAATCTTCTTGGCCCGTTTAAGGTCCATGAGCAAGGCAGCCCCGGATCCTCCCTTGACTACTTTCCTTGCCGGGCATCCCATGTTGATATCCAGAACATCCGCTCCCACCTCTTCTACGATCCTGGCGGCATCGGCCATGGTCTCGGGCCGGGCCCCGAAGATTTGCACGGCCAGCGGGCGTTCTTCGGGGCAGGTTTGCAAGAGTTTCTCGCTTTTCTTGCGGTTCCGCATAAGGCCTTCGGCGCTGACCATCTCGGTGCAGACCAAAGCACATCCCTGTTCTTTAGCCAAAAGCCGGAAAGGTAGATCGGATATTCCCGAAAGGGGAGCTAAAAGAAGAGGGTTGGAAAGTTGAAGGGAACCGATCTTCCAGGATCGCACGGAATCAGCGGTCAAGATAGACCTTTCCTTCCCGGTAGGTGGGGACGAGCTTCGAAGAGTCGATTTGAGCACAAAGGCGTATGTCTTTCCCCAGCCCCATTTTTTCCAGATACCGGCCCCATTCGCACGCGGCCAGCATTCCGTAAATATCCGCGGCAAAATACTCGTATAAAATCTTGGCCGCTAAAGCGGAGTCACTCTCCTGAACCGGGAGGTCTTCCTTTCCCAGGTGTCCAATCATCGCTCCGCCGCAAACCGTATCCTCCAGACAAAAAAATCCTTTTTCTCCCGCGCAGGCGATGAGGATATCCCGCCCCGCTTCTTGCAAACGCCGGCATAGGGCGGTAAGGTTCGGGAAAGCCCCGATAAAAACCTCGCCAGCTTGGCGGGCCGCCACCAGGGCCTGGGTTCCGTTGGTAGTGGTCATGATGACCATCTTGTCGTTTACTTTTTCCGGCCGGTAGTCACGGGGAGAATTCCCCAGATGAAACCCCTCTACGGGCAGTGCCCTGCGTTCCCCCCCCAGAAGAAGATTGGGTTCATTCAGATCGGCAAAGAGCTTTTGGGCCTCTTCAATCGTGGCAACGGGAATGAAGCCGGCGCAGCCATTCTCAAAAGCTGTGATCATCGTGGATGTGGCCCTGAGCGCGTCGATGACCACGACCGTCTTGTTCCGGAGGTCTTTCTTCTCGAGTTCAGGCGGCGTAAAAGCCAAATCAATTTGCATAATTAAAAAGCATTTTGGGGGACGCAGATAAACGCCGATTTACAGGATCGGAGAAGAGAATACAGAAGACAGAATTCAGAATCCAGAAGATAAATGGAACATACCTTTCATTCTGTCTACTGACTCCTGTCTCCTGAATTCTTTATGATTAGAATTTGTTTCTGCGTGTATCGGCGAAAATCTGCGTCCCAAAAATTTTTTAATGGGCTTCGGCCCAATTTTTTCCCACCCCGATGTCCACTTTCAAGGGAATGAACAATTTCATGACTCCTTCCATTTCCTCCTTGACCAGCGCTTTGATGGCCTCTGCTTCCTCTTCGGGTACTTCCAACACCAGTTCGTCATGGATCTGGAGAATCAGTTTGCTGCGGCGTTTTTCCTTGGGCAAGCGCCTGTGGATATTGATCATGGCCACTTTGATCAAGTCCGCGGCCGTTCCCTGGATGGGGGCATTAATGGCGATACGTTCGGCAAATTGCCGCACACTGCGGTTGCTGCTGCCGATGTCCGGGAGGTAGCGCCGCCGATTCATCAAGGTGGTCACATAACCACGTTCGCGAGCCAACCCCAGCGATTGATCGATATAATCCCTCACCCCGTGGTATTTTTGAAAATAATTGTCAATGTAAGCCTGGGCCACGCCGGGGGGTACGGCTAATTCCTTGGATAGGCCAAAAGCACTCATTCCGTAAATAATTCCGAAATTGATGACTTTGGCCAGACGGCGCATCTCGGGGGTTACCTGCCGGGATTGAACATGGAAGATCTCGGCGGCGGTGGCGGCGTGAACGTCTTCATCTTTTTGAAAGGTGGCCATCAGAGAAGGATCACCGGAAAGATGGGCGAGTATACGCAGCTCAATTTGCGAATAGTCGGCGGAAAGGATCCAGTGCCCGTCTTCCGGTATAAAGGCTTCGCGAATCCTCCTCCCCTCAGGAGTCCGGATGGGAATGTTCTGGAGGTTGGGGTCACTGCTGGAAAGCCGTCCGGTTGCGGTTACGGTCTGGTTGAAAGAAGTGTGGACTCGACCGGTCGCCGGGTTGATCAGCAATGGCAATGCGTCCACATAAGTCGATTTGAGTTTGGAAAGGCTCCGGTATTCCAGGACTTTGGCCGGAAGTGAGTATTCCTGGGAAAGTTGGGTAAGTACCTCCACGTCCGTCGAGTACCCGGTTTTGGTGCGTTTTCCTCCCGGGAGTTTTAGTTTCTCGAAAAGGATTTTCCCCAGCTGCTGGGGAGAATTAATATTAAAGTTTTCTCCCGCCAGATCATAGATTTCCCGAGAAATTTTTTCCAGTTGTCCGGCAAATTCCTCGGATAGAGAAGCGAGCAGTGGCCGGTCGAGTTTAACCCCGTTCATTTCCATAACCGCTAAAACTTCAACGAGAGGGAGTTCCACCTGATGAAACAGTTCCGCAAACCCTTCGGCCTCAATTTTGGGTATAAGAAGATCGGCCAGAATCAGGGCTAAGTCGGCATCCTCAGCCGAGTAACGGCAGGCCTTCTGTACTTCCACCCGGTCAAAGGTAACGGCCTTCGCCCCATTCCCGGCGACTTCGGCATAGGTGATCACCTGGCGATCCAGATATTCACGAGCCAATTCTTCCAGGCTGTGTCTGTGTTTCGAAGGATTCAGCAGATATGAGGCAATCATGGTGTCTCCGGCAAGGCCTTGAAGATGAATTCCGGATTTCGCCAGCAAGATGTAATCATATTTAATGTTCTGTCCGTATTTTTTCAATGAGGGATCTTCCAATAAAGGGCTGAGGATCTCTAACACCTCGTTTTTCTCCAATTGTTTAGGGACCCCCGGGTAGGTATGTCCTACCGGGATGTAAAAAGCTTGATGGGGCCTGCAAGAGAAAGAGAGGCCAACGATCTCTGCTCGCATGGGTTCGATGGAGGTAGATTCGAGGTCCAGGGAAAAAAAACCGGCTTTCCTCAAATTTTCTATAAGCCGGAGGAGGTCCGTTTTTTCCGTGATCAGAAGGTATTCTTCTTCCTTTGGCTCAAGAGGGGGAGTAAATTCTTTGACTTTGAGCAGCTTGGAAAATTCCATCTCTTTAAAAATTTTCTGCAGTTTTTCTTGGTCGGGAATCCCCAGCTTTATGCTGTTCAGTTCCTCGGTCAGGGGAACATGAGTATCCAGGATGGCCAACTCCCGGCTCAAGCGCGCCTGCTCCGCATAATGGATGAGTCTATCCCGGGTTTTGGCGTTTTTGACTCTGGCCACGTTCTTTAGTAGTTCTTCAATTGAGCCGAACTCTTCTATGAGCTCGACGGCGGTTTTTTTCCCTATTCCCGGAACCCCGGGAATATTGTCCGAGGAATCCCCACTGAGTCCCATAACTTCAACGATTTTGTCGGGGGTCACACCAAAATATTCTTTTACCTCAAGGATCCGGAAAGTCTTTTCTTTCATAGGGTCAAACATGGTCACCCGGGGGGTGACGAGTTGCATCAGGTCTTTGTCCCCGGAGACGATGACCGTCTCAACCTCTTCGTTTTCCATCTTTTTGACCAGAGTGCCGATCAAGTCGTCAGCCTCATACCCTGCTTTCTCGAGGACGGGTATATTCAAGGCGGCCACGATTTCTTTTATGTAAGGGATCTGCGGCCTAAGATTTTCAGGCATAGCCGGGCGATTGGCTTTGTAATCCCCGAAAACTTCGTGGCGGAAGGTAGGACCAGGGGCATCGAAGGCAATGGCCATATATTCCGGCCCTTGTTCCCGCAGAACTTTAAGGAGCATGTTGGTAAACCCATAGGTAGCATTGGTGGGGAATCCTTTGGAATTAGATAGGTGCGGGATGGCAAAAAAAGCCCGGTATATATAAGAACTGCCGTCGATCAGGAATAGGCGTGGTTTCTTATCAGACATGATTAGAGTATGACACAATAAACGGGCAATAGGCAAGAGGCTATGGGCTATAGGCAAGAGGCGAAAAGCGGGAGGATATAGGTAATAGAATTTAGGATAGAGGCAAGAGGTTAGAGGCGATAGATAAAATAAAAAGGTTTTGGGTTAGAAGTTAATGGCGGCAGGGATATGGCAGCCGGTTCAACCGGGTTAACTTTGGCCAAGATTTCCTTTAACCCAGTCAATCATGACTATGAACTCTAAAGGCCATGGTATCAATCAACCTGCATATGTTGTCAAGGTTTTCAAGCTCTAATGTCCATCGTATAGATTCTTCAATCTTTTGGCTTCCGAGCACTTTATCGGTGCAGGTCTTGTATTTTTTTATTACTTCTTCGACGGGAAGTAAATCAGGTGGCTGCCCCTGGGCGTAACCGAGTTCCTTACGCAGTCTTCTGCCCTCCCTCAGCAAGATGGTAACGATCGGATTCCAACCTGTCGTCGCCCACCCCCATTCCTCATGCACAATAGTATGCACCTTTTGCCTCATTTCTCGAAACGCTCGGTCTCGGACTCTTTCATCCGAGAAGCTTTCTGGGGCAATCCTCTTTTCCAGTAATGCTGCCGCCATGCCATGAGGCAAACTAAACTGGGCTTCTTCGGCATTCTTAGGCTCGGGGTATTGAATGACCTGGGGCAGCATTGGATTTACTTCGACCTCTATTCTTTCAATATCATCGCTGGAGAACGAATGCTCCTCCTTCAATTTCACAGCAGACTCAATGATACGCTGCATGTGGTAGCAGCAAGGGTACTTTTTTATTCCCACCTGCATGACCCGAAATGGTTTTCCCCAATTATTGATTATATCTTCGGGTGCCGCTACCTGGCCGCAGGTCACGAGGTCAAAAAAACCACGAGGTGCTTCGAGAATACTCGAACTGCTGGTAAATCCCTCAGCGGCGAGGAGTGCTGCTCCCAATCCATTTCTTCCTGCAAATCCCATTTCTAAATAGTGAGACATGGTCCCACTCTGACGGACAATGCCGCCAGCCTGCGAGGCAGCGAGACTTATGGCCATGGTTGTGCGTTGGACATCAAGCTTCAGAAGCTTTGCCGCTGCTGCGGCGACTCCTAATGTTCCTGACAGACTGAGATTCAGATAGCCATGACGCCTCGCTTCCAGGCAAGCAATTCCAACTCTTGATTGTACCTCATTGCCGACAACGAATGCTTCCAGCACCTCTTTCCCGGAAGCTTTCAGTTTCTCTCCAAGTGCAAGAACGGGTGGTATCTGGGTGTAGCTTGAGGTGCTTTCGGGGAGGCTGTCGTCTTCATATTCCGTGGCATGAGCGAAGGTCCCGTTAGCCAGAGCTGCGTTCTCGACGCAGCTATGAAACCCTGCGCCCATAATTGTGGCTTCGGGATTTCCTCCCCTGCGCTGGATGTATCTCATCATGATCTTGGCGGTAGGAAGCATTGCGCCTGCTACCATGGCACCAAGGGCACTGAGCATCAAACTCTTGCTATATTCCAGAACTTCCGAAGGCATTTGGGCAAGCCTTGCCGCCCATATAAGTTCGGAGATTTTCTTGGTTATTTCCATTCCTGGCCTCCTTCCGAGACTTTTTTCAACGACCAAATCCAGGGAACTGATTTGGGAACATCGAGGATGGGCTAATGTAACCCAAGCTTGCGGATTATGCAAGGAATGGAGCCCAAAGCGGACCTGGAAATACAATATTGGCCAAGTTGTTTTAAAAACTACTTCCCCTTTCCAGTCCTCCGCTGATAAATTGACAACGCAGCCAAATGATAGTATTATTATAGCATAATGGTAGCGGAGGTGTTGTATGGCTGCTTTGCTGATAAAAGACCTGCCCAGCGAGGTGCATGCTTGGTTGAAGCGGGAAGCGGAAAGAAACCGTCGGTCCATGACGCAACAGGCCATCGTTGTTCTTGAAGAGAGGATGCGCCATTTTCGGCCGGTGAAGTTCCCACCGCCGGTGCGAACCCGGACCCTCTTGACGGCTGAGTTTATCGATCAAGCAAAACGCGAAGGCCGGATATGATTGTCGTGGATTCGAACATCATCGCGGCCAGAAACCTGACCAGTGTCTTGTCATCGCAAGCCGAGCAGGTTGAGCAAAAAGATCCCGGATGGATTGTGCCTGCCCTGTGGCGCTATGAGTTTAAGAACATTCTGGCCACTGCGATTAAAACCAGGCAAATCAAGCCGGAACAGGCCTTAGACGTTTGGGAAAAGGTCTTTGGTATCCTGATCGAAAATGAGTCCGAGCCGTCCCCGGCCAAAGTGATCGATCTTGTCGCCCAGTATGGAATTACGGCCTATGACGGGCAGTTTATCGCCCTGGCCATAGAAATGGGAATCCAGTGTGTAACCGAGGATCGTGAATTGCAGGGAAAGTTCCCGAACATTGCGGTCTCCATGGAAGGGTTCTTACAAACCCCGGAAAATAAAGGCGTTCGCGAGAGGAAAGCAAAGTATCGCCGGCGCAAGACCTGATATTTCTTGTGCGGAAATAAGGACCTCCTGAAATAAGTAATCAACTTATTGAAACGCCGGAATAAGCCGCCCGTGGCGTAATCATATGCTCCTCAACCCCTCCCATTTAATGTGAATTGGATTACTTAAAGGTGTCCCCGCTTATCTAACACTGACACCGACACCCAATTAGGCCCAATCCACCCAGCATACCTGTCACTGGCCATTCCAATCAAAATATTTGGATGGAGGTTGCGAACCCGGAAGTGATTGAGATCTAAATCAGTGATTTTTCCCATCTAAATATGGAAAACAAAAAGGAAGTCAATTAGCCAAGACATTGACAAAATTGCCCAGCGGTGCAATATTAATTTATGATTAGCAATAAGCTGGCAACCCGCTAATTTCTTTAGAAAGGACTATCCCTTTGTAAGCGATGCCAGTTGCCGGGGGATCGGTTGGTAGTGAAGGATGCCCTCACTGCTAACTCCCGCTGGGGACATTTGGGTTCACTTGCTGGGCCTTTACTTAAAGCTTGATTTTGCTTGGAGGTGGATGATGGCGGAACCGGAACCGATTCGGAAGATTGGCACGAAGATCGCGATGGAGTGGAGGGACAGTAAGACCGCTGAAGTAGGAGGCACAGAGCGGATTCGCAAACTCAATCGCTTGCTCCATTCCTTCCGGCCCTCTTTGGACCTCCATCGGGCGCGCTGCTTCACTAAAACCTACAAAGAAATGGAAGGGTGCAGCGAGAAAAGAAAGATGTATTTTGCGACGGCGGAAACGATCGCAACCCTCCGGTCGTGATCTATGACCACGAAAGGATTCTTGGCTGGCAAGGAAAGAAACCCAGAACGGAAAACATTTCCATCGAACAACACGCTCATTGGATCGTGGACGAGTTGGATATCATTCCGACTCGAACGTACGACCCCTTCGAGATCGAAGAAGAGGACAAGAAAGAACTGAGAGCGGTCCATCTGCCCTACTGGGCGCCGAGAACTTGCGTCGCGAAGTGGGCCAAGCGGGTTCCTTTTCCTGAAAAAATGCAGGAAAGCGGCATCGCCTATGTCGGCAACTATCTCCACAACGCCGGCTCTCATTTCCTGCCGGATTTTCCAGGCCTCTTCCAGATCGGCTTCAAGGGCTACCACGCGAAGGCCCAAAGATTGCTGAAAGGTCTGGACCCCAATGACCCTGAGGCGATCGATAAAAAGGATTTTTATGAAGGCCTCGTGGCTGTCCTGGAGGCCATCAAGAAGCTCGGGGAGCGATACGCCGAGGGAGCCGCCCAAAAGGCCCAGGCGGAAAAAAACCTGGTCCGCAAGCAGGAGCTGGAAGAAGCCAGCGCTATGTTAAGCCGGGTGCCTTGGAATCCTCCCACCACTTTTTATGAGGGCCTCCAAGCGGTGTGGTTTGTTCAGTTGCTGTTGAGTATCGATGGCACCGGTCCCTCGAACAGCCTGGGTCGTTTTGACCAATATATGTATCCTTTATACAGGTCCGATGTTGAAGCGGGACGCCTGAATGAAGACTTGGCCAGGGAGATGCTGGAGGAATTCTACATCAAGTTGACGAACATTGTGGACGTGACCCCCACCCAATTGGCAATCAATGGACGCGGTTATTTCCGATTCCAGCAGCTCGACGTGGGGGGGGTGGACCGGAATGGCAACGACGCGTCCAACAACGTGAGTTACCTGGCCATTCAGGCCATGCGGGAAGTTCACACGACGTCGCCCTCGGTCTCCCTGCTGCTTCACCCGAAGACTCCGGATAATCTGCTGTATGAGGCGGTCATGCTTGCCGCCATGGGGATGGGACATCCCAGTTTCTTCAACTGTGAAACCCTGTGGCAGCAGCTCATGGGACGCGCCGCCGGGCTCAACGGCCCGAGCAAGTACTCCTTCGAGCAAATACGGGAATATGGGGCTTATATCGGTTGCGTTGAACCCGGTGTTCAGGGGATGCAGTACGGCCACACGGATAGCGCCATGCTCAACATGTGCGCCGTGATGAGCCTGGGCTGAACAACGGGGTCAAACCAAAAGGCGCCCCGGGCTGGGGGGCCGGGATGCAGTGCGGTCCCAAGAGGGGCGATCCTCGAGATTCCAAGACTTTTGAAGAGTTTTTCGAAGCCTTCAAGGTTCAACTGGCTTACGCGATCAAGGAGTCCCACGCGCACATGATCGTGGCCGAGAAGATCCGGTCCGAGGAACATTTCAAACCGGTTTACACCATCCTGACGAAGGGGACGATTGAAAAGGGGCTCGACGTGGAGGAAGGGGGAGCGCCGGTGACCGTAGGCCCCGTCATGGCCGTTTTGGGCACAGCCGATGTGGCGAACTCCTTGTACAATATCAAGACGATGATCTATGAGAACAAAGAGATCACCATGGACGAACTCTTAACGGCCATCGATGCCAATTTCGAGGGCTATGAACTGTTGAGGGAAAAACTAAGAAATTCACCCAAGTACGGCAACGACCTGGACGGGCCGGACTCCTTAGCGCGTGAGGTCCTGGACTTTTACGCCCTGGAGACCAAAAAATATAAGACTTATCTCGGTCATTATATGGATCCTTCCATTCAAATGGTTGCGGCCAACGTGAGCTTCGGCAAGAAAACCTGGGCGCAACCCAACGGCAAGAAGGCGGGCGTCCCACTGGCCGATACAATCTCTGCGGAGCAGCATACGGATAAAGAAGGACCGACCGCAGCGATCAAGTCCTACGGCAAGCTGGACCATGCCGGGCAGACCAACGGAACGATATTAAATATGTGGATTTCCAGGTCCGAACTGGTCGCGAGCTAACATGAAAGGGTCGCGTCGCATTAAGTGGATGCTTAGGAATAAGGGGGTATCATGAAAGCCAGCCGGAAATTCAACAAGGCAGCTGAAGAGAGTGACTTCTTGTATGACAAGTTCAGTGATTTGCATTTTAAGAGAGAAGGGCTGAAAAAGTTCGCCAACCTGATCCGCACAGCCTTGAATGACCTGGGCATCGCCCACATTCAGTTCAACTGCATCAACAAATCCATATTGATCGATGCTCAAAAACATCCTGAGAATTACCCCACGCTGATGGTACGTGTGGCCGGTTATAGCGCTTACTTCACCGACATTGGGAAAGACATACAGGACGATATTATTTCCCGCTCCGAGCATCGGTTCAATTAAAAAGAAAAATATTGAGCCATTCTGATCAGGGGGGAATGAATTTTCTTTCCCCCTGAGCCGCAACTTATCCGATTGGAAAAGGTGGGAAAGGACCACCAAGGTTACCTAAGGTGGAAAAAGAAATTCACTCCATGAAGCCTGCGGGCATAAATTCTTACGGACAATCGGGTGGACAGGGAACCGTTTTCAACGCCACCAAATATATGCTGGAGGATGGACCGGGCATTCGCACGGTGGTGTTTCTTAAGGGTTGCCCTCTCCGATGTCTGTGGTGCAGCAGCCCTCTCTGCCAAACGACGGAGCCAAGCCTCGTCTATCTCAAGTATAAGTGCGCCTCCTGCGAGGCCTGTTTGCCGGCCTGCCCGCAGCAGGCCTTTTTTTTGGATAAAGAAGGAAAAATCGGACGCAACTTTGAAAGGTGCACCAACTGCGGGATTTGTACCAAGGTCTGCCCGGTGGGTGCCCGGGAGATGCGCGGTTCGACGATGACGGTAGAGGAAGTTCTGGCGAAAGTGGAAAAGGACCGCATCTTCTACCGGCGAGGAAGCGGAGGAGTAACCCTCTCCGGAGGTGAAATCCTGATGCAGGCCGCCTTTGCAACCAACATCTTGCAACGGTGCTGGGATAAGCTCATCCACACCGCGATTGAGACGTGTGCTTTCGGTGGATGGGAAGACCTTCGAGCTATCCTCACTTACACCAACCTGGCCTTTATCGATATTAAACATTCCGATCCTTTTCTGCACAAAAAACTCACGGGTCGCTCTAATCGTCAAATATTGGACAATATCCGCAAAGCGGCTGCCTATTGCTTGGAATTGAAGAGACACCTCATCTTGCGCCTCGCGGTCGTGCCAGGGATGAATGACTCCCGCGAAAACCTGAGGGACATTGCCCTTTTGTTGAAAGACTTGCCCGGCGGCTGGGAGCTGAATCTTCTTCCCTACCACAAATATGGAGTCTCGAAATACGACTGGCTGGGGATGGAATACAAGCTCGTTGACGTAGAGCCTCCCTCTCGGGACCAATTGCTGGAGATGGTTCAGTACTTTGAGTCTTTTGGCATTTTGTGCAGCCTGGGCGGCGCGGAGATCCGGAGCGTGGTGGCCTGAGGGCCAATTTAACCTTGCCACCAGTTAGAGCCAAAGCCTATGGAAGGGTTCTTTAAAATCCCGAAGATCAACGGCGTTCGCGAAAAGAAAGCAAAGTATCGCCGACGCAAGACCTGATATTTCTTGTAGCGTCCCTTCTTACAATTTTTGGCGCAGATCGGGGGAAGCAATAATAAACAGGGGGTGAAGAATTGGCCAATTGTTCTTGACCAACTACAGATTTTATAGCATTCCTTTCTTCCTGAGAAGCTCGTTATAACCATCGCCAGTCATGGGGCATTTAAATAAGTCGGCTATTTGGGCACTTGTATCCAATCTCAATTGTTTCTTCATTTGTTTCAGCAGATTATCTCCGATGGTCTTGTAGTGGCTGCCATGGGAGGTATATGTAAAGACGCCTGACCTTTTTCCCTCTACCTCATGATAAAAGTAATGATGATGGGAGTCTTCTTTGATAAACCCCTTGGCAGCCAAAGAAGCCTCAATTTCACTCCTGTCGATCTGCAAAATTCACTCCTCGAACAAAAGATTTTCATATAACCTTTTTAGTCTAACGGCATCTCCCGTAACCTGCGACCAATCCAGCTTGCAGTAATATTGATAGAAATGGATTATGTGAAACCCAAGATCTGTTATAGCTTCTTCCGGAGACGCACCCGTTCCATATAAAAGAAGGGTGTCATTTTCAGCAAAATAAAGTCCATCTTCAAAATATACGCGGATGGCGATAGGTCTGGCCGTTCTAAATCTCTTGCCGGGAATTCCGACAGACCAGAGGGGCGTCACAAGTTTCCGCTGAGGAAGCGACTGGAATAAATTCTCACCAATTATTTCCTTTGCAGTATCAACATTGGCCTCTGCGCGGCGGTAATTCAACGGCAAATATTCTCGCCGCTCTTCCCGGACCTCGGAGCTATCCACCATGGTCACAGAATTCATACTGCGTCTCCCTTTAGATATCCTCGATATTCCTCAGTAATCAATTCTTCAAAAACCCGCTTCGTATGGCCATGACTCTCCTCCAGATATTGCTCGATGGAGTCTATAGCCAGTTCCTTCTCCTTTGAATAATCAAAATCAAGGAGAATAGCTTCATGGGAACGATCCGCCGTGATAATCGATTCAATCTTTGTCGTTATCGCTCCACCTGGTGTTTTTGATATGAAAACAAAGCTCAAGTTCTCAAAGTTGTCTGGAAAGACTTCGGGCAGTTGGAGCTTTATTTTAAGAAACCTATTCACGGGAATAAACCCCGATTCTCTTGAAAACGGAATGATATTGATATAACGCAAGCCCGTCCTGATCAATTTCGAGATCCTGTAAGCATTAACGAATTCACTAACTAATTTCTTTGCATCATTCCTAAATTGAGCGTACCCGGGGTATGAGCGCGCGAAATATGCAAACTTATTTAAGGCTACCATCATTCCTGACTTCTGATCCTCACTCTCGAATCTGTAAGGCTCTAAAGCGGGGAATCCGCCCACCGGGATTGATGGCACCAATACTTTTGGAAAATTTTCTCTGATTTTTTCGTAAAAAAAATCTCGGTTGCATTCAACCCTCGGTTCTCCGGGGAATCTGATTTCAAACACGACCTCCACCAGAGGGGAGTTGGGGTATATGTCCTTATATTCCGCCATAACCATATCTCCTGTCGGAATTTATACCACTTTTTTAAACCTTTTTGAAGGTATTTTTATCGTTTATGAGCTTTAAATCTACCCCATGCCTTTAGAACGAGGCGCTTGGCACGATATTCCCCATACGCACTCTTTTCTTTTTCTTTGAGGACGCGGAAGTTTTCGTCAGGGAAATCTTGAAAATTGATTCTTGAAGGTTTACCCCTCAGTTTCTTCCTTCCATTCTCGATAGCCTTGAATATATCATTTTTTCTATTGCTTTGAAATTTGTTTTAAAGATAGTATTTATAAGCTTGTTATGACAAAACGCTTTGTAATTCAGGAACACCATGCCTCTCATTTTCATTACGATTTCCGCCTAGAAATGGAAGGAGTCCTGAAATCTTGGGCAATTCCCAAGGGTCCACCCATCGAACCAACAGAAAAGAGATTGGCGGTACTTGTAGAAGATCATCCTCTTGAATATATCTATTTTGAGGGCGTTATCCCCGAAGGGGAATATGGAGCCGGTCGGGTTTTAATTTGGGACCATGGAACCTATGAACTTCTAGAAAAGAAAGAGGGCAAGATCTCCTTTTTCCTTGGGGGGCAGAAACTTAAGGGTAATTTCACTTTCCTTCGCCTAAAAAAGGGAAAGAAGGAAAACGAATGGCTTCTCCTGAAACATAAATAGGTTTCTTGATGGCTCATCCGTGGGTGCCTAAAAAATATCCTTCAACCTTATTTAATTGCCATCCCCCTTATAATTGTAGCCTCCTTTTTAGTAATGAATGTAAGTTGTGCTTCGCAGGAAGCTATCGCTCCAGTTCCCGAGGCCGACAGAAACTTGTCAGGGGTTGCGTATGGGTTGAACTATGCTGGGCATACGATTAATGTGATATCTTCCGAAGTGCCCATGACTCTTCTGACAACGAGGGTGGGGGCCCATACGGCAAGTTCTCTTTCCCAATTGAATACGAGGGATGCTGGTGTGACTATTAATGCTCGCTTTGACACGCTTCCGAGTAATGCTAAGCGCAGGGCAACAATGGCCTGAACCGTTTTTCCGAGTCCCATTTCATCAGCGAGTAGGGCGGCCTCGCTATGGGCTAGGAAACTTACACCCTCCCACTGGTAAGGACGTAATGCCGAAGGCAAGTTCATTTCCTTTACTATTGTGGCATAGTCCAGCACGGTAGGTTCTTCTGGTGGTGCAGGGGGCGGTGGTTCGTATTCATTGTTAGCGGTGACAATCTCCGCCGGAATCTCAGCGCCCAGGTAATCATGAAAGTACCAATTAGTGACCTGGACCAAGGCGGTGAGGCAGGGCCCGATGTAGGGGCGGTCGATGGATTCTCGATCCGGCTGAACATGTGCAGCATAGTTCCCATACTGCTGGATGACTCGGAGGGGGATCTTGATGCGTTCGGGCAGGCAGTCTTTATTGGAGAGCAATTCTATGAGTTTGTCTAGCCGGTTATTACCGGGATTCCCGATCTCTCGGGAGAAGACATGCGTACAGATACCTTCAGCGGACTTCCGTGCATACATGAGTGAGGTCTCAGGATCACTGGCGGCATACCCCATCGCTTTTACAATAACACCCGTCAGGTACAATTTATCGGGCGAGCATTCCTCCTTTTTCGGTTCGGGGCTCTCTCGCTTCATTTCACATGATACCTCTCGGCAATAGGGTACTACTTTGATTTGCTCCGGCTGCTCTACCCAACAAATAGATGATAATGTGATAAGGGACGTGTGCCAATGGTTCGTCGTGCTTTTGGGTTCGACTCTTTATTCTTGATAAATTTTCTTTAGCCCAAATTTTCTTTTCTGTATTTTGTGCCTCATCCTCTGCCTTTTTTGTCCAGGAGGAAAGGATATAACATCGTAGTTAGGGCAGGTATAGCCGAAAGATTCGCGGACATCATGGTAAAGGTTTTGGCCATCGATGAAGGCGTTGACATTTTTCAGGGGAGGATAAGTCGGCATCTTTTTCTAACCTCCTGGGTAGAGGTTCAAAGATTCCATAGAAATTTGGGGCAATTATAATAATATTTTCAAGTAAAATCAATTCCTCTTTCCTTTCCATCCAACGATTTAGATTTTAATGGGAAACTTGGGGAAATAGTTGACAAATTATTTTCAGGATGTAATACTATACGTAATACTTAATTGGAGGTTCTCCTATGTCTCATTTGACCCAGAAAGGTCAGGTTACTATCCCCCTTCCGATAAGGAAAAAGCTGAATCTGAAGACTGGAGATGATGTGCTATTTATCATTAAAAATGGCGAGGTTGTCCTGGAGAAAAGAACTCCGGGTAAAGAAGCATTTCAAAAATTCGTGGGCTTCCTCGACCATTTGAAAGGAAAAGAATCAGACGAAGCTATAGAGGAACTAAGGGGAAAGGCCAATGATTTCAGCGGTTGATACTAATGTTTTGCTTGATCTCCTGATCCCGAATACCAGATATGTTGATCACTCGCTCGCGTCTCTTGCCCAAGCCGCTGAAGAGGGTTCCATTATCATCAGTGAAATCGTATTTGCAGAACTCTCTTCTCAATTCTTGAGCCAAACTAACCTCGGCCAATTTCTGTTCGAAACCATGATCCAGCTCACCGTTTCCGATGAAAAGGTGCTGTGGGAAGCCGGGCGGGCTTGGAGGGAGTACGCGAAAAGTAAAACCAGAGGCATGGTGTGTCCAGTATGCGGGAAAGCTATTCCGGCCCTTTGTTCTTACTGCCGGTCTCCAATCCAGCTCAGGCGCCATATCATCAGTGATTTCCTTATCGGAGCGCACGCCAAAAGATTTGCCGACAGGCTGATCACTCGTGATCGAGGGTTCTATCGGAAGTATTTTAAAGATTTAATGGTCTCCGATCCTTCGCGGAAAAACTAATTTCCGCAATCTTCATTATTTTCTCAAAAATGGCCTTAAAAAGTGAATTTTCATCCCGTTTATATTTTTGCATTTTGATTCCGGCTATGCCGGTTTAGGGGATTGTCCACTTACGACTTGCTCCTTACGCCTCGCGGTCTTTTTTATTCAAAATTAAAATCCACGGCAATTTTAAAGGTTTTTAATGCAGGAAGGTTAAGGATTTCCTTGACGCCGGTCTTGGCAGAAATTTCAGTTAGGATTTGATTGATCTTCTTTGGCGAAGGGGCGATGAGGGTAAACCAGATATTAAAATCCCCTTCCCTTTCATAATTATGGGTAACTCCAGGATAGTTATTAACCGCGGCTACAAATTTTCCTATTTTGCTTGGCGCAACTTTCGCCGCGCAGAGGGTAGAAGTAAAACCAACAGCACTGGCACTGAAACTGGCTCCGATCCGCCGGATAATACCCGCTTCTTTCAGTTTCTGCACTCGTTGCCAGATTTCCTTTTCCTTTAACTTAAGCTTCCGGGCCAGGGCCAGAAAGGGGCGGTGAGTAACCGGAAAATTTCTCTGGATCTCGTTAAGAATCATACGGTCCGCTTTATCCAGATGAATTTTTTGGCCACGGATTGTTCCTTTATTTTTTTTCTGTAGTGTTTTCTTCTTCACCGTATCCAATTGTTCCTCCGGTTCTGTCGCCTTGCTTCTATCTCCTGTATTCTATTTCTGGCAATTTTGAAGCAAATGGACGCAGATCTTCATCCTGCTAATCTGCGTTTACCCTGTTAGATAGTAAACATCTACAGGGTGAATCTGCGTCCCAATTAGCCCTTGATCTCTCCATTCGACGATCTTCCAGGCCATGACTTCCTGTTCCTCCCACCATCCGTCCAGCTTCCTTTTCTCCGCCCAATGCCTAAGAGCATTTTTTGTTCCGTCGTCCAAACGGGAAGGTTCTTTCCAGAAAAGGGGCGTTCCGGGTAATGGAAGGTAAGTATGAACATGAACCTTGGCTCCATGTTCCTCGATCATTTTTTTCATAAGAGCCAGCGAGAGCTGGCGATCTTCTTGCGTTTCTTCGGGAAAACCAAAAACAAAGTCCACGTGAGGCATGAACCCGGCCTGATGGATCCAACAGGAAGCTTGCAGGGCCTGCTCAGCCGAATGGGCCCGGTTGAGCTTGCCGAGAAGGGAATTGCTTCCGGATTGCGCCCCCAAAACAATGGTTTTGTTCAGGCAGTATTTTTTTACCAGATGCAAAACTTCCGGATTCACCCAATCCGGCCGGACCTCTGAAGGATAACACCCAAAATGAATTCCCCCCACCCCGGCTTGCCGGCAGGCGGTAAGAAGCGCCTCGATGGCTGCTAAATTGGGTTCTTGGAGGCCCGTAGCGCCGTAGGAAAAAGCATTCGGGGAAAGGAAGGCGCTCTGGTGATATCCATAAGGGAGGGCTCGCTCCAAATGCCGGCCTATACTGGGGGGGTCACGATGGCGAAGAATGTGGCCGAAAATGCGGGGAGTCTGACAAAAACCGCAGCTGTAAAGGCAACCCCGGGTCAGCTCCATGGGGGCAAAAAAGCGCTCCTGCAAAGAAAATGGAGGGTTGGTCGTAAATAGGCACGACCCCTTATCCCCGGTGAGAATGGCTGTGCCGGGAAGTTTATTTTGCAGGAACTGGCGCAAAAAATCCGGAAAAGGTTTTTCAGCTTCGCCCGCAAAAACAAAGTCAAATCCGAGCCGAACTGTTCCCTCCGGATCGCCCGTTGCATGAGATCCTCCGGCAATCAGGATTGCTTCTTTCCCCAAGCTCCGCCTCAATCGCTCGACTTCTTCCTGCACTTGAAGAAGATGGGGGGTCATGAAAGAAAAACCGATGAGGGCCTTCTCTGTTTCCACCTTCTGCAATATCTCCTCAACCGAACCGGCGATTAGGATGCGGAAGTGTTCGGCCAAGCCTTCGCCTTCGATGCAACCCAGGAGTACGGGGAGAGTAAATCGGTTCCACCGGGTTTTACGCCAGATCAAAAAGGGGCATTTATCTTTTTCTTCTTGCATTCTTTTTTATATTCTTTCGCCCTCATTCTGTCAAAGAAAAACTCCCGCTCACCCCCAGTTTTGAAGATTGGCCCTTTCTCCCAGTTGGGGTGCCGGTTCGGGCAGGAAGGACACTGGGGTTGGCAAAAAACACCTGCTCTTGTCAGGCGCTTTCTTTTTTGCTATATATTCTGAGGGAAAAATGCGAAAATACGCGTCGCGATCCAACAAAACGGTGAAGGAGGATCCCAATATGATGCTGGCAGGGAAAGTGGCAGTGGTTACCGGCGCCGGAAGAGGAATCGGCCGGGAAATTGCCTTGCTTATGGCCAAAGAGGGCGCGAAGGTAGTGGTCAATGATTTTGGAGGCCGGGAAGACGGCACTGGGGGTGAAAGCAAGGTTGCTGACGATGTGGTCAAAGAAATCAGAGATGCCGGAGGGATGGCCGCGGGCAATTACGATTCCGTGACCACCATGGAAACCGGGAAGAAAATCATTCAAACCGCTCTGGACAACTTTGGCCGACTGGACGTCTTGGTGAATAACGCGGGTATTCTCCGCGACCGAATGATTTTCAACATGACCGAAGAGGAGTGGGACGGTGTGATTGCGGTGCACCTGAAAGGAACTTTTGCCTGCACCCGCGCTGCCGTCCCCTTGATGCGCGAACAGCGCAGCGGTCGCATCATTAACTTTACTTCAACTTCCGGGTTGATCGGAAACATCGGCCAGGCGAATTACGGGGCGGCCAAGATGGGCATCGCGGGCTTCACCAAGGTAGTGGCCTTAGACATGGCCAGGTACAATGTTACGGCCAATTGCATTTCTCCTTTTGCCTGGACCCGTCTCATTGGCACGATCCCGACCGAGACCGAAGTCCAAAAGCGCCGGGTAGAAAAATTGAAGAAGATGAGCCCAGCCGATATCGCTCCCCTGGTGGTTTACTTGGCCAGCGATGAAGCCCAGTACATCAGCGGCCAGATTTTTGGCGTCCGGGGAAAAGAGATTTTTATTTTTTCGCAACCACGGCCGGTACGCTCTATTCACTACTCTGAAGGTTGGACTCCTACCCGGCTTGCGGAAATGTTTAAAGGGACCCTGGGAATGAACCTGGTTCCCCTGGAAACTTCCGGGCAGGTTTTTAGTTACGATCCCCTGGTGTAAAATAAATTGCGCCCTGAACCATGTTAGGTTCAGGGCTGCCCTGCACTCTATGACGAATCACCATGACAACTTTTTTCCCGCTTACTATAACATAGGAGAAATATTATGACCCCCATTATGCCCGAAGGAACGGCAGTCCGCAAGGCCATCCAGTGGATTTCCCAAAAGCGCGAGGAAGAGAGAAAATCATCCCTGATGAGCCTGATAGATCAGGCCTGCATCCGTTTTAACCTCGCCCCCAAAGACTGTGATTTTCTTCACCGGTTTTTCAGCGAGCAGGAAACAAGCAGGGCTAAGGAAGAGTGAAGCTATCAACCTCTTATCCTCAGCTGCTGGCAGTTGTCTTAGACAGGTTGGCTCCAGCGACCGAACTATAGAAAAAAGGAAGGACCGCAGCCATAATGGTGGTGGCGAAGGCCGAGTTTGCCCAGTCATACATGCACCAGCTAAAGATGATTTTTCTTCGTTCTTTTTCCATCGGCCCTTTTTACCATTTTTCGAATGGCCCCAAAAGGATTTTTTACGACCCGTTTGCCTGGGAATACTCCGTTTTAAAAAAAGACCCGATCAAGGTGGGGGAAAAGAGGAAGTTCTTTGCCGAGTTTTAAAGGGAATATCGTGAGGGGGCCTTTTGAAAATCAAGGGGGGTTTTCCTCCACCCCCCTTTTGGCTCAGGCTTTATTTCTTTCCTGAGCTGGACCCTTTTTTATTTCGAGTAAGTATATTCTTGGCCAGGGTTCAATACGATGACCTCTACATCCGGGGCTTCTCGCTTGCTTAGGTCAACGAATTCCTTTGGATCCTGAACCAGGATGGGAAAGGTCTTGTAATGCATGGGAATGACCTTCTTGGGAGATATCATTTTTGCTGCCCAGGCAGCCTGCAGCGGGTCCATGGTGAAGACACTGCCGATAGGCAAAAGAGCCACGTCAATTTTGTATAGCTCCCCGAAAATTTTCATGGAATCAAAAAGGCCCGTATCCCCAGCGTGATAAATGGTTGTCCCATCCTCCAGCTTGATGATATATCCGCAGGGAGCTCCCGTGGCCGTAGAGTGAAAAGCCTGGGTCATGGTCACCGAGACCCCTTCGTAAAGCAGGTTCCCCCCGATGTTCATGCCATACCCAAAGTAACATACTTTTTCCGCCGGGATATGAGACTCGCTTTGGAGACGGCGTGCCGTCTCCACGTTGGCCACGAGCAGGGCGCTTGTCTTTTTGACCACATCTGCAGCCTGCCCAACATGATCAAAATGATCATGGGTTATCAAAACCAAAGTTGCTTCCTTGACGTCTTGAATGCCGAAAGTGGAGAGGGGATTTTCAAACCATGGGTCCAGGTAAATAATTTTTCCGTTGTTGGAAGAAATTTGAAACCCAGAATGAGATAACCATTTGATAGTTGTCTTGGCCATTTTAAACCTCCTCTTCGAAGATAGTTATTGAATCATTGATTCATTAAGTCATTGGGTTATTTAACCTGATCCTCTATCCTCTATCACCTATTACCTATTACCTATTACCTATTCTTTTATGCTTATTTACGGCAACCCCAGAATGGTAATACAACTAACCTGGGGGGTTCCGCCAAGATTATGGGCCAGTCCTAACTTAGCATTCTTGATTTGCCTTTTTCCTGCCTTTCCTTGCAGTTGTTTATAAACTTCGTAAATCATGCGTAATCCGCTGGCGCCGATAGGATGACCAAAAGATTTTAAACCCCCATCGGCATTCACCGCTAGCTCGCCATTTAGTTCAAATACTCCGTCATCAATAAATTTTTTGGCCTCTCCCCTCGGGCAGAATCCTAAGTCTTCATAAATGATGAGTTCCGTGATGGTGAAACAATCATGAACCTCGGCAACGTCCAATTCCTTGAGAGGGTCTTTGATCCCCGCTTGCTGGTAGGCGTTCTGAGCGGCGGAAACATTGGCGGAAAAGCCCAGATAATCGAATCCCGGACGAAATTGCGGCCAAAGAGAAGATACGGAGAGGGCCAGCGCCTTAACCGGAATATAATCCGGCCTAATTTTTTTAGAAAGATCTTTTCTGGTAATGATGGCCGCAGCCGCCCCATCCGTGGTTGGGCAACAGTCAAACAGCCCGAGGGGCCAGGCAATAATCGGCGCCTTCATGACTTGTTCCACCGTGATCTCCCTCTGGAAATGCGCTTTGGGATTCAATGCCCCGTTCTTATGGTTCTTGACCGCAATCTTGGCCAGGGTTTCCTTGCCGATTCCATATCGGTCAAAGTAACGGCTGCCGATGAGGGCAAACGATCCAGGAGCCGTTCTCCCTACCCCAAAAACGGGCCTGGCCATGGATTCCGGGAGTCCTTGCAGGCCCGAATCTTTCAGTTTCTCGACTCCCACGGCTAAAACTGTGTCGTAAACGCCGGCTGCTACGGCAAAACAGGCATTACGGAAAGCTTCCATTCCCGTGGCGCAAAAATTTTCTACCCGGGTGATGGGAATATCATGGAGCTTTAGAATATCGCTAAGAATGGACCCGCCGGATCCGGAAAAAGCCGTTCCCACCCATGCCGCTTCAATGTTCTCCGGGCCCATCCCCGCATCCTCATAAGCTTCATAAACTGCTTCCACAACCATGTCTTCGACACTCCACTCCCAGTTCTCCCCGAACTTGGTGCACCCCATCCCTACAATGGATATTTTATCCTTGATACTTTCAGCCATTTTCCCCGCCTCCTTCCGACCGCACGGGCCGGCATTTCCAGAAATAATTGTTCAACCCCCTGGCTTCATGAATCTTGCGAAAAGTCATTTCTACGGGCATACCCACTCTCACTTCCTCGGGGTTCCGATCGGTCATCTGGCAGTAGATCCTGTACCCGCCTTCCACCTCTACCACGGTCATCACCATTGGCGGATCGACCGAAGCATAAAGGTTATCCCGGGTGAAAGTAAATACCTCTCCTTTTTTATCCGCCAGCCTGACTTCTTCAAAATTATCCTTGGTCCGGCAACCGAAGCATACCCTCTGCAGGGGGTAATGCGGCGTGCCGCATTTTTTACACTTTCCTCCATAAAGCGCGAGGACCGATTTTCTATCCCTCCACAAAACGGGAAGGGATGTGTCAAAAGGGGGTCTCCGGGGAGGTTCTTTTTCTACCATTCCTTTCAGCGAGAGATATTTTTCGTAATTCTCCAGGGCCATTTTCTGATGCAAAAAATTCTGCAGGCGACTCTTTCCTTTTTCTTTCTCCAGCAGCTCAGTGGCCTTAAAAATCAGCAGGTCGCAGCCGTCTCCATAATTGGCCAATAGAATGCGATCTCCCGCTTGCGCCGCTTCGAGAGCAGAGGCCAGCATTAAAAAAGCCTGGGCGGCCCCGGCATTCCCAACCGTTGCCAGCAGTGGATCTTGAACCTGATCCGCCTTAAAACCCAGCCGTCGAGTAACTTCTTGGTGAGTACGGCCATCGGGGGCCGGGATGACGACTTTGGCAAAATCTCCCACGGTCAATTCGTATTTCGTGAGCAGGCTGCGGATGCCTTCTTCGACAACTCTGGAAAATCCGTACAGTTTAACAAAGCGATCTTCCCAGGAGCTCACAAAAGTTTGCCCGGCTCTGCGCCAGTTATCGATAAAAGGATCGCTGAAGGTCAGCGTTCCTTCCAAAGTGGCTAAAAGGTGGGAAGTTCCGATCAAAACGGCAGCGGAAGCGTCACCGAAAATTTGCTCCAATTCCGAACCGGCCAACCCCAAGCGGCAATCAGCGGAGACGATCAGTGCCTCCTGCATATTACCCTGGTGCACTCCATTCACGGCCATGAGCAGGGCTGAAGTTCCACTGCGCAAAGAATCGGTGATGTCCAGGGTCAGGATTTCTTTTTTTGGGGTATCCACTTGACTGATGTAGCCCCAACCTGTAGTATATGGGGTAATGGAGGACTATCCGCGAAGTCTGATGGAATTCGAGGCCCGTTTTTCTAGGGAAGAATCTTGCCGAGACTATCTGTATCAGATGCGCTGGC
>JAHJQK010000045.1 GCA_018819135.1 Pseudomonadota bacterium | reverse complement strand
TACTTCTTTTCTAAGTAGCCTATTTCATGAGCGATCTCTATTTGGGTACGCAGTTCAGCCAAAGATCCCTTGGCAATATAGAAAAAGTGAACAGATTCCTTATCTGTATCCCGTTCATCTCCTTCTGCTAAATTGCTGGCAATACTTATTACGCTTCTTCGAATTTGGTCTCTTAAACTATAATCTTTGCTTAAAGCACCAACATCAGACAATCGGTAAACTATGACCGCAAGATCTTTGGCCTGTTGCCAAACCATCAAGTCCTTGAACCCTTTTTTGCCCATTGCCCATAGCATCTTGCCCATTGCCTGTTTTTCAGTATAATGCGGCGAGGACGCCGGCAGCCAGGGCGAGCTGGAAGATGATCTGGGTCCAGTCCCTGATCTCCCGACCCCAGTAAATCCTTTCGTATTTCTCGGGGACTAAAATGGTGTCTCCAGGGTCCATTTTGGCGCCCATGAACCCTCCCGCAGACCAGCGGCGGGATTCTGCATCCCAGCGAAATCCCCAGAAGCTCGATTGGGTCCGGCTCAAAACAGTTCCATCGGCCTTTACTAAGTAAATTCTTTTTTCATCGGCATTCTCGGCCGGCCCGCCAACTTTATTTAAATAATATTCCAGCGCCCTATCTTTTGTGTAGAGGATTGCGTTAGGGTTGTAAACCCGGCCCATGACCATGACCGTTGAGGGGGTCATGGGAATATCGAGTGAGTCGCCTTCCTCCAGTTCCAGGTCATATTCCGATCCCTTCAACTTCTCCAGGGGCATTAATTTTATCACAATTCGGCCGGTAGCGGCAGCGGCTTTCAACCGGGTGACAAGCTCCCTCCTCTGGGCCAGGGCTTTTTGCCGCTGTTCTGCTTCTTCTTTGGAAAGGGCCGCTTCCGTAACCCGGGCGGTCTCTTTGATGATCTCCTGCTCCTGCTCCTCGATAAATTCCCGGATACGCTTTTCCTGCACCTTGCGCACGGATTCTCGAGTGAACAAAGCCCCAGAGAGATATGCTCCGGAAGTAAATCCTCCTGCTCTCTCGAGAACTGAACTCAATCGCTCCCCTTTAGAAAAAGTGTACACTCCAGGAAACTTGACCTCGCCGGTCATGGAGACAGTTTTATCCACGTACCACCTGGGAATCTGGCGCACAAAGAGATGGTCATCTTCTTGTAAAAGAAGATTATGTTCCGGGTTCTCCCTTAAGGCCTCATCAAGCTTAATGTTCAGGATTTTGGAAATAACTTCCTTCTCCGTTTTGATCAAACGAGCTATCTCGGCTTCTTGAAGGTAAGCGCTGCGTTTAAGATTTCCTGCCTGGTAGATCAGATCTTTCACCCTCATCTTTTCCACGAGCCTGTATTTCCCCGGCTTTTGAATTTCCCCGCTTATGTTCACATCAGGTAATTCTTTTAGACTCGATTGGGCAAATATGATAACCCGGTCTTGATTCTTGAGGGAAAGGTTATGTTGTTCGTCCCCCTCTAATAATTTGCCAAGGTTAAAAGAGATTGTTTGCAGCTTTCTGTCCGGTGGGAGAAGCCGTTGGATCTCCGCATGCCCCAGATAAGGCTCAGGGAGCAAGACATCGAAAGAGGGTATGAGGTCAGATAGCTTCATCCCTTTTTTTAGCTCAAAGCCTCCTGGACTTTTCACATGCCCTTCAAGGAAAACGATATTTTCAGTCTGATGGTAAATAGGAAAGACCTTGACAAAATCGCCATCTCGCAGAAGGGTGGAAAAAGGAGGAGGAAGAGTTTTCCCTTCAGGGGAAATGTCAAAATCCACCGCCACTTTTTTCTGGTGGACTTCAACCCTCTCCACCTGAACCCGCTGGAGATATCCCTGGAAAGTGACTCCTCCGGACATTTCGATAAATTCTTTCAGGGCGATAGGTTCTTTCAATTCATAAATGGCCGGCCTCTTTACATTTCCGGAAATCCCGACCGTGGGACCGATGACGGGAATGAAAATCGTATCACCCGATTGCAGACGAACATCCCTGCTTCGGTCTCCCCGCAAAAAGAAATCGTAAAGATCGATCGTTTCGATAACTTTTCCGTTGCGGAGCAGTTGAATGTTGCGCATGGAACCCGTTTTGGAAGGACCTCCAGCAGCAATCAGCGCATGGTAAACGGTGGAGAGGGAGTTTAAAATATAATTGCCGGGAGAATGGGCATCACCGACAACAAAGACCCGGATAGTCCTCAACCTCTCCATAGTGACGTTCATTTGGAAATCTTTGTAATACTTGGATATTTGCTCGAAGAGAAATTTTTGAAGCTGAGAGAAGGTCAAACCCCACACTTTCAAAACCCCAACCTTGGAAAGGGAGATTTCTCCATTGCGGTCAACTTCAACGGGAAAAGAAGCCTCCACCCTTCCCCAAAGGGTAATGGTGAAAGAATCCCCGGGGCCAATCAAATAATCCGGTCCTACCGGGACATCAGCAATGGGCGCAAAAGAACTGACTTTGGAAAGGAAAAAATCATACGCGAACTGCTTGATTTCTCGGGGAATGACTTGCGGTATTTTCTCCTCAAAGAAGCTTCTTTCGATTGGGGAAAGAAGGTCTTTCTCTTCTTTGGGCATTGCAGAAACCTCTTTAGAGAGGTCACTGAACTCCCCGATTTTTGTGTAAGCCTGGACGGCAAAGAAATAAGTCGAATAATTGTTCAATCCCCGGAGGCGGTAACTGGTGACATTGCCGACATTCAGTTGATTAGTATAGGTCTTTGAATTTGTGCCGTAATAAATGATATATCCAGCAACCTCTTTTTCCTCAGGAATTTTTTCTTTTGTTTTTTCCAATTCCTCAGTTTTGAGCTTAGCTTTTTCCTCGGGTCTTAATTTCCCTCCTTTTTCAAATAAAGAGATAGAGCCTTCTATCCTACTATCTAATAATTTGTCGATTTCTTTCGGACGAGAAGGTTTCCTAATTTCCTCCTTCCAAAATGGCGTCCACTTCAAATCCACAAAGGTGTCGCCAGGGGTGGCTTTTACGTCTGTGAGGAATGGAAATAAACCAGAGGGCAAACCAATCGGTTGAGCGGGTGGGGGGATTATGCCTGGTTGCGGAACCGGGATGCCTGTTGGTGGAATGGGCTGTTGGCCATAGGGTAGAGGGGCCTGCTGGCCATAGGGTAGAGGGGCCTGCTGGGCAAAAGACTGAATTGTCTGACTCAATGAGCTCCAGAGGAAAAAGATAACTGTAATTTTTGCAAAAAATTTCAAAAAGTTATTTTTATCAGCCACCATTACTTTTTCTCCCTTAGAATTTATCGGTGAAGAGGCTTTTGGGGTTAATTGAGTCCATTTAGTTTGTTGCGTTCATTGCGTTTATTGTGTTGATTGCGTTATAGCGTTAATACCCTTCATAGCGCTTAATTAACGGTTAATTGGGTGAAGTGGTTGGTATTTATATAGCTCCGCCTTCTCGATTACATGTATATATAACCGACCGAATTTATTATTTTATTTTTTGCGGTCACCTTTAATTCATCATCTTTTTGAGCTGACCGGCTGGGGTTGAAAAAAAGAGCTTCGCTTCCTTCCTCGAAGAAAATGGGCTGAAAAATCTTCTGCCTGTAATTACCTTTCCAACAAAGTATACTCCAAACCGAGTCTTTAGAAAACATTTTTTTTATTCAAAAATTTCCTTGCGCAGGGGGTTTAGGGATGAGAACGGGGATCACCCAGAAGGACTCTTTTCTCATGGCCACCTGAATTTTCTGTCCTTCCTGGAGAGCCAAATTTCTGAAAACATAATTGGGGAGGTGGATTTCCAGCTGGCTGTCTACGCTTAGGGGCCGGAAAAACACCCAGTGCTGGGTTCCCCGGTCAAGGATTCTGACAACTTCTCCGGTTAAAATATTCTGGCGCAAAGATTCTTTTATCGGCTTCCCTTCGCGCAGGATCAGCACCTCCTCAGGGCGCAGGTAAAGGATGACCTCCTCTCCGTAAATTAGATTTCTGGCGGCATGATCCGCGGGAATGGTTATTTCTCCCCCCCAAAAACTGACGCTGATGCGCCTTTCCCTTTCGTCGATTTTTAAAACTCTCCCCGGCACTAAGTTCCGCAGTCCCAGAAATTGAGCCACCGGGACTGTATGGGGACGGAGAAACACTTCCTCTTTCCTCCCCTCTTGTTCCACTTTTCCCTCGATGAGCACCGTGACGGCATCCCCTAAAAGGTAGGCTTCGTCCAGGTCATGGGTAACGTGCAGGGCTGTGAATTGCAGGGATCGATGGAGGGAAAGAAGAAGTTGCTGAATTTCGCTTTTCAGGGCCGGGTCCAGAGCCGCAAGGGGTTCATCTAAAAGGAGCAACTTGGGAGCAGGAGTTAGGGCCCGCCCCAGGGCGACTCGTTGTTTCTCGCCGCCGCTCAACCCATGAGGATAACGGGCCAGCAGGTGCCCGATCTTGAGGGTATCGATCAAGCCGCTTAGGTAAGAGTCGGTTTCCCCCGGCACCTTGTTCTGCGCCCGCAGGCCGTAGAGAAGGTTCTCCCGCACGGTGAGATGAGGAAAGAGCGCCAGGTCCTGGGGAACGTAAGAAATTTCCCTTTGCTCCGGCGGCAGATTCTGGACTTCTTTGCCGCCGATCAGAATCCTTCCGCCCTGAAACCGCCTCAGCCCGATGATTGATTCCAAAACCAGGGTCTTGCCGCTCCCGGTAGGTCCCAGGAGAACATGAATCTGTTTTTCT
>JAHJQK010000044.1 GCA_018819135.1 Pseudomonadota bacterium | reverse complement strand
GTATGTAATTGAAAATATAAAGCAGGAGTTTAATAAGGTAGGGGGAGTGCCCGGAACGGTTGAGCCTATAACTATTGTGCTATCCGGAGGCACCTCACTTCCCAAGGGTTTTAGCCAGAAGTTTAAACAGCTTTTAGACCAGTCGAAATTGCCTGTCCCGGTTGGAGAGGTAAGGATGGCCGCACAACCTTTGCAGTCAGTAGCTAAAGGTGCTTTAGTTGCTGCTAGTGCAGAGAAAGGATAGCAATGGATGAAAGCATATATGAGAACCCTTCTCTATGTTCCTATTGTCCATACAGGCGCTGACCTCGGCTCTTTGGCAGAAAATATAACTAAAAGGAGTATAGCTGAATTGGGAGAAGAAGTCTGGAAAGAACATATAAAAACGGTTGAAGGTTTTTGGGAAACCATATCACGCTATTTCAATAATGTGGATGTATCGGGAGTGAAAATATACCAGGATGGGATGGTGGCAGAAGGAGAGGTTGGACAGAAAATAGTTGAAGAAGGTGTAAAGTCAGGAAGTAAAAATTATGAATTAATCTCAAGGCTGCTTCAAAAAGGAGCTATTTTAGTTAAGACAGAAGAGTTTAACCTTGTCAGGGAAGAGCGCGATAGGTTACTTGCAATAACACAAGCAAAGTCAATTTCGCAGAAAATTATAGCCTTTATAAGATATAAATTAACTAAAAATATACTCCTAAACAGAAGAGATAGGTTTATTGCCAAAAGAATAGATAAGACTCTGAATCAAGACGAAACAGGAATCATTTTTATCGGTGCTTACCATAATATTAAGAAAAGGCTCCCTAAGGACATTCAGATTAAAGAGATAAAAGATGCGGACAAGGTGAGAGAATATCAAAGACTGCTTCCTTTTTATAACAAGAATAAAGAGCGGTTTGAGGAATTGAGCAGATATCTTGTTTCAGAAATAAACCCCCACGCCAAAAATTATGGTGTGAGGGGGGAAGCATGAGGAATGGTTTGCTGGCCTGAAAGATCAGAAGCTCAAGACCGCCCGTTCGTGGGCCATTAAGGAGAGTTTCCGGGATCCTTGGAGTTATGCCCGTATCGGATGGGCCAAGCGTCATTTTAAGAAGTGGTATTTTTGGGCAACTCATTCGCGTTTGGATTCCGTACAAGAGGACCTCCTTAATATAAGTTTCCGATGGTGAATTTAACATCGTGTCCTTCCGGCAAGCCTGTATAGCGGAAAGAAATTTGCCGGGGGTGAGGCTGGGAGGCAAACGTTCCCCAGTCCTCCCGGTTGTGGCGCCGTAGGCAGCGTTTGATTTAAAATATTGGGTGGAGCAGGTTCATCAGGAATCGTTGACAGGTAAGCTGCCCTGGTAATTCCAGGGCAGCCAGTTCCGAGGGTTTTTGAAGACCTCGGAAGAATGTCTCTTGAGGGCCACCAGGTAGTCGAAGGGATTGACATCCCCCAGGCTGCAGGTGTGAATCAGGCTCATGAACATATCACCGATGAACGCGCCGTGTGCGGTCTTGTAGAAGAGCGAGTTCTTCCTGTGGAGGATGGCCTTTTTCAGGGTCTGCTCACAGAGGTTGTTGTCCAGGGGCGCTCCGGGGACTCTCAGAAACAGAGTCAGAGGATCCCAGTGCTTGAGCATATAGGCGATGGCCTTTCCCAATCCGGAGTTCGGCTCCGTCTTCTTTTGCTCCATCTGTTGGGAAAGCCACTGCTTGAGGTTCTTCATCACCGGTGCGCTTTCCCGCTGATGGAAGAGGAGCCGCTCCTGGGGTGAGAGGTTTTGCTGTTTGGCCATCTCATCGTTTTTGTAAACCAACGCGATCTGGTCAATGACATAAGCCGTCTCTTCAGGAAAGTTTGCGGCCACGTCCACGAAGTTCCGCCGCCCGTGGACCAGGCAGTTGGCCAGGATGGTTTCGAACTCCTTGGAAGCATTGCGGCTGAGGGCGTCGCACATCTGAATCGGCGGATCCAATTCGACTTGCCGTTGTTTGAGCAAATCCGTCATATTTTCCCCGGCGTGTTTCTGTCCCGTAAAGAACAGGGCGATCTTGCGGTCCTCTACGATTGACATCATGCCGGTGGTAAACATCCCTGTTCGCGACGATTGCTCATTGGCCTCTTTTACCAACTCCAGGATCTTCATGGGGGTATCGTCGTGATGGATGATATTGCCTTGGGCGGCCTGACGGATCAGTTCTCGATAGGCAGGGTGAGGGCCCCCGTTGGCGGTATTCTCTACTATATCCCACTGGGTTGACGCCGGCAGCGGTATCCCCATGCTTTCCTGAAGCTTCTCGATCCGGTAGAAAGGAACGCCGCTGCCATACTTCAGCATGGCAATCATGGCCCCGGCGGTTTCGTCATACTTGTCGGAACCGACGTTGTTCGGGGGCTGGGCCGTAAAGACCTCGCCGCAGAGGTTGCAGCGCAGCTTCTCCATCTCATAGATTTTCGCGGCCAGAGGGGCCATACCCACGAACCGCACCAGGGTCCCAGCCTTCTTGACTGGATAAAGTCTCCCCCTGAGACATTCCCGGCATGGTTCGCCAGCCTTCAGATCCTGGATGGACACTTTGATCCGCTCGGCTTTTTTGTAAGCGTCGGCACCGTTTCTGCCGTGACCTGGTTGCTTCTTCGGTTCAGATTCCTCTTCCGGGGTGTCGACCTCTTTCAGGTTGCTTCCGATCTTGAAGAGCTTCTCGCGCGTCTCTGTCTTGGCGCCAAAGATCACCCGCAACAGACGTTTGATCGCCGTGGCCTTCTCATCCACCGCCTGGCTGAGATAGACGAGGGTCTCCACAATGGACTTGATGATCTCATAATCGCCTTCCTGCAGGGCCCCCTTTTCCACCCGCATAAGGAGGGCTTGCACATCCGCCGGCTTCAGCTCGATCAACTTCGGAGGCTTCATGCCTGACCTCCGCAAAGATGATCGCGGAAATCCTTGCACAGGGGGTAGCCCAGAACATCCTTGAGGGAACGGTTCGCCTTGCCGGTCTGATCATTCTTCCCCCGACCCGTAGTCTGACCAATAGTAAGCCAGTTGGCCGCCCGGTAGCAGGTACCATGAAAACGCTCCTGATCGACAAAAGTTTCCAGATAGTAGAGGGGATGATGATAGAGTCTCTCCCAATCCTTGGGCAGGACCTTTACCATCTTTCCCAGGATGTAGGAAGCCAGGCAGGAAACCCGAACCCAGGGCAGGATGAGAAACCGGGTGTTGCAGGCGATAAGAGATAGATTCTTCTCCCGGAATGTTTTCGTCCAGCCGATAAAACGATCGCGATCGCCGATGTGACGGGGAGCCGATGACCAGGCCAGACAGGCAATCGGTCTTTTCTTGGCAAAAACGATATACTTGAGCTGCTCCCCTACAGATTGGCAATAACCAAGATAATGATACTGCTGGATCAAACTGTTGAACAGGGCCTCCGCATCCGTCCGCCGGACCTGACAGAGCTCGATGGGACCAAGATCCGACAGTTTCCCTTCTAGGGGCGTCTGGTCAATCTCTACCCAGGAAGGCTTCTTGCGATGCACCAAAGGATTGACGATCCTGACCCGGATGGGAGGCAGGTCGATCTGTCCCGCACGCGCCAACTGAAGCATCAACCCCCGACACACCATGTCCCGAAGCGCCCCGTTGGGCTGCACCCAACCCCAGACCCGGCAGAGTTTCCGGGAAAGCATCCAGCGGCTGTCGCCACTGTTTTGGGCAATGAACTGCCGGATAAAGACGACTTCTTCGTCCGTCACCGCCCTGCCTCTGTATCGCATCACCGTTTCCATGAACAGAAGATAACAGAGTCGTTGACAGAACGCAAGAGAAAGTTTTCAAATCAGGCATATTTTTTCTCTGGCTTTCCTCATCCGCCAGCATCGATCTTTCTCCAGGCAGGAGCTACGCGAACATGAGAAGGATTGCCGTTCCACAACAGAAGCTGCAGCTCGTGGACGGCCAAAACGCTGACACGATCAGAGCCTTGATCCGGCCACCATTGAAACGTCCCCTTGGACAAACGCTTCTGGCAAAGCCAGAACCCCTGGCCGTCATACATCAGCGCCTTGATCGCTGTCGCTCTATGATTCCGAAATACAAAAACGCAGCCCGAAAAAGGGTCCGTTCCCAGAACATGCCGGCAGACCCCCGCCAATCCGTCAATCCCTTTGCGGAAATCCACCGCCTTGACGGACAGCAGAATCCGCATCTGCGGCGTGATCTGGATCATCCACACCTCCAGAACGTCTTCATCAACTCTAGAGGATGAAAACCCGGCGCCCCTTTGATATGAATCCTCATCCTCCCTCCGGCCCGTTCCATCTCCATAATGAACTCCGGCAAGGAGGATCTCAAATCCAGAGCAACAAAATCAGAGGGTGTCACAGATTCCGGAAAACGGTCGGGACAGGCAGACTGAAAACGTTTCTTCAAAACATTATAGTCCAGATGCAAGGCACTGGATATTTTGCAAAGGGAGTGATCGGCGCAAAGACGTACCGCGCCTTCCCATAAAGCAGCCGGGATGGGTGTGCCACGCTTCCTCCCCTTACGCCATCGCTCAAATCGCTGCTGAACTTCTTCAAGGCTTGGTCCTGTGTAAGCTTTGAACTGCTGCTCCATCGGTTACCCTCCTCCTTAAGTTGATAACCGATCATACCTATCCGCCACAATTTTTTCACGCAGCCTAACCGGAAAGACACAGTTTCCGATGGTGAATTTAACATCCGATGGCATAGGACTGTCGTCGAGGGTCGGCGCCCGCCATCAGCACCCCATTTTCTTGATCGATGATGATCCCCTGAGCCCCCCCACAGACCCTTGACCATTCCGGCAGGAGTTCAATTTGATGCCCCTTAGCTTTTAGCCCTTCAATAACCGCTGGAGGAAAACGCTTTTCAATGGAAAGGCTGTTTCCCGGATTGCTGCGCCAGCGGGGGCTCTCAATGGCCTCCTGGATATCGGCCTGGAAGTCAAATATATCCGCGATCACCTGGAGAATTGTCTGGGTCTGGCCGTCGGCTCCCGGCGTGCCCAAAACCATGAAAGGACGCTCCCCCTTCATGATCAGGCAGGGGCTCAGGGTATGATAAGGACGTTTATGGGGTTCGATACAATTGGGATGGTCTGGCTCCAAAGAAAAGCCTCGGCCACGATTGTGGAGCATGATCCCCGTCCCTTTGATCACTACCCCACTCCCAAAGGCTTCATAGAGACTTTGGATCATCGAGACCGCATTCCCTTCTTTGTCCACTACCGCCAGATAGATTGTATCTTCTCCCGTACTGGAAAAATTCGTAGGGGGGACTGACAAAGTAGCCCGGTTAGAATTAATTCTTCCCACCTGTTTCTTGGCATAGGTTTTAGAAATCATTTTGGCCACCGGAATGGAATGGAAATCAGGGTCGCAGACATATTGATCTCGATCGGCAAATGCCAGCTTTTTTGTTTCCACAAAAAGGTGGATGTAATCAGTGCCATTGTGTTCCATTTTAGCCAGGTCAAAATTTTCGATGATATTCAGCTGCATTAAGAGAGCAATCCCCTGGGAGTTCGGGGGAACCACAACGATGCGATAGCCCTTGTAGAGGGTCTCGATGGGCTGCACCCATGTTGAGCGGTGATCTTCCAGATCTTTTTCGGTAAACAGGCCTTCATTCTCCCTGGAGAATTTAACAATGGCTTGCCCAATTTCTCCCCGGTAAAATATTTCCTTTCCTCCCCTGGCAATCTTTTGCAGCGATTCGGCCAACTCGGGCTGAACGAAAAGCTCACCAGTTCTGGGCGGCCGGCCATTCCTCAGAAATATTTTTTCTGTTTCCGGGCATTTCTTCAACAGCGCGGCTGAATTTTCGATGGTTTGGCTCAATTCTTTATAGACGGGAAATCCTTTGGCAGCATATGCAATGGCCTTCTGGAGTAAGGGCTCCAGGGACATGGAGCTAAATTCTTCAAGGGCGACGCTCCATCCATCTACCACTCCGGGAACAGTTGAACTTAAGATCCCAGTGGGGGGAATTTTTTTAAGGCCCCTCTCCATAAAAAATTCTTTGGTTGCCTGGTAAGGAGACCTGCCGCTGGCATTAAGAACTTTAATCGCTCGATCTTTGGCCCTATAAAAAATAATAAAGGCGTCCCCCCCGATTCCACACATATGCGGCCTCACCACAGCCAGCACGGCATTGGCGGCCACCGCAGCGTCGATGGCATTGCCACCGCTCTCCAAAATAGAGGCTCCAGCTTGGGAAGCCAGGGGGTGTCCCGAGGTAATCATCCAATTTGTGCCCATGACGACCGGGCGGTGCGAGGTAAATGAAGGTCTCATCATGATCCTTTCCGGAAAAAGAATTTGCGGATTAACGCTATTTTCCAGCCTCCTTAATGTTAGTTTTTTTTCGGGTGGGTATCAAAAAAATTTTTAAGGTTAGGCCTTCGCTTTAGGTGTGGGAATTGGGGCCTCGATCGCAACGGCCTTTACCCTTTGAATCTTTTCATCCACAAAGGCCTGCATTTTGGCGATGTGTTCTTCTTTCAGGTGCGAGAAACGCCCCTGGTATTTCATATACTCGCCGACTGGTTTATATTTCTTGGGAAGGTGGGAATATTTGTAGGCCCCGTTCTCCCATTCATAAAGGGTCCACATCCCGGTTTCCACCGCCAAACGGCCCATTTCCAGCGTCAGTTTTTCATCGAACTTCCACCCTTTAGGACAGGGCGTGAGCATGTGCAAGAAAGTGGGCCCGTCCATGTTCAGGGCCTTGCGTACTTTGTTCATTAGGTCCGTAGGATAAGAGACGGAGGTGGTGGCCACATACTTCACGGCTGGATGCCCCCCAATCACCAGCTGGGGAGGATCCTTTGGGAAAAGGGTTTTCCCTTCTGGAATGACCTTGCCCGGTGGGGTAAAGGTAGTATGCGCCCCATACGGACTCGTAGGTGAGGTCTGAATGCCCGTGTTGGCGTAAGCTTCGTTATCGTAACAAATGAAGAGAGCATCGTGTCCTCGGTACATCATCCCCGACATTGCCTGAAGGCCGATATCTACCGAGCCGCCGTCCCCAGCCATCACGATCACGTTGGGGAAAGGGCCATCGTACTTTCCTTTGCGCATCAGAATTTTATAGGCGGCCTCGATCCCCGAGCCCACAGCGCCACCGTTCGTGATCTGGGCATGGATCCAGGAGACAGCATAAGGGGTACAGAGATAACTGGAATTGGCCACATACATGCAGCCGGTTGGTCCGATAAAAATCGTATCTTTGCCGGCGGCTTTGGCGGTCAGGCGATAATTCAGGGCCGGGCCGCAGCCGGCACAAGTCCGGTGTCCCGGCACATACATCTCCTCTCTGGGCGCGCTGCGGAGAGACTTGATGGGTTCCAAAATCTGCTTTTTATAATCAAACGCTCCTTGCATATTCAATACCTCCTTTGGGTCTCAGGAATTATTCTTCTTCCTCAAAACCGATCCAGTAGACTTGCTGGCGGACTTTCTTCTCTTTAACCATCTGGTTGAGGATCTTAGCCATATAATAAAAGTCTTCAAGCAGAATGACGTCCCCTCCCAGGCCGGCCATAAAAGAGGTAACGAGGGGTCTTTTTTCCAGCTCATAGAGAGTAGCTCGGAGTTCATGAATTAGGTTCCCCCCCCG
>JAHJQK010000043.1 GCA_018819135.1 Pseudomonadota bacterium | reverse complement strand
CCTAGCGTTTTTTTACGTTCCCACTTCCCAGGAACTGAGGTACTTCTTCTGCGCCTCCGTGATCACATCGATCCGGACTCCCATTGACTCCAGTTTCAACCGGGCAATTTCCTGATCAATGGCCTGGGGGACGCCATGGACTTTCCTCTGCAGCGTTCCCCGCGATTGCACTAAAAATTCTGCGGATAGCGCCTGGTTAGCAAAACTCATATCCATAACGCTGGGAGGATGCCCCTCAGCCGCGGCCAGATTAATCAACCTCCCTTCCCCCAAGAGATAGATCTTCTTGCCGTTCTTGAGGCAGAATTCTTCCACGAAATCCCGTATGGTTCGCTTCCCCTGGGAAAGGCGTTCCAAAGCGGTCAGATCGATCTCCACGTTGAAGTGTCCGGAATTAGCCACAATGGCCCCATCTTTCATCTGGAGGAAATGTTCTTCCCGGATGACCTGAATGTTGCCGGTAAGGGTGCAAAAAATATCCCCAAGGGGAGCGGCTTCAGACATGGGCATGACCCGGAATCCATCCATCACGGCCTCTAAGGCCTTCAGCGGGTCCATTTCAGTGATGATCACATTGGCACCCATACCCTGAGCACGCATGGCTACTCCTCGCCCGCACCACCCATAGCCACCAACGACGAAGACACTTCCGGCCAGCAATCGATTGGTGGCTCGAATGATCCCGTCAACCGTGGACTGGCCGGTGCCATAACGGTTGTCGAAAAAATGTTTGGTGTTGGCATCATTGACGGCAATAATCGGGTACTGTAATATTCCCTTTTCGGCCATGGAGCGCAGACGGATTACGCCCGTTGTGGTCTCTTCCGTGCCCCCGACGATTCCCGGTAAAAGGTCTTGGCGCTCGGAATGCAGAGTCGATACGAGATCAGCACCATCATCCATGGTTATCGTAGGCTTAAGCTGCAAAACGGAGTGGATATGTTTATAATAAGTCTGGTTGTCTTCTCCTTTGATGGCAAAGACGGGGATTTTCAGATGTTTGGCCAGGAAAGCGGCCGCATCATCCTGGGTGCTGAGTGGATTGGAGGCACACAGCCTCAACTCAGCTCCGCCCGTTTGCAACGTCTGCATTAAGGCGGCGGTCTCAGTCGTTACATGCAAGCAGGCTGCCAAGCGGATTCCCTTCAAAGGTTTCGCTTGGGCAAACTGCTTTTCGATGAGTTTGAGAACGGGCATGGATCTTACCGCCCACTCCACTCTCAGTTTACCTTTTTCTGCCAAACTTAGGTCTTTGATGTCGTAGTCCACATTTTCCTCTCTCGTTTTATATATTCGGACGCAGATTTTCGCAGATCAACGCAGAAAAATACTGTTTCAATATAAAAGGCAAAACTTTTTTTATTCTTTGGCGTTACGCCTCTAAATTTGTATTTTAATCCTGTGGATCTGCGTTTACCCTGTTAGATGTTTCTTATCTAACAGGGTGAATCTGCGTCCAATTTTTTTTAAAGTTTAGCGGCTTGGCGCAGCGTCCCCGCCATGTCGGTCCGTTCCCAGGTGAAGTCGGGGTCGTTGCGGCCGAAATGGCCGCAGCAGGCGGTTTTCTTGTAGATGGGTCGTAATAAGTTAAGATAACGAATAATCGGAGCAGGCCGAAGGTCAAAATGCTTCCGGACAATCTTGGCAATGTCGTCCGGCGGAATCTTCCAGGTTCCATTCGTGTCGATCATTACTGAAACAGGCTCAGCCACACCAATGGCGTAAGCGATTTGAACCTCAACTTTTTCGGCCAAACCGGCGGCGACAATGTTCTTGGCTACATACCGGGCCATATAGGAGCCGCTACGGTCCACCTTGGAGGGATCTTTGCCGGAAAAGGCTCCCCCGCCGTGACTGCCCCATCCGCCATAGGTATCTACGATGATCTTTCTTCCCGTCATTCCGCAATCACATTTCGGCCCACCGATTACGAATCGCCCGGTGGAATTGATAAAATATTTTGTGTTTTTATCCAGGTATTCACCGGGAATGACTTTTTTAATGACCTCTTCGATCAAACCTTCCCGCAGGGTAGAGGATTTCACTTCGGGTGTGTGCTGGGCAGCCAGAACCACTGCATCCGCGCGCATAGCTTTCCCGTTGACGTATTGAATGGTCACCTGGGATTTTCCATCTGGCCGGAGAAAATCCAGAATATTATTTTTGCGCACCTCCGCCAATCGGGCGGTCAGGCGGTGGGCGAGAAGGATGGGCAGGGGCATCATCTCCGGAGTCTCGCTACAGGCATACCCGATCATCAGGCCTTGATCTCCGGCGCCCTGTTCATGATCCGGCCGCTCATCCACCCCCAGGGCTATGTCTGGGGATTGCCGGTCGATGGAAGTGATCACCGCGCAAGTCTCCCAGTCAAACCCCATGGACGAGTCGTTGTAGCCAATTCCTTTGATGGTCTCCCGGACAATGCCGGGCATATCCACGTAGCAGGAAGTGGTAATCTCGCCGGCGATCATGGCTAATCCTGTCGTAACCAAAGTTTCACAGGCTACCCGGCCCCTTGGGTCCTCGGCGATGATGGCGTCTAAAATGGCATCCGAAATTTGATCGGCTACTTTATCCGGATGCCCTTCGGTGACCGATTCGGAAGTGAAAAGAAAGTCCGTCATTCCCATATTACGTTACTCTCCCTCCTTATATTCATTGAGTGTCAATCTGTAATTAAAATTTTCTCCAAACTCCTCCGGGAATTTTTCTCTTAAATTAGCCCGCACTAAATCTTCAATTTCCTCGGGGGTAGAAAGGTGAAGAGAATTGCTGACCAAACTTTTGCATTCCCGGTAGGTGTAAGAACGAAGAACCTTCTTTACCCGGAAGATGGAGAGAACATTCATGGACAGTTCATCCAGTTCCAGCCCCAGGAGAATGGGCACGTAGAGCGGTTCTCCGGCCATCTCGCCGCACATGGCCACGCGGATTCCGGCATTGTGGGCCGCTTGCACCACCTCTTTGACCAACCGCAAAATCGCCGGGTGCAAGGGTTCGTAGAGATGGGTAACCGACTCATTGACTCGATCGATGGCCAAAGAATACTGGATCAAGTCGTTGGTCCCGATGCTGAAAAAATCCACCTCCTTGGCCAATATATCGGCAATGGTAACGGCCGAAGGGACTTCAATCATAATTCCGATTTCCATCTTGGGGTCGAAGGGGATTCCTTCGGCCGAGAGGTCCAAGCGGACTGCATGCAAAATTTTCTTAACCTCTCGAATCTCGGTGGCGCCCGAGATCATAGGAAATAGAAGCTTCACCTTACCGAAGGCGCTGGCCCTGAGTATAGCCCGGAGCTGAACTTTGAAGATATCCACTTCTTTCAAGCTAAAGCGAATCGCCCGCAGGCCCATGGCCGGGTTCATCTCCTCGGCCAGATCCATGTGGGACAAAAATTTGTCCCCGCCGATGTCCAGAGTGCGAATGACGGCCGCATGGGGGTAAATTCCTTCGACGACGTGTTTATAGGCCTGAAAGTGATCTTCCTCCGAGGGCAAATCTTTGCGATTCAGGTATAAATATTCGGTGCGGTACAGTCCGATCCCTTCGGCACCATGTTGCAGTACCGACGGAATCTCTTCCACCAGTTCAATGTTGGCCAGGACCTTGACCCGATACCCATCGATGGTTTCCGCCGGGAGGTCACGGTATTGGAAGAGTTCCCGCTCCATCTTCTGGCGGACTCTTTGCCGCTCAAGGTATTCATGCATGATTTCCGGGCTGGGGTTCACGACCACCACCCCGGTAATTCCGTCTACGATTAAGGTATCACCGGTATTGATGTAATGCGTGGCCGTCTCTGCGCCCACCACTGCGGGAATTTCCAAAGAGCGAGCCATAATGGCCGTGTGTGAGGTCCTCCCGCCCATATTCGTGACGAAAGCCGTGACTTTGTCCTTGGACATCTGGGCCGTGTCTGCCGGAGAAAGATCGTGGGATACGATGATCACTTCTTCTTTGATGAGGGGAATCGCCTCCTTATCTTTGCCCATCAGGCTGCGGAGGATGCGTTCGCCAATGTAGTCAATGTCCGCCTTCCGGCTCTTTAAGTATTCGTCATCGATGTTGTTAAAAATTTTCCGCAACCGTTCCAGGTTAATCTTCAGCGCCCATTCCGAATTGATCCAGCTCTGCTTGATCGTCTCTATCGTGTTCTCGATAAGGTTCTTATCCTCTAAGAGAAGAAGGTGGACATCTAAAATGTAGGTGGGGCCAGCAGCCTCTTCTCGAAGAAGTTTTTCCTTGGCCAGGCGCAGTTGCTTCTTCGCCTCTTCGACCGCATCCTGGAACCGCTCCACTTCCTGGGGAATCTGGAATTCCGGAATTACCCTTGCCGGAGCTTCAATTTTTCCCCGATCCAAAAGGTAGGCTTTCCCGATGATGATCCCCGGGGTCACTCCAATCCCTTTGATAAACTGGGTTTTTTTCGTCTCGCGTTTCAAGTTACTCTTCTCCGAAGCGCCCTTCGATCAAGGTTCCTAAAGCTTCCATAGCCTCCAGGGCATCCTCTCCTTGGACATTTATCGTGATATTGGTCCCCGGGGCAGCGGCCAGCATCATTAAATCCATGATACTTTTACCGTCGGCTACCTGGCCGTCTTTTTCCACTTTGATCTCCGAGCGGTATCGGCTGGCGGTTTGAACAAAAGAGGCGGAGGGGCGGGCGTGTAGGCCGAACTTGTTCTTTATTATATAGGTTCTGGAGATCACCGTTTTCCCAGGCTGGAAAAAATTTGAACGGGGTTTCCCCGTTCCTATAATAACCCCTTGAATCCCAAAGGTTTCACTTGGATTCAGTTTACTTTCCAGGTACACTTTTGTCAAGCTTTTTCCCTTTTTTCTCGCGCCCTATTCTCTTTTTGATTTTCCATTCGCCTTGCCGAATACCCCATAAAGTGGTATAAAATAGTATGAGTGAGAAGACCCTTTGCCTGAACAAAAAGGCGCGGCATGACTATGTTATCGAAGAAACCTACGAAGCCGGGATCGCCCTCCAGGGAACGGAGGTCAAATCCCTGCGCCTGGGCAAGGGAAATTTGAAAGACAGCTATGTGCTCATTAAAGATGAAGAAGCCTTCCTGCACAATACGCACATCAGTCCATATCCCTACGGGCATCAGTTCAACCATGAACCGGAACGGGTGCGCAAGCTGTTGTTGCATAAGCAGGAAATCCGCCGCCTCTCGGGGAAAACCAACGAACGGGGCTACACCCTAATTCCTTTGAAAATTTACCTGAAGAGTGGTAAAATAAAATTAGCAATTGGCTTGGCCAAGGGGAAAACCCTCTATGATAAGAGGGAAGACTTAAAAAGGCGTTCGGCTGACAGAGAAATGGAAAAAGCCCTTAAAGATAGGAGGTGAAAAAAGACAAAGCCGGACCCTTTAAATCTCTCTTGTTCTTTGACATATCAGCAACTCAACCCTCTGCCTACGGCGAGACTCAATTAGGCAGGGCCAAGATTTTCAAGGATAAACGCAGATAAAAGGCGCTTTTCCGTTTTAGATTTTTTTAATCCTTAAAATCTGCGTTTACCCTGTTAGATATTTTCCTATCTAACAGGGTGAAGCTGTGTCCAAAAAAGAGATAGGCTTTTTGGGGGCGTCACGGTTTCGACGGGGATCATTGAGGTGAGGGCTGCGTGCCGAGGTTCCGACTGGGCTCGTTAAAAAAGTCGGGCTAAAGATAAGCGCAAACACAAACTACGCTTACGCCACTGCTTAATTGACAGTGGCCGTTCCTCCGGTTCTTTCCTGAAGGGCCAAAAGGAGCGTCGACAAATCAGGATAGCTTACCGCCGAAGCTTATAAGCGGGATGCGAAAATTTTTAAGCTGGTCCCTCCCGAATCCTGCCGCTGGGAGTCGGAGGGGACAAGATTCAATACAACGGCTAAGCACGTAGATGCTCCTTGCTGAAGGTTTTCGGACGCGGGTTCGACTCCCGCCGCCTCCACCAGTAATCTTAATAATTTAAATTAATTTGGACACAGATTTCCACAGATATTAACAGATATTTATTTTTTTGCATTTAATATCCTGAAAATCTGTGTTCATCTGTGTCTAATAAGGAAATTCCCATACAATGAACTTAAAAAATACACTATATAGGTCACATCTACATTCAAGGTTGGTACGACCTGACTAACATTGCCCATTCGGTCGTGGTTGAACTCTCGCTTTTACCTGCCTAATTTCTTTTGATATCAGGGCCTTTGAATTTTAAAGAGTACAGCAAGGAGTTTTATATGAATGTGGTTACCGCTGATTTTTTAGGAAATCTCTCTTATATAATGCTGTGCCATTCGTCCAAAGTACTTCCCCCCCGGGTTGCGGAAGCCATCCGCAAAGCAGCGGAGACAGAAAGCAATCCCAAAGGCAAAGCTTATTTTGAAGCCATGGTGCGTAACATGGAGGTGAGCCGGGAACGGGATGTGCCTCTTTGCCAGGATACAGGAGTGCCGATGTTTTATATCGATTTGCCTCCCGGTTTCTACATTGAGGGAGATTTACAAAAAGCGCTGGAAGAGGCTACCCGCAAAGCAACGAGAGATGCACCCCTGAGACAGCAAATCACCCACCCCCTGACCAATGAAAATTCAGGGGATAATGTCGGTTGGGGAATGCCTCCCATTTTTTTAAACTATAACAACCGGATTGATTATCTTGATTTGCTGGCGGTAACCAGGGGTGGTGGGGCGGAGGTCAAAAGCTCTTGTGTGGTCCCCATACCGGGAGCGCCCAAAGAAAACACGATTATAAAAACGGTACTTGATGCGGTTGCGCTGGTGGGAGGGGAAAATTGCTCTCCCAATATCGTGGGCGTAGCCGTGGGGGGGTTTGGCCTTGATTACACCGAAAACCTCGCCCGGAAAGCGATCTATCGTGAGCCATTGAACAGCCGGCATGAAGACCCACAAGTTGCCGCCCTGGAAGATAAATTGTTTACGGCGATAAACCATCTGGGGATCGGACCTCTCGGGGTCGGCGGGGAAACAACCTGCCTGGGTTTACATATGGAAACCGCCGGATGCCATTCGGCCGTATTCCCCATTGCGGTTACTTTTTATTGCTGGTCCGCCAGGTATTCCCGGGCAAGAATTTATCGGGAAGGAAAAGTAGAATTCATTACCCATCCGGAATTGAAAGAGGTGATTGCCCATGGATAGAAGGGAGTTCCACCTAACAACACCCATTAATGCCGCCCAGACCAAAGATCTTCGACTGGATGATATCGTGTATATCGATGGGACCATCTTTACCATCCGGGATTGGTCGCACCAACGCCTTGCCCAGCTTTTGCAAGCAGGGAAAAAAGAAGACATTCCCTTTCAGTTGCCGGGAATGGGGATTCTTCATTGCGGCCCCATTATGCGCCAAAAAGAAGGAAAGGGGTGGGAGGTGGTTTCCGTCGGCCCCACTTCCAGCTCCCGTTTTTCTCCATTTATCCCGATCTTGCTAAAAGGCTTGGCCCCAGGAGTTATGATTGGTAAGGGACACCTTGACGAAAAGATCATCGGAGACCTTGTCCGGGAAAAATGTGTGTTTTTACAGGGGGTGGGGGGATGCGCCGCCTTATACGCCAGTCAAATCCAAAAGGTCCGCAATTGCTATTGGCCGGAATTTGGAATGGTAGACGCCGTATGGGAGTTTGAAGTGAAAAATTTCGGACCGTTAAGCGTAGAGATCGACCGTAAAGGAAATTCCTCTTATCGACTCCTTAGAGAAAGAGAACTTCTTAAGAATCTAAGCCAGGTCTATGAATCCGCGGGCCTTCCCCAACAGGCAGATTACATTTGGTGGCCGAAGGTCTCGCCGGGCAGCAAAGAAGCCTTTGCCTATGCTACCGAAGTAAGCAAGGAATCATTGAAGCAAAAGAAGAGGCGCTCTTCGAGAAGAAAAGCGGCCTCTTAAAGGATAAGGTCCGCAGGAGAGGATTCTATGCCCCAGCAAGAAGTCATGTTGGCCAAGTTGACCCGGCGGGAGTTCGAGACCTCCTTGGCCCTGGCCTTATTTCCTGAAAATATTCGATATGACGCCATGCACGATCAGGTGGAGAAAGACCCGCTG
>JAHJQK010000042.1 GCA_018819135.1 Pseudomonadota bacterium | reverse complement strand
TCCCCCTCTTCTCCTTCAAATCCCCTGAGAAAAACGAACGGGTATTCCTTTTTCCATAAGAAGCACGCCGCTGTTTTTCAAAACTTTTAAAACCCCCTCCCCTCATCCCTCCTGTCGTCCTTATGGCGGAATTTCAGAAACTGATTCTTTTCCTTGACTTTCAAGGCTCCATAAAGTATGAATCAATCATGAACAAATTAATTTGGACACAGATTTCCGCAGATATTCACAGATATTTATTTTTTTGCATTTAATATCTTTATATTTAATAATCTGTGTTCATCCGTGTCCAAAAGCAATTTCCTATACAATTAAATAAAAAGGCCATGGCTGTTTCAGGGAATGAAAAACGGCCCAGAGGGAATGCAGATGGAAATCAGAAAAGATTACAAAGGGCAAAAAGGATTGCGGCAGCAGGTCCTGGATGCGGGTCTTTGCACGAACTGCGGAGCTTGCCTAAACCTTTGCCCTTATCATACTTCTTATCAGGATAACACGATTCTCATCGACACTTGCGATCGGGAAGAGGGTCGATGCTATGCCTTTTGCCCCCGGACTTACACGGATTTACAGGCCCTGCGGCAAAATTTATTCAACCCGGATCAATGCACTCCCGAGCTGGGGCCCATCAAGGAATTTTATATGACCCGCGCCGCCGACCCCGAGGTGCGGCGATCGGCTCAGCACGGCGGAACGGTTACCACCCTTCTTTCTCTGGCTCTCCAGGAAGGCTTGATCGATGCGGCTGTCCTCGCCGAAGAGGGGAAAACCTTTTTACCCGCAGGAGTTGTAGCCAAGACACCCTCGGAAGTAATCAGGCGGGCCAGAAGTAAATTTGTGGTTTCTCCCAACGTGGCGACGTTTAACCAGGCTGCCAAAAGCGGATTGGAGAAGATTGGGGTGGTTGCCACACCCTGCCAAGCAATGGCCTTGGCCAAGATGCGCCTTAAACCTTTGCCCCCAAAAGACGGCAGCATCGATAAATTGCATCTTGTTATAGGCCTGTTCTGTGGCTGGGCTCTTTCCTGGCGTGAACTGAAAAGTTTGTTGCAAAGAAAAAAGATGGGAGAAGATTCCATCGTCGGCTTGGACATTCCTCCCAGCAAGCATCATTCCATGGAAGTTCACACCCGAAACGGAATCATGGAAATTTCCCTGGATGAGGTTTTACCAACCGTCAGAAAAGCCTGCCAATACTGTTACGACATGACAGCCGAATTCAGCGATGTATCGGTCGGGTCGGCACGCTTGCCGGAAGGCTGGAAGGTGGCCCGGGGTTGGAACCAGGTGCTTGTCAGAACCCAGATAGGCCAGGAGCTTATCGATCTTGCCCGATCTCGCGGCCTTTTGGAATTGCGCGATATACCGGAAGGGAATTGGGAAAAACTGCAAAGGGCTTCCGTGAATAAAAAAAGGGCGGCCATTCAGAATCTGGTTCAGCGGAGCGGCAGCTCGCAGGATCTATTATATTTGGATTATCAGGACCCCCTATTACGAAATTTTATGGAGTAACCGGATTCCACCATTCCCATGTTCCATCATTCCCTATAAGAGGTAGTTGATCATGTCCATCATCGCTCTTAACGCACCCGGAAAAGAACTTTTACTCATGGGCAACGAAGCCATTGCCAGAGGGGCTTTAGAGGCCGGCGTCAAGGTGTGCACCGCTTATCCCGGAACGCCTTCCACCGACATTATCGAGAATCTGGCCTCCGTAGCCAAACCTATGGGACTTTACGTGGAATGGTCGGTTAACGAAAAGGTCGCCTTGGAGGTTGCTTCCGCCGCATCCTTTTCTGGATTGCGGGCGATTTGTGCCATGAAGCAGAACGGATTGAACGTCGCTTCTGATTATTTGCTGAGCCTGAACCTTATCGGCATTGAGGCCGGCCTTCTTCTGGTGACCTGTGACGATCCTTCGGCCCATTCGAGCAGCAACGAACAGGATTCCAGACCCTTTGCCAAATTAGCCGATCTTCCTCTGCTTGAACCATCCACCTTTCAGGAAGCGAAAGAGATGACCCAATGGGCCTTTGCCCTTTCGGAAGAAATGGGTATTGTTTGCCTGATGAGAGGGGTCACCCGTACTTCTCATGCCCGGGGAAACGTAACTCTGGGGCCGCTCCCTCCCCCTGACGGACGCCGGGCCTGGTTTGATAAAACAAGGCAGAGAAATACGCATCCGGTTTACCAAAAACACGACCAGCTCCACCGTAACCTGATCCGCCTCGAAGAAATTTTTGCCGCCTCCCCCTTCAACCAATATATAGGTCCGGAGCGACCCAAGGTTCTCATCATCACCTGCGGGAGTGGCTGGTTGTACAGCCAGGAAGCCTTGGAATTGCTCGGGCTGGAGGACGCCGTAGGGGTTCTCAAGATCGGGACCACCTGGCCGCTGCCAACGAAAATGGTCATCGAAAAGCTTGAAAAAACCGCAAAAGTTTTATTTGTCGAAGAAGTCGATTCCTTTTTGGAAGGTAACGTCAAAGAGCTGGCAGCTGATTCCGCCGGTCAAATCGGCCCCAAGACCTTCTTCGGCAAAAGATCCCAACACATTCCTTTCTTCGGCGAGATGAATGCCGATCGGGTCATCGATGCCTTAGGGAAGATTTTAAATGTGCCGTATCAAGCCCGCAGCCCGCGGTACGAAGCTCAGGCGGTCGAAGTGGCTGAGAAGATGCTGCCCAGCCGGGCTCTGGGGTTTTGTCCGGGTTGCCCTCACCGGGCTTCCTACTGGTCCATCAAGAACGCCCTTCAGCTGGACAACCGCCAGGGATTTGCCACATACGACATTGGCTGTTACGCCCTGGGGCGGGGGCCGGCGGGTTATTATCTTTTAAAGACCGGGGGGGCGATGGGGACGGGAACAGGCCTGGCCAGTGGTTTTGGGAAACTTGCCAACTTTGGTTTCGACCAGCCCGTGGTGGCCATGTGCGGGGATTCAACTTTTTTCCATGCGGCCATGCCTCCTCTGGTCAATGCCTGTTACAACCAGTCGAATATAGTGATGGTCATTCTCGATAACAGCGCAACGGCCATGACCGGATTCCAGCCCCATCCGGGAGTGGGCAGGAACGCCATGGGGGAAGAAGTTTCTCCCGTAAATATCGAAGCGGTCTGCCGTTCATTTGGGGCCAAGGTGGCGGTTACGGACCCCTTTGATCTTGAGGGAACCAAACAAAAAATGTTGCAAGCCCTCGAAGACCCGGTAGGCGCTAAAGTGGTCATTATGCGCCGCCCATGTCAGATGCTGAAGGGAAAAGAAGAAAAGCTTCCCTACAAGGTTAGAGTCAATCCGGAAATTTGTATCGGGGATGAATGCGGTTGCGATCTATTATGTACCCGGGTTTTTAAATGCCCGGGCCTGATGTGGGATAAAAAATCGGCCCAGGCCAGAATCGACGAGGTCATCTGCGTTGGTTGTGGCGTGTGCGCGGATATTTGTCCTGAAAAGGCGATTGTCAAAGAGGAGATCAACTAAGTGAACCCGGAAAAAGATTCCTACAATCTCATCATTACCGGAGTGGGGGGGCAGGGGAATGTTCTTTCTTCGCAGCTGATCGGCCAGGCCTTCGTCCACAAAGGATATTTTACGACCATCGGTGAAACCTACGGCGCCTCCCAGCGGGGAGGTTCGGTTATGAGTCACATCCGCATTTCCTCGAAAAAGCAGCTCAGCCCCTTGATTCCCAAGGGGAAAGCCGACGTAATCGTGGCTTTGGAGCCCGTGGAAGCCCTGCGGGTTCTTACCCATTACGGGAACCCTGAAACCGTAGTCATCGTTAATACCCGCCCCATCTATCCGGTGGATGTAATTTCTGGTAATGAAGCCTATCCGGAATTCGCCGAGATTAAAAAATCCCTCCAGGCTCTTTCCCGCAAAGTCTATTATGTCCCTGCCACTGACCAGGCGATGGAAATGGGTTCACCTATTCTTGGGAATATGATCATGATCGGAGCCCTCCTAAGAGCGAACCTTCTCCCTCTCAGCCTGGAAGAGTTTCGCCAGACCCTCTCCAAGAATTTCAACGGCAAAAGGTTGGAAACAAACCTCCAGGCTCTGGAGCAAGGCAGGAAAATGGTCCAAGATTAATTTTAAAACCTTTTACCCTTGTGGCGAGCGGTTACTCCAATGATCCTATTTTTTCTGGTTTTAAGCAATACGGTTTTAAAGGGGTTCTGGCCAAGCCCTTTGATCTCGAAGGACTGAGCGAGAGCGTATCTAAGGTCATAAAAATGGCGACATAAAAATATGGCACCTCTTTCTACACCTTCCTTTGATCCCAGGTTTGATCGGTGAATCCCATCGGAACACGGCCAGGGTTGTTTTTTGACATCTCCATGTAAGCCATTAGGAAATCGCGATCGCCGGGATCGGCGCATTTTTCTATGATGGCCAATGCTTTTTTTGTCGGTTCCAAACTCCGCAGGTCGGCTACCCCATGTTCGGTTACAAGTACGTCCACCTCATGTTCCGTATGATCAACATGGGAAACGCGGGGGACGATGTTCGAAATTCCTCCCTTTGACCGGGAAGGCAGGGCAAAAATGGACACGGCACTGTTCCGGGCATAATCATAAGATCCCGCGATTCCTCCAATGAGGAGGGAACCCCGGATATGGCTCGAATTGACCTGCCCCAGGAGGTCTGCTTCCAGGCAGGTGTTGATGGCCAGGATTCCCAAACGGCTGATCAATTCGGCGGAGTTGGTAACGCTTACCGGCCGAAGGATAATGTGTTTCTTGTAGTGATCGATCTTCGAATTCAATTTAGCTAAAGCCGCACGGCTGAAACGAAGGCTGTTGCAGGAGACCGCGGTTGCGTTACCGGCATCGATCAAATCCAGGAGGGGGTCGGTGGCCGCTGCCAAAAAGAATCGTAAAGAACGAAACTCCGTACCGACGAGGGAAGAGAGAAAGACATTCATCGCCTCTCCGATCCCCGCTTCTATGGGAGGAAGTCCATCCTGAAAATGCTTCCGCTTTTTTTCCTCCCTTAAGAAATCGCCTAAATTTCTGGCAAGGCGCAGGTTCTTCTCGCTGGGTCGCGAAGGCGAAATTTCCCGGTCTTCAATATGAGAAAAGACGATAGCGGCAATTTTTCTTGACTCCAGAGGGATACAAGGCTTTCCGATTCTCTCCATCGGATCTGTCAAGGGAATCCAATGATTTTTAACCGGCGAGTATATGTCATGAAGACCTTCCAAAGACAGCGGCCTCAGTAAATTAATTTCAATGATCACCTGGGTTGCCAAGGCAACCCAATCCGGCGCGTCATAAACACTGATCCCGGGAATGATTTCCCCTTGCTCATTGATCCCTGCCGCCTCGATCACGGCCACGTCGATGTCTCCGTAATACCCCCACCTGGCGTTTTGGGTAACCTTTCCTGACTTCCCTTCCAGAAACCCCACATCCTTCCTGTTGACCGCGTCCCGCAATAACTTCGACCCAACGCTGCCGATCCTCCTCCGGATTCCGCCAACTTCGACCAAGGTATCCTCTATTTCGGGACCTAAAGGCCCTGTGGCCAGAAGATCAATTTTTATTTTTTCTCCTCTCCGCATCCTTTCCGCCAGCCCCTTGAAAAATCCTTTGGGATATCCCGCGAGGATATTTCCGGAAGTCGCCACGACCGCCCCGTCCCGAATCATTCCCGCGGCTTCTTCGATCGAACATTCATATTTCCGGAGTCCTGGGTCTTTGATTCTATGAACGCATTCTTCCATATCTAAAACCTCTTTTATTTTCACCGAAATTGAATGATTTTTCTGAACCACAGAGAACACAGCGCGGCAGTGACGGTGGATGGGAGTTTTTCCGCATCCTATCTTAAATTTCCTCTGGGCCCTCTGGGGTGAATCGCCTTTTTTAAAGTCCCGGATGAAATTAAAAAACAAAGGAGTTAACCACGCTCCCGGCGGGGCTAACTCCTTTTAACGATTGGTGAGCCGTGCAGGGATCGAACCTGCGACCACCTGATTAAAAGTCAGGTGCTCTACCGACTGAGCTAACGGCTCAAAAAATTTATTGGACACAGATGAACGCAGATAAATACGGATTCAAAAAGCCATAAATAAATGTTAATAATTCGTCATTCCCGCGCAAGCGGGAATCCAGAAAACAGACTGGATTCCGGGTCAAGCCCGGAATGACAGGCTTTACAAGGTTATTGGAAATATACGCAACAATATATGTCGTTCTGTACAGATAAAAGATTTAAAATGGTTTAAAATTTCATAAATTTTTTATCTGTGTTCAACTGTGCAAATCTGTGTCCCGAATAATTTATTCTAAATGGATTTCCTCCATTGATCAAGCGTTTTATGAGAGGCAGGGTCCTCGTTCAAAGGGGTTACGCCGCAAAATAGTCTCTTCCCGGCGCTCGCCCACCGAGACCAAAATCACCTCGGTTGCAGTTAATTCCTCAATGCGTCTGACATAATCCTGCGCCTGCGGAGGAAGGTCTTTGAAATCACGGGCATTCCTCATCTCGCCCTTCCATCCCGGAATTTCTTCATAGGCGGGTACACATTCCTGCAGGACTTCAATCGACGAAGGAACTTCTTGGCAGCGCTCATCCCTGTGTCGGTAGGATGTGCAAATTTTAAGGGTCTCAAACTCGCTGAGCACATCCATTTTGGTCAGGGCGATTCCCGTGAGACCGTTCAAGCGGATTGCATCCCGGAGCAGGGGAATATCCAGCCAGCCACATCGTCGTGGCCTTCCGGTGGTTGCTCCGAATTCTCTACCCCGCTCCCGCATTCTTTCCCCCACCTCGTCTTTAAGCTCGGTGGGGAAAGGCCCTTCGCCCACCCGAGTCGTGTACGCCTTGGAGACTCCAATTACCTCGGTGATTTTCGTCGGCCCGATCCCTGCTCCCGTGCAGGCCCCTCCCGCTACGGTGTTGGAAGAGGTTACAAAAGGATAGGTGCCGTGGTCAACGTCCAGATGGGTCCCCTGCGCTCCCTCCAAAAGGATATGCTGGCCCTCTTTGATCCGGTTGTTGATGAAAACAGAAATGTCAGTTACGTACTTTTTCAGCCGCTCGCCATACCCGTTATATTCCTGGAAGATCGTTTCCAGATTGAATCCTTTGTCCTGCAGGCAAGTTTCCAGGCAGGGGTTTTTAAAGGCCAAGGTGGCTTCCAACTTTTTTCGGAAAATTTTTGGGTTGCAAAGGTCTCCGACCCGTATTCCATCTCTGGCTACTTTGTCTTCATAAGCCGGGCCGATCCCTCTTCCCGTAGTCCCGATTTTTCCCTCGCCTTTCATCCGCTCCCGGGCCACATCCATGCGCCGGTGATAGGGCATGATCAGGTGGGCATCCTCGCTGATCAAAAGTTGATCATCGTCCTTAAAATAACCCCTCTTCTGCAGCTCATCAATCTCCGCCAGCAAAACCTGCGGGTCCACGACCACGCCGTTCCCGATGACGCATTTTTTCTGCGGGTAGAGAGCACCTGACGGAATGAGGTGTAAAATGACCTTCTGTTGTCCAACCACCACGGTGTGTCCGGCATTATTCCCACCCTGGAAGCGGACAACTACATGAGCAAATTCCGTCAAAAGGTCAACGATCTTTCCTTTGCCCTCATCCCCCCACTGCATACCGATGACGATGATGTTAGCCATAAAAAACCTTTAAAAAAATAGGCTATCGGTTAGAGGCTATGGGCTATCGGTTAGAGGATAGAGGCATTTCGCTTTTTCCCTAATGCTTCTTGCCTATTACCTGTCTTTATTGCCTATTGCCCATTGCCTATCGCCTATTATTTTGATAGAACTTCCATTGCCGCCCGAACACCCTTACCCGTTTCCACCGCGTAGCCCAGTTCCTTGAGGGTCATTTCCACTGCGGCCACAGCCATGATGACGTCAAATTTATCCACGTACCCCATGTGGGCAATCCGAAAGATTTTTCCCTTGGCCTGATCTTGACCGCCCGCAATGGTCAGGTTGTGTCTATCCCGCAAGATCTTGACCACCTTCTGGCCGTCTACTCCCGGGGGTGCCACCACGGCCGTTACTGCGTCGGAGTAAGCCTGGGGGGCATAAAGTTTTAAACCAAGAGCCAGCATGGCCTCACGGGTGGCCCTGGCCAGTCGGGCATGGCGGGCAAAAATATTTTCCAACCCTTCTTTCCGGATCCTTGGCAACGATTCGGCTAAACCCATGACTAAGGATACCGCCGGGGTATAGGCACTTTGATTCTGCATCAGGTTCTTCAACTCCTTTTTGAAATCGAAGTAGAACTTAGGCAAGGTTGACTTTGCCACGAACTCCCAGGCCTTATCGCTAAGGGCCGCAAAAGACAAGCCCGGCGGGAGCATGAAGGCTTTTTGAGAACCCGCCACGACGATGTCCAACTTCCATTCGTCCATGGGTAATTCCACAGCCCCGAGGTGGGAAACGGCGTCCACCACCATGATCGTTCCCGGATAACGGGAAACGATTTCGGCAATCTCCTTAATGGGATAGAGTACACCCGTAGAGGTCTCGGTAGCCTGGGTGAAAACGGCTTTGACCGATGGGTCGGCCTTTAAGGCCTGGGCGATCAAACCCGGATCAATGGGCTGTCCCCATTCCACGGGTAAAATCTGCGCTTGCACGCCGTAGGCTTTGCAAATATTCGCCCAGCGTTCCCCAAACTTTCCCCCCTCAATGACGATCGCTTTATCGCCGGCGGAAAGAGTATTGGTAACGGCCCCTTCCATGGCCCCCGTTCCCGAAGAAGCAAAGATCAATACTTCTTTTTTCGTCTGGAAGAGATATTTTAACCCTTCACGCACCTCTCCTAATATTTTCTCATACCCTGGCGACCGGTGATGGATGATGGGTTCAGCCATCCGCTGCAGGACTTCGGGAGGAACCGGTGTGGGTCCTGGCGCCAACAGGTATTGTTTGCCCATTAGTCCTTACCTCCTTTAACCATATATCCAAAACATTTTTTCATATCAGAATATTAGGCCTTATGTCAAGCTCATTTTGCCACTTGCCGTTTTTAAAAATGAAGGGGTATAATTTAATTGTAAAGGAATTTCTTTTTTGGACACAGATGAACGCAGAAAGTTGCTTAGCGCATAGCGTCTTTTTTGTTTCTGGGGTTATCTGCGCAAATCTGCGTCCCATTGAATCTAAGGAAGAGATGAGGGGGTTAAAAAATGTATAAAAAAATGTTGAGCGTTGTTGCTCTGCTCTTCCTGACTATGGGGTGTGCCGCCCTGGCCCCTCTGGAAGTGAAGGAAGCGAAATATGGAAAATCCGTTCCGGTGATCACCGAGTCTTTTGCTTCGCCAAAACTAAGGCCGGGGGATACGTGGCAGGTTTACCTGAAGGCTTCTGATCCGGATGGCGATATGAAAAACATTTATGCCACGATCGAGCAGCCTGGTATCGGGACTTACCCGGTAAGCATTACTAAGATCAAAGAGGGCGACGGCAAGGATTTATCCGGTTATATTTACCTGAACACGGTAGGCGTTCAAGGGCTGAATTTTGTCAGTCTCACTCTTACCGTCCATATTCAGGATAAGGCCGGCCATTTCAGCCAGCCGGCGGTTTTCCCTTTATCCTTCAATTCTGGTTCCCAGCAAAAGACTCCTGCTCCGGGAATCTTCCCCGAGAAAGACCTGGGGCCCATCATGATCACGCTGCGCCCCGCTTTTGATAGTGACGGCCAGGGAACATCTGACTGGGGGAAATAAGAGGCTGGGCCATAATAGAAAAAAGGGCTGTCATTCTCGCCCCCGCTTTCGCGAGGGTAAACTTCAGCGGGAATCCAGTACAACATTGATATGGCGAAGATACCTTGCGTTTACCTACTTGCCAGCCGTCGCAATGGAACGCTTTATGTAGGAGTAACCTCTGACCTTATAAAACGTGTTTGGCAACATAAAAATGACAAGATTTATTCCTTGATCTGACATGACTGGATGCCCGCCTTCGCGGGCATGACGAAATTGCGAAACAGTCTTTAGGAGGAGAAAGCTCATAAAAAAACCCCCTTGGGGTGTCCCGCGGGGGTTTTTTTTGGCCTTTGGCCCAATTCGTTAGAGTTAGAAGCTCAACTGCATCCCAGTGTTGACCGCCCAGGCGTTTTCAGCATTCTTGGTCTTGTTGGCGGAGCTGTCGTACACATCATAGACATCGCCAGGGATAAAGTAGCCGATGCCAATGTTGTAGGTAAAGTTCTGGTAAATTCTCAGCGTGGTAATCAGGTTGATCTCATGGCCGATAAAGTCTTTGTCCACAATCTGCGTGGCACCTGTGGGGCTATTAATGTTGCCGCCTGTGGCTACATTCGCCGGGTCACCCTTAGAGGTATCGCCAAGGTAGAGGTAATTGCCGCTCAGCTGCATCCAGGGCATTGGACTATAAATCCCGTTGAGCCGGCCGTAATACATGCCGCCAAAATCACTCTGTTTGTTGTGCTGGTTGCCGAGCTGGCTGAAATTCATGAAGAAGAACACGGTCCGCCCCAACCCGAAATTGGAATGGGATTCCGATCCCGCCGGGCGGAAGTACTGCTTCTTTTTTGTGGCATCATTGGCGTCATTTCCCGTGGCATAGAAGCCTTCCGCGGCTACGGAAAGTCCGGGCCCTATCTTGACCTGGCCTAAGAGTTCAGCCGCCCAACCAGAGTAATCGTAGTCCGTCGCGGTAACATAATCTCTTTTTCCGCCTACGTACACGAATTGTCCGCTTAGGGCAAGGTTACCCGGGCGGAATCCGCCGCCGACGCCGATCCAGTACGGATGGTCTTGATATGTGGCGTTGCTCAGGTCGTTTTCGTAGAAACCAAAGGCATTGATGTTGAACTCTTTCTGCTTAAGGTCATAGATCAAACCATAGATGTCATTGACCCCGTAGGTAGTACGGCTGGTTTCGTTATACCTCAACCAGGCAGCCTCAATTTTATGAGGAGCGAAGTTGGCCGTCACTTTCAATCCGGGCGTGTCTATACTCTGTAAGAGGCGGCCGCCGTAGGCAAAGCCCTGGATTCCAGGCGTCACAATTATCGGGGTGTTCGGAATGGTGAATTCCAAGTAGGCACGCTTGATCTCGAGCTGTACCTGGTCGGTGTTTCTCGTACCCATTCTCCCGCTGGGATTGGCAGTTGTTCCCGTATTATCCCATGCGCTCTCACCCCAGTTCGTGCTGTCAGCCTCAAATCCGATAGTACCGCGCACATATTTGGGATCGCCCCATTGCAGGAAGAAATTGATTCGGGAGGAGATCCCTTTTGTCGTAACCTCGGTGTCAGCGTCATTTGTCTTGAAATCCTGTTGGGTGAGCCAAACGCTCCAGATCTGGAACACGGACGTAGCCTTAAACTGTTTGGCCCAATCCGCCGCCGCCAGAGCTGGCGAAGTCAGGGCCATGACTAAAATCATCGCCCCAATCAATGCTAAATACTTCTTCATTATTCTTTTCCTCCTTTCGATTGATACGTATTGCTCAATTTTTTTCATCCCAGCTAAAAATTGCTTTTGCCTCCCTCCTCACCCCCTTCCCTTGGGAATTTCTACTAACAAAAGGTTTGCCTTTCTTCGTCCCAAAATACTTATCTTGGAAAAAATTGTCAATAGAAAAATTTGAGAGCCTCTGAAAAACCCACTTTTCTGTCACTCCCGCGAAAGCGGGAGTCCAGAAAGGCCCGAAAAAATCCTGGATTCCTGCTTTCGCAGGAATGACGACCTTAAAAATCCCCTTTTTGAAAAGGTTTTCAAAAAGCTAAAGTGACACAATTTTTCTACTGAACGTCGGGCATCCGGCTGATCATCAATGCGCTGTTTTTTCCCCCCGAAAAAAATGTCTCTGCGGGAAGATTGACGGCCAAGATCAGCTCTTTTTTCTTTTCTCTGTCCACGTCCTGGACCTGAAAATCCGCTAAGTAACCCTGGATTTCCTGGGATTTCCATCTGGCCGCGAACATGGCGCCGGTCCAGGTTAAAATTTGGATTTCCCCTTTGCTGTAAGATTTCGTGCGCGTAAAAAATTGTCCGGTGATTGATATGTTCCGGATGACTAAAATATCCCTTCCCCTAGGAATCACCCTCACATTTACATATGCCAGCTCATCTGCATCTTCAAACCGAAGACCGGGTCCAACGACCAAAGGTTTGGCTTGAAAGACATTGTCGGAACCATAAGCGTCCTGGCTGCTCCAGGTTACTTTTCCTTGGGCGTTCATGAGTTTCAGCCGGAAGTCAGAATCGATGAAAAAGTAGTCGGTCTTGCCGTCATAGGTAAAAGGGGTAAATCCGTAAATGCTGAAAATCTTGGGAAGTTCCGCTCGTCGAATCTCTTTGTATGTTTTCCCGTCCCATCCCATTTCATATATCGCTCTCTCAAACCCTATTTGATATCCCTTTTGTTGCCCCAATAAGACCGTTCCCTTTTCACCCCACTCCACTGCCCTCAAAAACCAGTCGAGGCCGGAAGCAGCGGTCCGGAAAGCTCCGTCCTTAAAGGCCACCACGAAGGAAGAAAGCTTTTCCCCCTGTATATTCGTGACGAAAATTTCGGCTTTTCCATCTTTATTTACGTCGGCCACATCGACGGCCAAATACCGGTCAAACTTCCCGCCTTCTCTCTTCCAGAGCAGCTTAAATTCTCCATCCCAGCGGTAGATATACAAGTTTTTTTCGCCGATGAGGATGACCTCGTTCTGGCCATCGCCGTCTACATCGCCGGCGGCCATCCCCATAATTTGGAAAGGAAACGGTTGGCTTTGCCAGAATTCACCGCCGGCAAAGCCTATTCCCATCCTTACCGGCCCGGAGACCGCCGCTATAGTCGGAAAGCCCCCTATTTCCTTCGCCGCCTCCGCTGGTTTTTCGGCCACCTGGGGTTTCAAGGGATAGCCGAGAATTTTCTCGTCAATCTTCCGGGCCAGATCATCCACCCGGGCAATGATTTCTTCCATCTTTTTCGCCTGGACAAAAACTGAAGATCCGGAGTCTTCTTTCTTAACCTCGACCACCTTCAGGTCAAGGCTGGCGCTATCTCCTAATTTCGTCAGGCTGCCAAAGACCACAAAATCAGCTTCCAGCATATGGCCGATCTTTCTGGCGTTCTCCAAATTCATCTCCCCGGAAACCTGGTTGTAAGCTTTTTTGACTGGACCTTTTTCCAAGACGGCCACCCGGCCTGCGAGCTCGACCCGGGAAGAGAGCATATCAACAAGCCCCTCTTGCATGTACTCGAGGTTTTCCGGGCTGTGAATTTTCACCGGCAGGATGGCTACCTTATGGGGGAGCTTTCCTTTGGGGAAAGCTTGCCCTTCGGTTGAAGATTGGGCGGAGGCCAGGGAACCTAAAAACATCATTCCCAAAATAAATATTAATAATTTCAAAGAGCTCCGTCTTCCCCGCTCTTGCGGGGATGGGGAAAAGTATTGCTTTCTTTTTAAACCAATAAATTTCTTAAAAAGCAAAATAAACTCACTTCTCAATAAAATTGAGCAAATTTAATGCCACTTTTTATATTTTCTTCAGACCCATAAGACCATCAATCCCTTTTACAGCGCTGCCGGCATCTCAAGAAATTATAATTATTACAAGCAATTGATATTTTGAAGGAAGTAAGAAGTTAAAACTTGGAGCGGGGCAAGTTACATATCCCGCATAGCCCTTTCTTGACCGTCGATGATTAAATCTGAAAAATTAAAATCACTAAAATCTATTCTTTTTGTATCAAAAAGACCACAAAGCCCTAAAAATGGGTTGGTATTTATGCAACAAAAATAAAAATAGGCCATAGGCGATGGGCTATAGGCAAGAGATTAAAAATCGGGCTATTGGTAAGAGGCAATAGGCAATAGAAGAAAATAACAAAGATGAAAAATATATCGATAATGTTTTGCCTCTACCCTACTATATTTTTACCTATAGCCTATTGCCTCTTGCCTATCGCCTCTTGCCTATTTTTTATGGTTTTTGACTTCCTTTCCGGGAAGCCGGACGCTTAGAACCGGGCAAAAAGCTTTCCGTACTACTTTTTCGGCAGTGCTTCCAAAGAGAACATAATCAAGCCCGGTACGGCCGTGCGTTCCAACAACGATCAATTCCACTTCTTTTTCTTTGGCGGTCCGAATGATTTCGACAAAAGGGGTCCCGTTAATGATCATGCTTTCATAATTTTTAAACCCTTTTAGTTCGACTTCACAAAGGTTTTTCATCTCCTTTTCGCTAACGTCGGAGATATTACGGTTGAACTTATCCATGGCATCGAAAGAGATCTCGGCATACATGCCCAACGGGTAACTGGGTTGTTGGATGACGTGCACGATATAAAGTTTGGCGTCATATTTTTGGGCAAAAGAGAGGGCATAGGTCAGGGCCCACTTTGAATTTTCTGAAAAATCCGTGGCATAAAGAATTTTTTTGATCTCAGCCATGGTCTGAACCTCCTTTCAGAAAAAATAACCTTCCCGCAACTTCTTCCACCAACTTTGATGGTTTCGTAAAAAGTCCACCTGCGGCGTTGCGCTGCAATGAAGCCTGTGAGTTGTGCAGGGCCTTGCATCTGATGTAGGGGCACGGTGACCGTGCCCCTGCCCAACAAATTTTCCCGAGTGTCCATATGTTAAACTCTATTTAGAATTTGTCAAGGTAGAAATTTTTGTATGAATTTTTGTATAGGAATTTCCTTATGGGACACAGATAAACACAGATTTTCAGGATATTAAATGCTAAAAACACGGAAAATGTTTATCAGCGTTTATCCGTGGAAATCTGTGTCCAAATTAATTTAAATTAAAAAATTGGTCTTTACAAATCCAAAAGGAATCAATATACTTAGACTTATTATGAAGCTGCTTTTATCGGAAAAAGAAGTTCAAAAGAAGGTAAAAGCGCTCGCCCGTAAGATATCCCAGGACTTTTCAGGGAAAGAAGTTCTTTTGGTGGGGGTCCTCAAAGGAGCCTTTATCTTCATGGCTGATCTTGCTCGCCAAATGACCATTCCCGTGAAAATGGATTTTGTCCGTCTGGCCAGTTATGGCACGGGAATCCGTTCTGCGGGGAAAGTAAAATTAACCAAAGATGTGGAGACTCCTTTAAGAGGGCAAAACGTAATCGTAGTGGAAGACATTATCGATACCGGAATTACTTTAAAATATCTTTCCCGGTGCCTGAAAGCCCGCAGACCTCGCTCCTTAAAAGTGGTGGCCCTTCTGGATAAACCCGGGCGTAGGGAGGTCAATTTTCACCCCGATTATGTGGGCTTTCGAATCGATGATCATTTCGTGGTGGGATACGGATTGGATTGCGCGGAGGAATACCGCAATTTGCAGGGAATCTATGTTTTAAAATAAATTTAGGTAATGGGCAATAGGCCATAGGCAATAAAAGAAAAAAATATCCCTTAGCCCATAGCTCATCGCCCATCACCTATAGCCTATCGCCCATTACCCATTGCCTATACTTGATATATGATTATCAACTGCCCAATATGCCGCATCAAGTTTAATCTGGATGACGAGCGTATCCCCGCAGGGGGAGCCAAAGTCCGCTGTTCAAAGTGCCGGCACGTATTCCCAGTACAAAAGTCTTCCCTCGGAGAACAAATTTCTCCCTCTGATAAAATCACTCCCGCAACAATTCCCGAAAACCTATACCCCAAAACCCCGCGCAAAATAGAAATGCCGCCGCGAAAAAAACCGGCCGCCAGTCGCTTCTCCTCACCGAGGGTTATCCTCATCATTATTCTTATTCTAACCGGCATTGGCTACGGAGCCTCCCTGGTCTGGAAAAACTTTGAGGTCTTCCGAAAAATGGGATCCAGCTTTTCGGCCCTGAAGCAGCATTTGGGCCTGAGCGATGAAACCGAGGGCTTCATTGCCCTGGAAAAAGTGAAGGGATATTACCTGGAGAACAAAAGACTTACCAGGGTTTTTGTTGTTGAAGGCCAGGCGGTCAATCATTGGAAAGAATCTCGCAGCTTTATCAAAGTCAAGGGGGCGCTCCTGGATGCCAAAGGCGGAAAGGTAGAGGAAAAAACGGGGTATTGCGGGAATGTTCTGCTGGAGGAAGATTTAAAAGTTTTTTCCCGAGAAGAGATGGCCAAGAGTCTTTCCTCCCAATTCGGAGAAACATTTTCTAACGTAAACGTTCCCCCGGGGAAATCCGTTCCTTTTATGATCGTCTTTTCCGAATTCTCTTCCAGCGGTATTCCAAAAATTTCTGACTTCGTTGTGGAGGTGGTCAGTTCTCAGAAAGGATCTAAGGACCAGAGTTGGCCCCCTTCCCCCCCCAAATAAGCATGGGTATTTTAGAGAAAGTGCAAGTCAATCTCCCCCTACCCTTGCTTTTGAAAAACTTGTCAGGGGTGTTGGCCATTGGGTTACAGCCGGAGATCTATTTTAGCGGCGCTACTCTCGACCACCTTCCTTGGCCGGAGATCAAAAAGGCTGCCCGGCAATTAAGGGAAAAAAATGTTTCCGTAACTTTCCATGCCCCATTCATGGACCTCAGCCCGGGGGCCGTCGATGATAAAATTCGCCAAATCACTGCTTTCCGCTTCAATCAGGTTTTGGACCTTGCCCCTTTTTTTCATCCCCGGGCCATCGTATTCCATCCCGGATATGACCGCTGGCGCTTTGACGACGATGTAGCCCTCTGGTTGACCAACAGCCTGCTAACCTGGAGGCCGCTGGTGGAACGAGCGGAAACGCTTGCCGTCAAGCTGGCCCTGGAAAATGTCTTTGAAGAAAATCCCTCCATTCTCCAACAACTCCTTCAAGCCATTCATTCTCCTTTTCTGGGTTATTGCCTGGATACGGGCCATGGGCACATTTTCTCGGAAGTGGCGATGGGCGAGTGGATCGAGGCCCTCGGCTCTTACCTGCTCGAAGTTCATCTTCACGATAACCACCGCCAGGCCGATGAGCATCTTCCCATGGGGTTAGGCAAGATTGATTTTGACGGAATCTTTTCTTGCCTGCGGGCCCAAAAGCTTCAGCCCATATACACCATCGAACCCCACCGGGAAGAACATCTCGAGCCCAGCCTGCGGGCCCTGGCCAAATACCTTTAATAAAAGATTACCACGGCGCGGCAGAGCCGCAACCAAAAGAAATCACCCCCTCCCAACCCTCCCCCCTCGAGGGGGAGGGATAGGGTGGGGGGGACTGCTTAACAAAATTTCGAGATTTTGCACGTTAGTAGTAGAGATCGCCGAGAACGCCGAGAATATATTAAAGTTTGAAATCCGAAGCACGAATCCCCCGAGCTTCGGAATTAAGATTTGAATTGCGGCTTTTACTATGCGTTCTCAGCGTGCTCGGCGGTGTATATTTTTTCCAGGAGGGCGGCGGTCAGGAGAGGAAACATGATCTCATGGTGGCCGGTGAGGTGAAACCCTTTTCCCCCTTCCAGAGTCGGCCGGTGGACGACGTTGGTCAAAGGTCGATAATGGGGAAGGAAATCCATATTCACCGTGGTGAAATGGATCACCCGGTAACCCAGATTGCGCGTTAGGGTTAAGGCTTTCAGGAATACCTCGGGCATAATCACCGCCGAGCCGAGATTTAAGTATACCCCTCCCTCAAGTTGAGAGATCATGGCGGCGAAAAGGCGGAAATCCACGTGGCTCGCTCCGCCAATGGCCTCCCCACAGGCCTGGGGGTGGAGGTGGACAATGTCTGTTCCCATGGCCACATGAACGGTCACTGGAATGCCCATTCTGATTCCGGCAGCGGTGATACTCTTGCTTCGATAGGGAAATTTGCGCTCCCGGATCATTTCTCCTACGGAACGACCGATCCCCCACCCTTTAGGCCAGCCTTCGTTGATGGCTTCATTGATCATCTGGCCCGTTTCCTTAGCCATGCCGAAAGTACCCTGGCCGATTTCGGTTGCCACATCCTCCGAGGTTTTTCCCGCGAAGGCAACCTCAAAGTCATGGATAATCCCAGCCCCATTCATGGCCACGGCCTGGATAATTCCCTTTTCCATCAGGTGCACAATCAATGGGTTCAGCCCCACTTTAATCGGGTGCGCGCCCATTCCCAGAAGCACGGGCTTTCCCTTATGGTGGGCTTGGCGAATTCTCGCGACGATTTCTTTAAAATCTCTGGCGGCAAGAATATCTGGAAGGGAACCCAAAAATTTTCTGAAGGAAGCCGGGGCGCGGACGGGACGGGCAAAATTTTGCCAACTCACCAGGCTTTTTCTTCCCTTCAGGGAATAAGTTTTTATGCCTTCGAGGGATAGGGGTTTGATCGCTTCTTTCATGGGATACCTCTATTAAAAAAACGCTATGCGCCTAGCGCTAAGCGTTTTAGAATTAAGCGGGCTTTTGGAATAACATCCGGTCCACCATCTCGCAGAGAACATGGCCGATGGTGATATGCACCTCTTGAATTCGCGGAGTAATCGGTGCATCTACCACCAGGGCAAGGTCCGTTAATTTCGCTAAGTCCCCCCCGTCCCCCCCCGTCAGACAAATTGTTTTTAGCCCCATTTCTTTGGCTACCTTGACGGCTTTGATAACGTTCGCGGCTGCCCCGCTGGTGGAGATGCCGATGGCCACGTCTCCTTCTCTCCCCAGAGCTTTCACTTGCTTGGAGAAAGAATTGACATATCCGTAATCGTTGCTGATGCTGGTTAAAATCGAGGTGTCGGTCGTCAGCGCAATGGCGGGCAATGGTGGCCGTTCGATCTGATAGCGGTTGACGAACTCGGCGGCAATGTGTTGGGCATCGGCGGCGCTGCCGCCGTTTCCGAAGAGGAAAATCTTATGCCCCGCCTTGAAGGCCTCAACGATCATCTTGACGGCTTGGCCCAAGGCCTCGGCATTCTGCCGGATAAACCTTATTTTAAGATCCGCGCTTTCCCGGAAAATTTGAATGATTTCATCCTTCATAACTTCCTCCAACCTTACGCTCGCTAAAATCAAAACCCAGTGGACCCCGTGCGGCAGAGCCGCAACCAAAATCCATTCACCCCCTCCCAACCCTCCCCCCTCGAGGGGGAGGGATAGGGTGGGGGGGATTGCTTAATAAAATATTGAGAAATTGAACGTTAGGAGTACAGGGAATTTTCCTGTTTGGCTCCGGCTACGCCGCCTTAGGCACTTGACACATATTCTTCCCTTTTTCTTAATCACGGTTTTAAAACTCGGTGATCTCTGCGTCCTCTGTGGCTAATTTAAAATCCTCAACTCGCAAGCTTTTCCTTAATAATCTCATTAACCCTTTCCTGCATCTGCCGCAGGGCCTGTTCGTCGAAAGGCACTACGCTTTTCAACCCTTCCTCCAGCGGGTCCCGGGGATCGAAATTTTGCAAAGTGTAGCGCTTTGCTCCTCGAACCCTCCGGGCTAAGGCGTAGACCTCCTCTTCTCCGATGAACGTAGGAACCAGGGTGGTACGAAATTCGTGGTCCCCCGGGCCTTGAAGCAGGATCTGGATGCTCGCTTGAATTTGGGCCATAACTTCTTCTCCCAGGGGCACGCCGGTGATACTGGCATAGCGTTGCGCCTCCAAGGGGCCCTTGAGGTCCATGGCCACGTAATCCAAAAGCCCTTCCCCCATCAGGTTCCGCAGGACCTCGGGGCGCGTTCCGTTGGTGTCCAGCTTGATCCCTAAGGAAACGCCGGGCGGAGATAGGCCGGCAGCAGACTTCAGAAAACGAATCAGCGCAGGGAGCCAGGAATGGAGGGTGGGCTCCCCGCCGGTTATGCAGATGCCATCGATCCAGCCACTGCGTTTTCGTAAATTCCCTACAATCTCCCCTAAGGGAAAATCCGGATATTTCTCCGGCAGGAAGACCAGGTCATGGTTATGGCAGTAAAGGCAACGAAAATTGCACGATGGGAGAAAAAGAACGGCCGCAACTTTTCCCGGCCAATCCGAGAAAGAAGTCTCGATAAATCCTTTGATGGGATAGTCCATAAGCAGCCATCAGCAGGCAGCACTCAGCTTTCAGCTTTCATTGATTTTAGCCGACTGCTGATCGCTGATTGCGGACTGCTGTTAGGTAATTCTTGATGCGGATCGCCCCGGTTATGGAAGAGGAATCGTCCAATACTAATATGGGTAGCTGGGTTTCCGCCAAACTGACCAATTCATGCCAGGCCAGATGGGCCAAGGAATCGGGGTTGTCCGGACTTAAAACGTCCACTTTTATCCCTAACTTTTTCAAGTCGACGCTCTTCCTGACGTATTCACACTTTGCGCAGCCTTCCTTGGTAAAAAGCGTCACTTTCTCCCCTCCTGTTTTCATTCCGTTGGACGCAGATTGGCGCAGATAAAAGCCGATAATTATTTTCTTTTTAGTTTATCCTAATAATCTGTACTACTAATGGTCAAATTCTTGAAATTTTGTTAAGCAATCCCCCCCACCCTATCCCTCCCCCTCGAGGGGGGAGGGTTGGGAGGGGGTGATTCCCTCGTTTCGCGGGATTGTTCTCTCACGCTTTACGAATTTTTAATCCAGAAGATCTGCGCTTATCTGTGTCCCTCAATGATTATTGGCGATAAGTTAAACGGGCAGGCTGGACGAGCCGGCCAATTTTTCCTGCTTCGGGATTTCGCCTTCAGGCCTTGCTTCCCGATGATCGCTGGCGGAAAAATATTTTTGGTTACGGAAGCGGTCGCGCAGCTCCCCTAATTTCCCTTTGTTCCAGCTGGAGATCTTGGTGAAATAGCCGGTGATCCGGGTGATGCCTTCGATCTGAGTTGAACCGCAATAAGAACATCTATCATGCAAGCCCCGGGCCGTCCGCCCGCAGCCAGTGCAGGTGGTAAATTCCGGCGAAAACGCAATCTGGTCGTTCTGGGAATGGCGAAAAACTTTGCTAACGAAATTCGCCAAGGATTCTTGGGAAGGCCGGGCTTCTCCCAGCCAGACGTGGGTCAAGGCCCCGGCCTCAATCAGGGGATGAAAGAGTCCTTCCTTACGCACCCGGTCAATGGGATTCAAGACTGATCCCACGTTCAGGTAGGTAGAATTGCTGTAATAGACTTCTCCCCGGGAAATATCCCCTTTGACGATGTACCCCGAGCGGGGGGAAAAGTCCCTCAGATCCAGCTTGGCAAAACGGTAGGCCGTGGACTCCGCCGGAGTTTGTTCCAGGACAAAACGCATGTTATGTTTCTGGCTCATCTTGTCGGCCAGGAGCTTCATATAGGCAATCACTTTCAGGCCGAACTTCAAGGCTGCATCGGACTCATGCAGCTGTTGGCCCAGGTGGACCTGGATCATCTCATTCAAGCCCACCATGCCGATCAGGTTGGTCACCCGGTGCATGCGCAAATAGGGCATGCCGTCTTTATTCATGCTCAAAAGGGCCAGCGGCCCGTTTTCCCCCAGGGACAATAAGCGTTCTAAGAAAACTTTCTTTTCCAAGTGGGCCCGTACCGCCTTGTTGAAGACTTCGGAGATTTTGGCAAAAAGTTTAGTATCCTCGCCGGCGCATTGGTAGGCAATGCGCGGGAGATTCAGAGTAACATTCTGCAGGGCGCAGTAGCGCATGCGCCAGGGGTATCGGGCATCTTCCAGGTCAGATTGCTCCAGCTTGAAGCTCAAGCGGCAGCATTCCGAAACCTTGGCAGTGTTTCCCCGGTCGAAAACAAAATAGGTGTTGCCCTTCTCCGCGGCTACGTTACAGATGTGCAGCAAGAAATCCATGTGGCCGGGGGTTTGAAAAAATTTTTCGGTGATGTGTACCAGGGGCTTGGGAAAGAAGAAAGGCCGGCCAACGGCATCCCCCTCCCGGTAAACATCGAAGAGGGCCCAGACGAACCGCTGGGCCTGGCTGGCGTATTCGGCATAGGTTTTTCCCGTAAACTCTCCCCCCGGCCCGATGGCCATCACCTTCTCGAAATGCTTGGGCACCTCCCAATAAAGATTGATATCCGTAAAGATCGCCTGGCCGCCCCGCGCCACCGCTTGCTGGGAGAATTCATAGATAAGCATCTGGGCCAATTGATGAACTTCCCGGTCGCTCAGGCCTTCGAGGTAAGGGGCAAAGAACAGGTTGACGGCATCCCAACCGATGGCTCCAGCGAAGTTGCTTTGCAGGGCAGCGGCAAACTTAACCATATGAGCCAATAACACTTCGGGGTGCTTGGCCGGCTTGGCCATGGAAAGGGAATTCGGCAGGTTGAGGCCAAATTTTTTGATGTATTCCAGCGACTGCCCCGAACAGTACGGCCGGTCGATAAACCCCAGATCGTGGAGGTGCAGGTCGCCGCGCATGTGGGCATCGCCGATCTCCTGGGAGAAGACCCTGAGCAGGGCGTATTCTTTCTTGATCCGCTCGGCCAGGGTGAGATTGGTGGCCTCGGGCCCGTGAGGAACATTGGCATTCTCCCGGTTGGGGTGGAGGATGAGTTGATCGACATCATAGAGCGGAACCCCCAGGCGGGTGTGCATCTTGCGGGCTTCCTCCAGCCCATACTCAATGAGTTTCGCATCCACCAACTCACGGATCAGAGGGGCCGTGACCAAGGAGATCTTGGAGGTGATAATCTGTTCCTCCACCTCGCGGCTGACCCGCTCCGCCGTGTCCCGGTCGATGGTTGTCTCCCGCAAGAGCGCATCCACAATTCGCTGCCGATTCCAGTCAGAAAGCGTCTCGCTGGAAGTGCGGACGAACAGGGCCATGTCGGTCGTTTCATTCCCCGCGCCCTCGGGAGCGACCCAGGCGTTCGTTTTTTCGACTTTCCTGAAACCTTCTTCTTTTTGCTGCTCGCCAGGGCGCACCTGAGGGTCGACAGCTCCCATGTAATGACCTCCTGTAAAAAGTAGCTTATATTGTATAGAATAAAATTTTTACCACTATATATTGTGATCGTCAAGAGAAAAATGAGGGTTGGTTGAAAATAGTTGCCGAGGGGGTTTATTTATTTACAAATTTCCGTTAACGTATTGAAAAACAAGAGAAAAGATAAAATATATCTCCTCTGGCACGAGGCTCTCAGCGAAGTTCCTTGGCTATCTTTACGGTAAGATCCCCCAATAAATTCGTATAACTTCCCAGCTCGTTGTCGTACCACCCATAAACCACGGCCTGGGTCACGGGGATTTCAGCCACGCAGGACGTATCCCCTTTAATGATCCCGGGGGGCAATCCCGGGACCTTGGATAGGTCGACGCAAATGTGAGCGGTTCGCGTATGCGTCTCTGTGCCCTCGATCATGGCGGCGGCGTTAGGGGAGCCAATGATGTCCGTGGAGACATTCTGGCGTTCACTGAAAATTAAGTACTTGCTCATGTAGGTCGCAGAGGCTTTTTGATAAACTTGGTTGATCATTTCCCGGTTGATCGGACGCTCTAAATTTTCATCCTGAATATTTACGACTAAAACGATCAGCGAGCCGGTACTGGTGGGAATGCGAACGGATTCCGCGATGAAGCCGATGCGTTTCATTTCGGGAATGACCAGGGCCAGGGCCTGGGCCGCTCCCGTGGAAGTAAGGATGATGTTGTTCATAATCGACCGATTTTTTCTCAAGTCCTTTGATTTGGCGTCGGGAAGGCGGTCCAGGACCTCCTGCGACCCGGTCGCCGCATGGACGGTTACCATCGAGGCGCTGAGGATCTTATCGCCGCCGAAATAATCCAACAAGGGTTTGACCATAAAAGCCAGGCAGGTGGTGGTGCAGGAGGCGGCTGAGATCATGCGGTGCTGTTGGGGGTGATATTGGTCATCGTTGATCCCCATCACCATGGTTACGGCGTCCCCCGGCATGGCCATGGACTTTTCCTTGATTTTGAAGGGGGCGGAAACGATGGCTTTTTGGGCACCGGCTTGCAGGTGTCCCTGGATCGAACCATTTTTAGAATCCGACGGTGCTGTCGGGTCTAAAAACTTCCCCGTGGCATCCACCACCAGGTGAGCTCCCCAGCTTTTCCAGGGAATGTCTTTAGGGTTACGGTCCTTACGCAGGACGGTTACCGGCGTTCCATTGACCTCGAATTTTCCATGTTCTTCGTTCAAGTTCTCTATGACCCTTCCCGCCCTGTGGCCGTAAAGGTACTGTCCCAGATATCCGTAGGTGCTGTCCCTTTCGATGTAGCTGGCAATATCATCCAAGCCGCCACCGGCTTCCCGGCCGACATTAACCACGAGCTCTGAAAAATAACCGCGGGCGATATGGTGCCAGACCGTGAGTTTGCCGATTCGGCCCAGACCATTAATCCCTAATTTCAGCTGGCTCTTTTCCCCTTCCTTCACTTTAAGGTGATCCGCCATATTCACACCTCCGTGAAAAAATTTAATAGGACGCAGATTTACGCGGATAACCGCAGATAATTATTTTTTTTAATTTATCCTGATAATCTGTGTATATCCGTGTCCAAAAAGGAATTTCCTATACAATATATTTATCTGGGTTTATCTGCGCCAATCTGCGTCCTAATAAAGGAGCAATGGGTTCCTACATCAAGATGGGGTAGGAATCTCCTTCCGCCTTGATTTCATGCTGCCCCAAATAGACCAAGCCTTTTCTTCCCTCCAGGCTTAAGTAATCCCCTCGCTTCACCTCTCTGCCTTTGATCAGGAAACGGCCTTCATTTTCCAAAACCACCAAGTTGCGGCAACCCACAACCGCCGTTTTATCCAGCTCAAAAGCTACGATGGCCGCATGAGAAGTCTGGCCTCCTTTTGCTGTCAGCAGCCCGTCCGTAAGGAAGATTTCCTGGATGTCTTCCGGGACGGTATCGGAACGGACTAAAATCAGCGGCGTGCCCGGCTCTTCCCGGCGCAGGCGTTGGATGTCTTCCAAGGTAAATACGGCCCGCCCGGAGAGAGCCCCACCGCTGGCCCCGATCCCCTTCCCGATAAAATTTTCCTGCAGGGAAGCAGAAGGGGAGAACACCTCAAATTTTTCCCTTTTGGTGGAAACCATGTCCCGGGTCTGAAGAATATAGAGGCCGGCCTCCTGGGGTTTTTCAAAAGTAAATTCGACTTCCTGGGGATTCCACTTTTTTTCATAAACCAAGCTTTTGGCAATCTCGAAAAGACGCTTGTAGACTATCGGGAAGTCTTCTTCCAGGTCCCCTTCCGCCCCTTCCATTTCCCGTTGCTCCTTAGAAATCGGATAAGTCGAAACCAGCCCCCCGACGATGTCTTCCCCTTGGTTGCCGGGAGTGTAGTCCCCCCATAGGGCCACGCGCCTGATCTTGAGGTAGGGATGGGCCGTAAAAACCACCCCGCTCCCGGCGGAAGAGAGGCTGAGGTTGCCAAAAACCATGGCTTGAACGATTACCGCGGTTCCCCAGGAATCCGAGATGCCCATGATCTCGCGGTATTGTCTGGCCTTGGTGGAATCCCAGGAAGTAAGAACTTGCTTGATGGCTACCTGGAGCTGAGCCCAAGGGTCTTCATACAGGGTGATATGTCTTTCCTCCACCGCCCGGCGATAAGCCAGGGCCAGCTGTTTCATCTCCTCACCGGAAAACTCCCTCTTCTTTTCCACTCCATAATTGAATTTGAACTTGCTCATGATCTCGTTGAAGACTTCCCGCTCTACGCCGTAGGACATGCCCCAGGATTGGATAAACCGGCGGTAATTATCCCAGGCATACCAGGCCTCTCCGGTTGACCGGGTTAAACCTTCCAGGATTTCCTCGTTGATTCCCACATTCATAAGAGTAGCCATCATCCCCGGCATGGAGATGGTCGCCCCACTCCTCACCGCCAAGAGCAAAGGACGGGCGGGGTTGCCGTATTCCCGCCCGGTGGCCTGTTCAATTTGCTGCAGCCCAGCGCGAATCTCACGTTCAAAATGGTCATGGGCATGCTTATACTGCTCGATAATCCGCAGGCAGCGAAAGACTTCCGTAGTAAGGATAAACCCCGGCGGAACCGGAATCCCTTCGGAGGCCAGGACGGCCAAATTATACCCCTTGCTTCCGAGGTGGATCAGGTCATTGGTCAGACGGTTAGGATGGTCAATGGGACAGGAGACCTTTTTGGGATCGTAGGTCATCAGGAGATCCAGGTCATTTTCATTCAAATTTTCTTTCTGCTCGGAGAGAATGAGTTGAATCCTGGCCAAGAAAATATCCAAGTACTGCAGGCCGAAGGTATTGGAGATCAGGTCTCGTATAAATCTCTCCCCGATCTGGTGTACGAATTCTTGGGGTCCTACCTCCTCCCCGGAGGAAATAAGATACTTGGAGAGGATATTCTTTTTGCCCATCTGGAGAATTAAGTCCATAAGATTATTCTTGTGGGCATTGACATAATAGACCGAGAGGATGTCCTTGACCCCTTCGGAAAACCCCCGAAAAATATCCAGGTACTGGGTGAAACCGAACCGTTTAATTTCCAGAGATTTTTCCAAAAGCTTCAGTTGGGTATCCACCCGATGAGAGGATATGCCATCCAGCTGCATGGCCCGGAAGACGTAACGGATGCACGGGATGATCTCAAAGAAGGTGGCCCGGGTAATGAAGGATAAATCCAGAGAGTCGATCATTCTTTCCAGGTAGATATTGGCCAGATTTTCTAAGCGGAAAGTCAAGCTGAGGGCGTCGAACTTCTTCTCCCGGTACCGGCCGTACATGGAGGGAATATCCACGGCAATGTGCCGCTTACGGTAAATATCTTCCCTGGCTTCAAAGCGTTGGGGGGAGATAATGATCTCCTTCAGCCCCTCCAGATAGGTCAAGAGATGCTCCAGGCCTTCCTGAGTATTATTCCGATCCAAGGTTTTCTGCAGGGAATCCAAACCTTCGAAGCCCCAGCGCGAAGCTTCCTGAAGATGGTAGCTGATTTCCTGGAATCCCAAGTTGTACTTCTGGTTGACCAGTCGATATATTTTGATGAGCAGGGCTACCCGCTTTTTTTCGGTTGCGGAGACGGAGGTCATTCCCGCCATAATGGCTTCAAGTTCTGCGTCAGTCAACCCCAGTAGATCTTTCTCTGTGGTAAACCGCTTTTCTTCGAAGATTTTACGTAGAATCTGGTGGACTTCATCAACGCAAGGTCCGGCCGCCTCCACCTTCTCAAAGATTTCCGGAGGAAGAAAGTTCCGCAGACCATTCTTATCTTTCAGCCGCCAGAAGCGGGATATTTCTTTGATAAAACCCTCGATCAGGTTGCTGCTTTCCACATGACTTTGCTTGCGGAGAAAATGGATCAGGGGATCTCGGCGGTGGGTGATCTCATCGATTTCGGTGGTTACATCGCGGAGGCGTCCCTCGGCGCCGATCTCGTTGAAATATACTGGCAGCAGTTTGGTCAGTTGCTTGATCAAGTTGTAGACCGGCTCAATGTCGGCGTTGAGCAGTTTGGTCACTTCTTTCTGAAAGAGGTCGGTGTCCCGGATGCAGATGCCCCCCAACTTCAGGTTGATGATCAAGGCTGAAAGGAGGGTGCTGCACCATTTGGGGTTGCGCGCGATAAGATCCAGCCATACCCGCACGTTGATCAGGTGGCAGGGGTTGCAGATCAGTTGCCAGCTGGCATTGACTCCTTCCACCCCCGGGTATTGAAACCCGAAATGCAGAACCTGTTCCAAAAAAACTTCCACCAGAGGGCTGTAGCCGCGATTAAAAACTTCTGCTCCGATGGTCTGGATACACTGGAGAGCTGTCTGCGGGTAATGTTCCACGCTGGACTTGAGCAAGGAAAAGGTTTTCAAAAGGAATTCTGCCATTCGCTCCGGTGGTTCCTTGCGGATCAGTTCCACCAGCGTGTAGTTGATCTCGCGCAGTGTTTCTTCATGGATATCCTGCAGCCCCTTGATCTCCATGATCTTGAAAAGAGCCAGAATCTTCCGATTGCGGGTGAGTTGATCATCTACCTCTCTTTGCCCATCTATCGAAGAGACGTTTAACTGATGGGGAATTTCCTTGTAGGCTCGGACAATCTCCAGATATCCTGGTAGATTGAGGAGGCCGCGCAGGGTTCCGGTGGAACCATCCCCGGAAACCAAATGATCTCCTTCTGCCAACTTGTCTAAGGTGGCCAGAAATTCCTTGAGTCGCTGATGGGCCACTTTCTCCAGGATGTCCGTTTCCTTGCCGGCGGGGAAGGCAGTAACGCCGCCCTCTTTACCGAACCATAGGCAGGGATCTTCTTCCTGAAGCCAATACCGATAAGTAGCCCGGAAGCTGCGGATGAGCAATCCGTTGAGCTCGGCCAATCTCGCCTCTGGCGGTAATTTCTGCAGGAGGATCTGGCCAATCCTTTTTAAGGGAATGTGGCTGGAGGCCAAGAAAAAAAATTGTTTTTCCGGAAGAGAGAAGAGTCGTTGAAAGCAGGCACGCAAAACGGTCAGGAGTTTCTCCTGATTGTCCCCGTTCAATTCACTGGCAATCTTTTCGGCATAACCGAGGAGAGAATCGACTGCCCTGGCTTCCAGGGCCTCCCGGCCAGAGTTCATGACCGCGTCGAAAAAAACATCGATGATCACCCCGATGGCCCTTGGCCCTTGGGGATGGCGCGCATAGGCGTTAAAGTGTTTCAGGGCAAAAGCGCGCATTTCCCGCAGAATGATTTCCCAATTTTTAAAGGGGTGGTTCAATTCAAAAAGGAGGGCGTTGATGGTCTTTTGAATTCCCCGGAACCCATCCACCGTTTCCTGGAGAACCTCGTATTTGGGGTCTGCCGCCACTTGCTTAACGGCGGTTTCCTCCAAGTTAATGCGCAGGGCATCGGATTCGAATCCACCCTGAGAAGGCTCTTGGGTTCTGCGGTCTCGCGCATCATCTGGCGGAAAGTCTTTGATAGTCACCGGCATCGATCCTCTCTTTTACACGGGTTTTTCCGAATCCATATGCAGGATGAGGTCCAGGATGCGGTTGGAATAGCCCCATTCATTATCGTACCAGGCCAGAACTTTTACCATGGATCCAATCGCCTTGGTAGATGAACCGTCCACGACCGAAGAATGAGGATCTCCCTGAAAATCCACAGAAACCAGGGGTTCGTCTGTGTACCCCAGGAAACGGTTGGAGGCCTCCTTGAGGGTTTGGTTCACTTCCTGGACCGTAGCTTCTTGCTCCATCTCCATCACCAGGTCTACCAGAGAAACATTCGGAGTGGGGACGCGCACGGCCAGCCCGTCAAATTTGCCCTTCAACTCCGGGATCACCAGAGCCACGGCCGAGGCCGCGCCGGTTTTCGTGGGAATCATGGAAAGGGCGGCAGCCCGCGCTCTTCTGAGGTCGCTATGAGGAAAGTCGAGGATGCGCTGGTCATTGGTATAGGAATGTACCGTGGTCATAAGTCCCCGGCGAATGCCGAATTTTTCCAGGATGACTTTGGCGATCGGGGCCAGGCAATTCGTGGTGCAGGAGGCGTTGGAAACGATATGGTGCTCGTAAGGATTATAATCATATTCATTCACCCCCATCACTACCGTGATGTCTTCGTTCTTGGCTGGAGCGGTGATAACGACTTTTCGGGCTCCGGCATCCAGGTGACCCCGGGCTCGATTGGCTTCCGTGAAAAGGCCGGTAGACTCCACTACATATTCTACGGACAAATCCCTCCAGGGAATCTGGGCCGGGTCTTTTATGGCGGTAATGACCACTTCCTGGCCATTGACCACCAACCCTTTCTCCTTGACTTTTACTTCCGCATTCAGCCGCCCCATAATGGAGTCGTATTTCAGTAGATGCGCCAGAGTAGAATTGTCGGTCAGGTCGTTGATGGCCACGATCTTAATTTCCGAGAATTGCTCGGCCTTCAAAGCAGCTCGCATCACGCTCCGGCCGATTCTTCCAAAACCATTGATGGCAACCCTGATAGGCATAGGCTCTCCTTTCTATCCCTTGATCCCTTTTTGGGGAAGCATTTTCGCCTTCGGCGCATATATTAAAAATAACACCAACTTTGATACTTGTCAAAATCTTTCCAGACTTTGTTAGAGGTTCTGGCCAAACTCAGAAAAACCGTCACCCCTGCGAAACTTGTCCTCGCGAACCTACCTCCTTCTTGCCAATTTTTTTGAATTTTACGACTGAATATTGAAAGTGAAGGCAAGCAATTCACAGCTTGGGGTTGACAGTCATAAACCCTCGTGGTAGATATTTTGATCTCCACCAGCAAGCTTCTATACAGAAAAATTGGTGTTTAGGGGATAGGGTTGATTCATTAGGCTGGAGAAGATGGACTCTCCTGGATGCTTTTTCCGGCTCCAGGCAATTTGCCGGACAGGATAAGTTCATGGGAGAGGAATTTCTTTTGGGGACACGGATGTACACAGAAAGTTGCTTAGCGCTTAGCGCTATGCGCATAGCGTCTTTTTTGTTTCTGCGGTTATCTGCGTCCTATAAAATTTAAATAGGTCAGTTGTAGATTTGGCGAGGGCCCAGGTGCACCATCGCCGGCAGAAAAAAGGAGGGCGAATTAATGGCTTCGGAGGTATTCCTGATCCCTTTGATTTCCGGGGGATAAGGACCGGAAAATCCCGCCAAACCTCCGTTGCACCTGTCGTCTTTTATGCGGCAAGCCGGAAAGGTTTCATGAAGAGCGAAAGGGGGTAACCGAATGAGTGCGAAGGTAGAATTGCTCGTGCCGGAGGGGCGGGCCAGGACTTTGCCAATTTTACCCGCCCCGCGTCTGGGGGAACTGAAGGGGAAAGTCATCGGATTCATGCCAAACGGAAAACCGAATGCGGATCTCCTTTTATCGCGGCTGGCCAATCTTATGCAGAAAAAATATGGTCTGGGGGAAGCCCGAACAAGAGCCAAGCCGCGGTCAACTGGTCCCGCCGCATTTATCGAGGAGCTGGCCAATGAATGCCAGGGGGTGGTGAATGGCATAGGTGATTGAGGGTCTTGTACTTCGTGGAGTATCCACGATGCCATTGAATTGGAAAAACGCGGGATTCCAACTGTAACCATATGTACCGATGAATTCTTGTCTTTGGGTTTAGCTGAAGCCAAGGCCTTGGGTATGCCCACCCTTTCGATCGTAACCGTTCCTCATCCGGTGGGAGGTCTACCCGCGGGGGGAGTTGAGAAAAAAGCGGATCAAGCCTTAAAGGATGTAATTCAGGCCTTACTGGTAGGTGGGGGAAAGGTTGGGGATGAAAAAAAATTTGACCAGCCACGAAAGCAGGCCTTCAAAACGAAAAGTATTTTTGCTTCCCCGAACAGCGATCCTTCCGGTAGGGAAGGTGACGAACGAGTAATGGTAACCGATAATCCCGAGTCCATTTTCCAGCTCTTTCAGGTCAGGGGGTGGGTAGATGGTCTACCCTTCATCCCACCGAACGAGGAAAGAGTGGCGAAAATGATGGCTTATGCGGACAGGGATCCTAAGGAAGTTTTAGCCCTTCTTCCCCCCCGCTGGGCGGAAGCGACCCTGGAGAAAATCGCCGTCAACGCAGTCATGGCCGGGTGCCTTCCGCAGTATTTTCCCGTGGTCGTGGCTGCAGTCTCAGCCATGGCCGATGAAGCCTTCAATCTTTACGCCGTTCAGGCTACGACCCACCCTTGCTCTCCTCTGATTTTAGTCAATGGGCCTCTGGCTAAGGAGTTGAATATCAATAGCCGGTATAATGCCTTGGGGCAAGGCTGGAGAAGCAACGCTACCATCGGTCGGGCCATCCGTCTGATCTTGTTGAATATCGGAGGTGGAGCGCCGGGGGTTCTAGACCGGGCGACCCTGGGGCAGCCCGGAAAATATTCTTATTGCTTGGCCGAAAATGAAGCCGAAAACCCTTGGGTGCCCTTGCACGTGGAAAGGGGTTTTTCTAAAGAGGACAGCACTGTGACCCTTTTCGGCGCGGAGGCCCCCCACAATATCAATGATCACCGAAGCACTTCAGCCCGGGATATTTTAAAAACGGCGGCTCATACCATGGCCGTTCCTGGGTGCAATAACGTTCTGGTAGGGGGGGAAGTTCTCCTTTTTTTGGGCCCGGAACACGCTGCCACCATCGCGGGGGACGGTTTTTCCAAGGAAGATATTAAAAAATTTCTTTTTGCAGAAGCCCGTGTTCCTTTGGATAATATTCCCCAAACGAGTTGGGAATGGATCGGTAAAATGAGGCCTCACTTGCAGGACATTTTCAAAAAAAGGGCCAAGCTTCCCATCGTCGATCAATGGCAGGACATTCAAGTGGCGATTGCCGGAGGAGCCGGGAAACATTCTGCGTTTATTCCTACCTTCGGGGCCACCAAATCTATAACCAAAGCCATCGCTCTGAGAGACGGCCGGCCAGCTCGTTCCATCAAGGAATTCATGCCCATGAGGACAGGCAGAAGTAATTAGTTGTGGCCCAGGCGGAGAGGGTGGTGGGGAAATCAGCATCGAACCATATCTTTCTGGCTTAATTATTTCTTAAGTTTTGGTTATATCTAAATTGAGCGATTTTTTTTACACCACAGAGATCTCAGAGAATAATTTCATAGTTAAAAAACAAAATAAGCTCAATATTTTCTCTGTGTTCTCATGTAATAAATTCGTCAGACAGAATATGGTGTTGTTTTCACTTAACGAGTGCACAGAGTAAAGCAGAGAAAAGGAGTTTATTTCCTGGTTTTATCTTAATTTTCCTCTGCTCTGTACTACTAACGTGCAATTTCTCAATATTTTATTAAGCAATCCCCCCCACCCTATCCCTCCCCCTCGAGGGGGGAGGGTTGGGAGGGGGTGATTTCTTTTGGTTGCGGCTATGCCGCGTTGGGCCCTCTGTGGTGCATCGCCTTTTTAGGTTATAATAAGCTATCGATGAAAAATTAAAAAATGCCCAAATTCAGGATCAAGGGGGAACATAAATGAGAATTGGTGCTTTTGAGTTAAATGAACCCATCCCGGAATTAAGAGAACCACATGTCTTAGCAACCCTTCGCCCCTGGGTAGATGTGAATAACGTTGGCACCTTGACCCTGGATGGATTAGAGGCTCAGCTGGGGGCTAAGGAATTGGCCCAATTGGCCAGACCCGGCAATTTTTTCGATTTTACCCGCTATCGCCCCACTTTTTACTTTGAAAGAGATGTTCGCTTGCTCAAAATTCCCAACACCATTCTTAGTTACGCCCGGAGGGAAAAGGGAAACGACCTCCTTTTTCTTCGCCTTCTTGAACCTCATTCTCTGGCCGAAGTTTATATTGATTCCATCTTAAAGCTTTTGGAGACCTTTAAAGCAAAAAGGTATTGCCTTTTAGGCAGCATGTATGATTCTGTCCCGCACACGAAACCTTTACTTATCAATGGAAGAGCAACGGGAAAGGAGGCGGAGCAAGATCTAAAGAGAGCGGGAATCCAGCCCAGTAATTACCAGGGTCCCACCACCATTACTTCTTTGATTGCCCAAAAAGGGCCCGAGCTGGGCATGGAAGCGATCTCGTTTATCGTTTCTTTACCTCAATATATTAACGTGGATGAGGATTACCTGGGAAAGGTGCGGTTAATGGAAATTTTGAATTTGCTCTATGACATCCCGATTGATAAAAAGGATTTTGAGAAGGCGGCCAGGCAACGGAATTTAATAAACCAGAAAGTGGAGACCACCCCCGAACTGAAAAAAATCCTTCCCTATCTTGAAAATATCTATAGGCTCCGCATTGCGCAAAAAGAAGGGGAGAGGATGCCGGGACTCTCGCCCGAGATGGAACAAATTTTTTGGGAGACCGATGGAAAAGATTTCGGGAAAGCCTAAAGAAAAATAAAACCTCGCATCTGTTTTAGAAATGGGTATTATGTCCACGGAATCTAAAAGGGTTGGGGTAAAGGAGAAAAATCCATGAAATTGGTAACTTTCGGTTTAAAGGGCGGCAAAGCAAGGCAACCCATGGTGGGAGTTCTTCTCGATAAGGATATTATATTAAATTTACAACCGGCGGCGGCGCTCTATCTGAAAAAGTTAGAAAAAGAGAAAGATCCCTACCTGCTGGCCGGCCAGCTCATTCCTGCCGACCTGGTCGGCTTTTTAAAACAGGGAAAGGCGGCCATGAATTTGGCTCGCCGCACTATAAAGGCCATAGCAAAATGGCCAAAGGCGGAAAAGAAAAGTCTGAAAGGACTTCGCCGAGAACCCCTATTCTTTCCTTTATCAAGAGTCGTCCTGAAGGCCCCTGTACCCCGGCCGGGAAAGATCATTGCCATGGGCCTGAATTTTCGTGATCATGCGGCTGAAAATAAAGTCCCCATCCCGGAAATGCCCGTAGGCTTTCTCAAAGCCTCTTCAGCAGTGATCGGCCCTTATGACCCGGTCCCTTATCCTCAATCTACCCGCCAACTGGACTATGAAATCGAGCTATCCATCGTGATCGGGAAAAAAGGGAAAGATATTCCCAAAGAAAAGGCCTTCGACTATGTTGCTGGTTATACCATCATGAATGACCTCAGCGCCAGGGACATTCAAGCGCAGGAAATGGAAAAGAGGCTCATCCTCCTGGCCAAAAGCCTGGATGCCTTCGGCCCCATGGGGCCTTATCTGGTCACTCCGGATGAAATTGCCGATCCACATAATTTAGGAATGGAGCTATGGGTGAATAAAGAGTCGGAGCCGAGGCAAAAGTCGTCCACGAACCAGTTGATCTTCAGGATTCCCGACCTGATTGCCTACTGGTCTAAAATGACCCTGGAGCCAGGAGACGTAATCACCTCTGGAACTCCGGGGGGTGTGGCTCTATTCCGGCAACCAGATCCGGAAGGTTGGTTTCTAAAACCAGGAGATGTGGTCGAAGCCAAAATCGAGAGCCTGGGGTTCATCAGGAATACCATTGTTTAAAGTCGTTGGGGAATGACGGTCTATGAATATTTCCTACCTAAAACCCTGGCCAGCAACGAACCCCATGGAGTTTTTCGAAATTTTGATGGATTCTCGACAACGCCAATAAAACAGAAAAAGTCTTAAGAGGAACCCATGAAGGAACAGATGCAAATTGTTTGCCCCCATTGTAGCACTGGCAACCGGGTGGAAAGCACTCGATTGGGAGACCGGCCCTCCCCCGGTAGGCAATCTCATCTTGGTCGTTGAAATCAAAGGCGATGAAGAATTACACGAGCCATCAGAAGAGAACCGCAAGAAAAACGAATACGCTATAGCTCATTTTCAACGGGTCAATCGTCATCTGGAAGAAGAAGAAAACCCAATTCGTTACAAATTTAACTTTTTAACAAAACGAAGCTTCAATAAATTTTTCCAAAGTTTGCGCGATGGAAATATTGAAAAGTTTAGATCGGAACTGGACGTTAAACTCACGGAAGGAACGTGGCGATATTTTGTTTGACAGGATTTAACCTATAGGTTAATATGATTTTAGTTGAAATATGCCGCGGCGTCTATAAAATTTTCGCGCTTGGTGACTCTCCAAATCGATGCCAATTATTGGATTTTCTTGATGATTTAGAATCGAACCTGCAAAAAGACGGTGATCGCGTATTAGCTTTGCTAAAAAGAGTTGCGCGGGAAGGTCCCCCAAAAAACCCAGACATTTGCCATCAAATAGGGAATAAAATTTATCAATTTAGCCAGGGAAGACTGAGGGTCATATGGTTTTATGACGAAGGCAAGATGATCATTTGTACCCAAGGTTTTATCAAGAAGACCCCCAGAACTCCCCAGGGAGAGATTAGCAATGCCAAGCTGGCTATGAAAAGTTATTTCGAAGCAAAAAAATCGGGGTTAATTGAAATAATTGCGGTGGAAGAAGGTGAGTAAGATGAAAAGAAAATCATTTAATAAATTATATGCTGAAGCCCAAAAGAGAGAGAGTTATTGGGTCGCCGAGGCGATCCTTGACTTCACAGACAACATATATCGGTTGATGGAACAAAAAAAGATCAGCAAAGCGGATCTTGCCAAAGTGCTCCATGTTAGCCCGGCATATGTAACTAAGATTCTCAGGGGAAATGTTAACTTTACCCTGGAAACCATGGTCCGCCTGGCGAGAGCTGTTGGTGGGATGCTCCATACCCATGTAGCTCCAGAAGATACCCAAGTTGGGTGGACTTATGATTTTAAGTTTGATCAAGAAAGACAAGTTTACGCCCCGGCTCTGCAAGTCTCTTCCCAGTTATATGAAAAATATTGGCAAGATCCTGTAGTTTCAAGGACAACTATCGGAGCATTTTCAAAGTTGATGCTGATAAAAAGCAAGGAACCTATTCTTGAGGAGAAGGAAATTGCCAAAACCCATGCTGCAGCTTGAAAAATATTTTTTTATAAAAGTTTTTTTCGAGGCCAATCCGAAGTTTAAATCTTCTGCTAAGGGGTCCAGAGCGGACCTCAATGTGACCAATAGTGTTTCGCTAATTTCTAAAGAAGAGAGAATTTGGCGGGTGACGCTTGTTCTTAAGGCATTGTCAGATGAAGAATTCGTTCCTTACAAGATCGATATTGGCATCGTCGGTTTTTTCAGGATCGATAAAAAAATTCCCGAAAATGAAATGGAGGAACTGGTAGCAGTTGGAGGCTCTTCCATCCTATATTCTGCCACCAGGGATTTTGTTTTAACCCTAACCTCACGAGGTCCATGGCCTGCCGTTTTCCTTCCCACAACAAGTTTTACGAAGGGCACCACTAATAAAAACGTTGATGATAAGCAAGAGATACCAAATAAAGCAGGAAAAAAGGGTAATATGGAAGATTAGATATAATTGGGTTTTCCGTTAATTGAAAGAAATCGGAGCGCCCATCTAAGAAGACACCTATGATACCTTATCAAAAAGAAAAAAATCGAAAATGCCATATGCTTTTTTGCTGAAGGGCATAAAAAAGCCACAAGACAGCCTTTATATCAAACATATCTTTATAAATATTTGGCCTTTTTGGAGTTTGACAGCATTAAAGAAACAGGGAGGCCTGCTTTGGGCCTGAAGTTCAGGGCGATGGAAAGAGGACCAGTGCCGATAGAAATTTATGAGAAAAGGGGATCTTACGAGACTGAATGTTTTAAATTCAAACATGTTGGGGAAGACAAATACGTAATTATCGCAAAAGGGAAAGCGAACTTGGATTTCTTTTCCCCTTACGAAATTAATGAAATGAAAAGGTTAATTGAAATATTTGCCAATAAATTTGTAAAATCAAATGAAATGAGCGAATCAAGCCATCAAGAAATTAAAGCATGGAAAAGAACATGGGGGAAAAAACCTAATTCCATTATTGAATATGAATTGACTTTTGATGGGGATTTAAAAAATAAAGACCCTAAGGAATTATCTGTCGCGGAAGAAAGTTATCTCATTTATAAATCCATTGAAGAAGCTTCCCGTTGAAACCTGGCACAATATTCAAATGGAAAGATTTTCCATATCCGCAATTTGGGGGAGAGATAAAAACAAGATGGTTTATCTGTTTAGGTGATTCCGGCCCCCTAACAAGCCCAATTATTGCCCACATCTGCACTACAACAACATCAATAAGTGATTTTGAAAAAGGCGGGAAAAAATTCCCCCACCGGTTTTTTCGTTTTGATAAAACCAAGTATCCATTTGAGCAAAATTGTTTTCTGGTTCTGGATTATGATGAACCCCCCTATTCCGAAGACTTGAAATCTTTAGAGGCAAACCAAAACATAGAAATAAAGGGCGACTTAAGCCCTCAAGATTTAAGAGCTATCTACAATGGAATTTTGTCTTCCAGTTTTTATTCGCGGAAAATATTGTCAGATATTCATGCAAGTTTAAATCGGATAGGGATAACTGGATTAAGAAAGCCATAAGCAGATTCCCCTAAGCACCCTTTATATGGAGAAAGTAATGAACCGAGAAATTAAAGCAGAGTCGGAAAAAGAAAATTATGGACAACTAAAAGAATTCGCCATCCGAGAGGGGGTTTCGCTTTTTGGGGTGGCCGATATAGCAGGCTTGCCGGAGCGGCATTGCTCTTTATCTAAAAAGACCATGGAAGGTTTGGACAAGGCCATTTCGGTGGCTTTTCGTTTATCCGATCGAGTTTTGGAGGATATTGCGGATGGCCCCACGAAACTTTATTTCTTCCATTACCAGCGGGCCAATATGTTCCTGGATGAGCTCGGTTTGAAGATGACGAATTTTATTCAGTCCCGGGGATGGGAAGCTCTCCCGATCCCTGCCTCCCAGATTGTGGATTGGGAGAATCAACGCGCCCACGTGTCCCATAAGCATGTAGCCGTTCAGGCCGGGCTGGGATGGATCGGCCGCAACAATCTTTTGGTCACCCACCAATTCGGTTCAAGGCAACGGCTGATCACCGTGCTTACGAATATGCCCCTGGAAACGGATGAACCAATATCTTGGGGATGTGGGGAATGCCGGGCCTGTTTATCCTCCTGCCCTTCTCAATCCCTCAAGGAAAAACCGGAGGACTTTGACCACATCGGGTGTTATCATCAAATCAAAGCGCTGGTAAAAGCAGCCGGCATCAGCCAGAACATTTGCGGGCTTTGCGTAAAAGCGTGCCGACCAAAAAGAAATTTCACCACAGAGAACGCAGAGAACACGGAGATTAATTTCATAGTTAAAAAAACAAAATAAGCTCAATCTTTTCTCTGTACTACTAACGTGCAATTTATCAATATTTTATTAAGCAATCCCCCCCACCCTATCCCTCCCCCTCGAGGGGGGAGGGTTGGGAGGGGGTGATTTCTTTTGGTTGCGGCTTTGCCGCGCTGTGCCCTCTGTGGTAAATCGTTTTTTTTAGGTTTAAATTACTTTTTCTTTTTTTAGGCTCTCCACCTCTGATTTCGAATACCCTAAAATTTCGGTGAGAATCTCTTCCGTGTGTTGCCCCAGGGTCGGAGGGGGCAACTCCACCGTTCCGGGCGTCTGGGAAAGCTTGACAGGAATGCCGGTGACCTTGATCTTGCCGCAGGTGGGATGATCGATCTCCTTGATCATCTCCAACGCATAGGCCTGCTCAGAGGTAAGGGCTTGGGCCACCGACCAGATCGGACCATTCGGAACGCCAACGTCATCCAGGGCCTTCTGTAGATCTTTCAGCTTGAACGTTTTGGTCTTTTCCTCCATCAGGGCGACGAGGTCTTGTCGGTTCTGGACCCTGAGACCGTTGTTCAGGAAGCGGGGGTCCTTGACCAATTCCGGCAGTCCGATGGCCTCGCAGGTGCTGGCGAAGAGCCCGTCGTTGGCCGCGGCAATGTTGATGAATCCGTCGGCGCAGGCCAAACTCTCGTAGGGGGCGATGAGAGGATGGCGGTTTCCTTCCGGCTTCGGAGCAGCCCCCGTGGCAAAATACCGTCCGGCCTGGAAAGTCAGCTGCGCCAGCATGGTTTCGAAGAGTGAGGTCTGCACCATTTGCCCTTCGCCGGTTTTCTCCCGGTGATAAAGGGCGTTTAGAATCCCGTAAGCTGCCATCATACCGGAGTTGATATCAGCGATTGCCACCCCTACTTTAATGGGTCCACCATCCACCTCACCCGTAAAGGACATGAAACCGCTCATTCCCTGGGCGATCAGGTCGAACCCCGGCTTGGGGGAGTCCGGCCCTTTATTGCCAAAGCCGGTGATGGAGCAGAAGATCACTCTGGGGTCGATGGATTTCAGGGTTTCGTAGGAGAAACCCATCTTGGTCATCACTCCCGGGCGGAAATTTTCCACCACTACGTCGGACACTTTAATCAGATCGGTGAGGACCTTTTTCGCCTCTGCGGAGCGCAGGTTCAGGGTAATACTCTTTTTGTTGCGGTTGCAGGAGAGGTAATAAGCGCTCTCTTTACCGATGTACGGCGGCGCCCATGCTCGAGAATCATCTCCTCCATCCGGTGATTCAACCTTCAGCACTTCTGCTCCCATGTCGCCTAACATCATCGTGCAATAGGGCCCGGCCAGGGCCCGGGTCAAGTCTAACACCCGAATTCCGGCAAGCGCTCCTTTCATCAACTTTCTCCTTTCTATAAAGCTTTACCGCTTCCTGGTTTGGAAAATCACCGAATCGGGTTAAGGGTTTTCCCCCTCAGACAGCTTCTCGCTCTCTTCGGGCGACATTCCCAGCATGCCCGAGAGAACTTCTACCGTATGTTCACCGACATCCGGACAGGCTTTTTCGATTTTACAGGGAGTGCGGGAAAATTTCATAGGGGTTCCTATTACTTTGAGCTTGCCAACCCGGCGATGTTCCACCTCAACGATCATCTCTCGCGCGCGGATATGTGGGTCGTTGACCACCTGGGCGATATCGTTGACCGGCCCGCACATAATTTCTTGAGGTTCCAGTAAAGCCAACCATTCCGCGGTGGTCTTGGTTTTCATGAGTTCATTCATGAGAGGCTCAAAGGCGGCATAATTGGCAATCCGATCCGCTGGGGATTGGAATCGACTATCGGATAGCCAATCTTCTCTTCCGGCAACCTTGCAGAATTTCCGCCAATCCTCTTCCGGGACAGTGATAAGCACAATGTACCCATCTTGGGTGGGAAAGATCTGGAAGGGGGTTACCAAAGGATGCCTAGACCCCAAAGGCCTTGGAATCTCGCCGGTAGTAAAATAGCGGGCGCAGGCATTCTCACATAAAGCTACCTGGCTGTCCAGCATGGCCACGTCAATCCACTGCCCCTCTCCGTTTTTCTCCTTCTCATGGAGGGCCGACAAAATGGCGATGGCGGCAAACATACCGGCACCCATATCCCCAATGGAATAACCAACCCGCACGGGGGGCTTCCCCGGCGCTCCGGTAATACTCACCGTTCCACCCATCCCTTGAGCGATCATGTCATAAGCCGGTTTTTGGGCATAAGGCCCTTTTTGGCCAAAGCCTGACAACGAGGCATAAATAATCTTTGGATTTTGCTGGCGAATCGCTTCGTAACTGAACCCCAACCGGCCCATAACCCCCGGCCTAAAATTTTCCACCACGATGTCCACTTTCTTGACCAGTTCGAAGACGATTTTTTTTGCCCGTTCATTGCGCAGGTTCAGGGTAATGCTTTTCTGACCGCGATTGATGCTTAAAAAATAAGAGCTGATTCCCTCAATAAAGGGTCCATTACGACGAGCCGTATCTCCGTTGCCTGGTTCTTCGATCTTGATCACCTCTGCTCCCAGGTCGCAGAGGAGCATGGTGCAGAAAGGTCCGGCGAGGGCTCGGGCGAAACTCAGTACTTTTACTCCTTCCAGGGGTCCAGGCATTTTGAATCTCCATTTCCATTACTTGGTCTTCACTTCGAACTCGGGTTGGGGTTTGACCGGGGTGCGTCGAAGTTTTTGCATCGTGATCCCCGTGGCAATCAGGGCATACCCCACAAAATCCGTAGAAAGACCGGGTTTAAAGAGTAAAAGCCCCCCGGCGATAAAAAAGAGGCGCTCCAGTATATTCGTGGGTTTTAGAAAATATCCGAAAAGCCCGGCGGATAGGAATAAAACGCCCATCATAGCCGTCAGGGTGGTGTAGATGATGTTTATTGGTTCCCCCTGCATCAGCAGAGCCGGGTAAAATACGAAGGTAAATGGAATAAGATAAGCCCCCATGCAAAGGCTCATAGCGATAAAGGCCATGCGCAGCCAGTTTCCGCCGGATATCGTTACCGCCGTATATACGGCAACGCACACGGGTGGACTGATGTTTCCCAGGACGGAATAATAAAAAATAAACATATGGGCTGAAATTCCTTTAATCTCCAGCCCCATCAATGTCGACCCCAACACCGCCGCGCCGATGATGTATGCGGCAGTCGTGGGCATTCCCATGCCCAAGATCATGATCATCACCATGGTGGCGACAAGAGCCAAAAGGACATTGACTCCAGCCAAGGTCATAATGGCTTCGGACATTTTAACGGCGAGGCCTGTTAAAGAAACTAATGATACGGCCATTTGTACGCAAACCGCCATGACCATCAGCGTGGCCAGGGCGGTAATAGTCCCGGTGGAGAGCGCCCCACCAATCGTTTGGATTCGTTTCCAGAGTTGTCCAGGGGATAGGAGTCCAACGATCAAAAAGGTGGCTATGGCAGCAAGCAGCGCCATTACGGCGGCCAGTTGCGGAGGAAGTAATAGGACCAGAATATAGATAAGGATGCCAATCGGAATGAGCAGGTTGATCATGTGTCCGAGGGCAAAAACTTCCCGGGCTTTGGGCATGAGTTCCGGCGGCACTTTCCCCAGGCCATATTTTTTAGCGGCGAAAAAAACTCCTGCCCCTACCCCAAAGAAGTAAATGAGGGCGGGAATGATAGCCGCCACACATACGTAAAGATAGGGAATGCCCAACATCTCCGCCATGACAAAGGCTCCTACCCCCATGATCGGGGGCATAATCTGTCCTCCGGAAGAGGCGGAGGCTTCGATGGCTCCGGCCAACTCCGGTCGATAGCCTAACTTTTTCATCGTGGGGATGGTAAAAGTGCCGGTGGTGGCCACATTGGCTACGGCTGAACCCGAGAGGGTCCCAAAACAGGCGCTGGAGATTACGGCGATTTGCCCGGCACCGCCGCTGATTCGCCCGCCAAAAAATCGAGCCAGGTTCATAAAGGTATCTCCCACCCCGGTGGCGAATAATATGGGTCCAAGGAGCAGAAATACCGCAATGACCCGACTGGTCAGATCGGTGAGCATTCCCCAATAGCCTTCCGTCATCATGTAATAATGGTAAAGAACCTCAAGGAGGGGGAATCCTGGATGCCCGAATGACCCGGGGATGATGCTACCGAAAAGGGCATAAGCCAGAAAGGCAAGGACGAGAGTGGGTATGATGTTTCCCGTGGTTCGCCGGGTGCCCTCGAGCAGCATAATGCCCAAAATGGCGCTGAACACCAGTTCATAAGGTTGATACATCCACCGCTGCCTGGTTATTTCCTCCCAGTTCAAAAGGACATATCCGCAAACGACGATGCTGGCAATCACCATAAAAACATCGAGGACTGCCGGAGAATCCTTCCGGCCGAAGAGAAATTTATTAAGGAAGCTTGGTGGTTCAGCCCTCCATTTTGTCTTGCTCATAGGGGTATAAAGGAAAACCAACGCTAAGGCGAAGTTTAGAAAGATGGAGCCCTGGATGACTGGATGCCAGGCTCCTACCAGAGAGGTATAAATAACCAGGACAACCCATGCACCGACCAACAGTATACCGATATGTTTCCAAAACCCACGCAGCTCTCTCATCCAGGTCTCTCCTTCTTTCCCTCAAAGGGAAGCCTTTTGCTCCCCTTTGAGGGAGGGGTTAAAACCTCAAGAAAAAACGATTGTCTCCTTAGCTTTTTATTTCTTTTTGGGCTTTTCTGCTACATCCAAAGGAGCTACGGCCATGGTCCCCTTATCCCCTATGGCCTTGATGGTGTAAACACCCGGTTTGGCCATCCGGGGAATATTACTGGTGGTCTTGAAGGCACCCATCTCATTAGCTTTCTTGACCATGGGCTTTCCTCCCAAGTCCGTAGGGACCTCTTCTACCACAATTATGACCTCGATCGTCTCTCCAGGGATGAAGCCGGAGCCAAGAATGGTTATCTTATCTTGGGGCAGACCACTGTTGGGGGTGACGATCAAGCTCGCGGCAGGTCCAGCTCCTGCCTTTTCTTGGGTAGTTGCACAGGCCAGAGCCATTAGGGACAAAAAAACGCAGGCGAAGATCATGATTAAAAATCTCTGGTTGATCTGGCGCATTTTTAAACCTCCTTCTGTTAAGTGGATGGGTTATTTCATTTCGGGAGGTAACAAACTTTCAGGAATTTTCATTCCAAGTTCCCGGTAAAACTTGACGGCTCCTGGATGGAGCGGAACATCCAAATATTCCATAGACAACTTGGGGAAATTTACCAGCCCCCCTTCCTTAAAAGAGGCATCTACCTTAGCCATTTCCGCCCTCTTGGCGTAGACCGCTTTCAGGATCTTATAAATTACATCTGCAGGCATATCCTTATCACACATTTCCCCTTCGACGAAAGCCAGAGTTTGGTAATCCTTATCTTGACCTTTATACTGACCCCCGAAGCTTATGATGGATTTCCCATGGGCAGGGAATTTCGCGTTGTACTTCTTCAGGTGTTCGTCAGTAACAGGGAGACAGTTAAGAGGTCTAGACAAAGCCAGCTCGGTGATCCCTCCATCCCGCCAACCAGGTCTCCCCCAGGCATCGACGGTTTTCGCTTTCATGGCTTCGAGGTTTGACGATGTCCCTCCCCACTTGTAAACGGGTTTGATATCGTTGGCTTCTAAGAGCATTCTGGCCAGCCTTTCCGAAGTGGTCAACGGGTTCGATGCCATTTTTATGCCGTTCAAGCCTTCCAGAGTGGTCACTCCTGTTTCCTTGCCAGCGACAAAGGTAAAGGTGGAAATAGCTGTCGCGGCCAGCATGCGGATGTTGGTATTTTTTTGGTCCTTGAAATCGTATAGCCCATTATAGACGGTATAGGCGGAAACAGGGTTTACCTGGGCCAATTTCAACAGACCAATACGCATCCGGCTCAGGTTTTCCACCCATCCTCCGGTCTCCACCACGGTAACCGAGATTTCGCCCGGGTAGGCCTGATTGACCGCCTTGGCAAATAGAACCGCATGGGCATATCCCGATGATCGGACGCTGGTCGCCCCCCACTTCACCCTGAATGCCTTTGCTTCTGCCATCGGGAGAATCGTTAGACTGCCAATGGCAACGAATACCAATAAAAATAACATTGTTTTCTTCATTTCCTTCACCTCCTTGAAAGATTGACTTCATGATCCGATGGCCAGTGAGATTTTTTCTTGAGGCACCTCCTTTCTCCGTTGATCCCCTATAAAGGGATGTTTCCGTGCCGCCGGGGCGGCTTCTGCTCCCTTTTCCCCCTCAGGGAACGGAAGGCCCGGATGACCCTTAGTCGAGTCTCCCCGGGCTCAATTACGTCATCGATGCACATGGTCTGGGCCAGCCGGTAGGGGTTGGCGAAAAGGTCCCGATACTCCCGAATCTTTTCCTGGAGGAGAGCGGCCGGATCCGCCGCTGCTTTCAGTTCCCGGGAGTAGAGAAGCTTGGTTGCCTGCTCGGCCCCCATGATGGCAAACTCGGCGGTGGGCCAGGCATAGGCAATGTCCGTTCCGTGGGCATTATGACCGCCCATAGCCCAGTGCCCTCCCCCGTAAGCCTTGCGGAGGGTGATGGCCACCTTGGGAACGGTCGATTCGCAGAAGGCGTAGAGAAGTTTTGCTCCGTGGCGGATGATTCCGGTGTGCTCCTGCTGAATCCCTGGAAGATATCCGGGGGTATCTACCAGGAAGAGCAGGGGGATGTTGAAGGCATCGCAAAAACGAATGAACCGGGCGCTCTTGTCCGAGGAGTCGACGGTGAGGGAGCCGCCCAGGAACATGGGTTGATTGGCAACGATCCCGATGCTCTGTCCCCCCATCCGGGCGAAACCGATGGCTATATTCTTGGCGAAGTCGGCCTTGGCCTCCATGAAGTCGCCGTCATCCACGATCTTCCTGATGACCTTCCGGATGTCGTAGGCGCGCTGGGGATTTGAAGGGACCAGGTCCTCCAGTTCGGGAACCAGACGGTCCTCGGGGTCCCCGTTGGGGCGGTCGGGGGGCAGCTCCCGGCAGTTGGGGGGGAAAAAGCTCAACAGCCTTCGAATCTGCTGAAAACACTCCTGCTCGTTGGCCACCAAAAAATCGGCCGCACCGTTCACCTGGGTACAAACCTTCGCTCCCCCCAGTTTATCAAAGGTGATCTCCTCCCCGGTTATTTCCCGGATGATGGCCGGACCGGTGATAAACATCTCTCCCAGGCCTTCGACGACGAAGACGAAATCCGTCAGGGCCGCACCGTACACCGCGTAGCCGGCGCAGCGGCCCAGGATGGCGGTGATCTGCGGAATAACCCCGGAAGCCAGGGTATTGCTGTAAAAAACCGACAGCGCATAAGAGGTCTTGTCCGCCCCTTCCTGGATTCTCCCTCCGGATGAATCGTTGAGCTGGATCAAGGGGGATCCGTTTTTCACCGCCTGATCGATGGTCAGAGCCATTTTGCGAATATGAGAGCTGGAGCCCGATCCTCCCATGACCAGGCTGTCATTGGCGGTTACATAGACCCTTTGCCTGTCGATGTCCCCCCACCCCACGATCACCCCGTCTCCCGGATAGCGCCTTCGGTCTAAGCCGAAATCCCGGCCTGTGGGTTCGGCGAAAGGGTATTGTTCGCAAAAAGTGCCCGGGTCGAGAAGGGCCTCGATCCGCTCCCGGGCGGTTAATAACCCTTTCTGATGGACCTCGGCAATTTTTTGCTCTCCGGCCGCCACCTTGGCCTGAGCCCGGCGCTCCCGCAATTTTTTAATCGCTTCTTGCATCCCGGCATCTTTAGCCAATTTCCTACCTCCTGATTTCTGTTTATCGCCTCGATGACTTGGGGCATCCGCATTAATCGCGGATGCCGAGTTATCTTCCTAAACCTTCCCGGCTCAAAACCCGGGCGATTAAATCGCCAAGATCGTCCAACAGAGACTTCTTAATATCTTGAGCAAGTCCAATTCCTTTCCCTGGGTCGCCATATTTAGGTAGGCCGACTGCAGATCGATCTTTTTCCCCAGGGCTCATTGCCTTTCCTCCGGTCAAGCTTCGAGGATGCAGCCAAACTCCAGGATCAACCCCTGCCCATGACCGGCTTAAAAAATCACCCTTAGGACTTCATAGACCTTGTCTTTAAGGAGTTGGACGTCAGAGATTTTTCCCAAGCGGTATTTTTCCTGCATCGGTTATCCAAAGTATGATATCTGATATATGGTATTTTTTATAAAAAACTGGAGGGCTTGTCAAGGAAAAAAGGTTTGATTGCTCAAACGGGAAAAGGATCAACAGCAGGAGGAAGAAATCAATACTAAACGGGACACTGTTTGCAGGGTCAAGCCCAGACTTTCACATTTTTTCGGCGGGGAGAGGCTAAAAAAAATGGGAGGCCGAGGGAAACAACCAGAAGATGCCTGCTACCAAAACGAATTAAACTGGCAGGTTCCGAATAAAGGCTGCGGTCTCCTCGGGAAGGGCGGTGTTGATGAAAATACCCGTTCCCAGTTCAAATCCCGCAGGGGTTACCAGGCGGGGCAATATTTGCAGGTGCCAATGGAAGTAGTCCTCGTGCTCATCCTTGATGGGGGCGGTATGGATGATGTAGTTGTAAGCGGGATTGTTCAGTCCCTGGTACAATTGGAAGAGAGTCGTTTTTAGAACTTTGGCAAATTCTTTGGCCTCACTCATGGAGATTGAGCCGAAAGAGGCTTGATGGGCCTTAGGTAGGATCCAGGTCTCAAAGGGCGCGCGAGAAGCAAAGGGATGGAAAGTAACGAAGCGGTCCGTTTCCATGACTAAGCGTCTGCGGGCTCGTAATCCCTCGCGAATTATGTCACAGTAAACACAGGTCCCGTCATCATCTAAATGGCTGGCTGCTTTTTCAAAACGATGGCGGATATTGAGGGGAACGATGGGGGTGGCCACGAGCTGGGAATGGGGGTGGTCGAGAGATGTCCCAGCAGGCAGGCCGTGATTTTTAAAGATGATTACCAGTTTGAACCGGGGATCTTCTCGCAGGGTCAAGTAGCGTTCCCGGTAAGCCAGTAGAATCTCCTCCACCTGTTTATCTTCCATAAGAGCAATACACTGGTTATGTTGGGGGGTCTCGATGATGACCTCATGTTTGCCCACGCCATCCATTTTACGGAAAAGGCCTTCCTCTTGTCTTCGGGTCAGGCTGCCGTCCGGGACCAGGGCTGAAAATTTATTGGTCACTACCCGCACCCACCATCCGGGACTGTTGGCCAGGCCTCCCTGGCGATAGGCCAGGATTTCAGGGGGAGTCATCTTTTCATTGCCGGGACAGAAGGGGCAATCCGCTTGGTAATGGGGCATGGGCTCGGCAGGAACAGATTTTTTAAAGTCATGCGGCCTTTTGGCCCGCTCGGTGGCCATAATCACCCACTGCTTCGTGGCCGGATCTTGTCGCAACTCAGGCATCGTCGATCTTCCGATTTCCTTATTGGACACAGATGACCACAGATTTTCAGGATATTAAATGCAAAAAATACATAAAATGGTTATCGGCGTTTATCCGTGGAAATCTGTGTCCAAATTAATTTAAACCGCAAAGGAAAATCTCTTTTATTCTCCGGTTTGGATGGCAACTTCTACTCTCCGGTTCAGGGCACGCTCGGCCTCGGCCTTCGCCTGAATCTCTTTGGCTTTTTGAGCTTCCTCCAGGTTCTTCTTTAAGACAGCTATGGTGCCTTGATAGTCCGCCAGGTCTTTCCGGGTATCCTGTAGATCCTTCAACAGGGCGTCTTTTTTCGCTTTATTTTCTGCAATTATGGCTTTTATCTTAGCCATGGAGGCTAAGTAGATGATTTCATCATCTTTGGCCTTCTGGGTTTTACTGGTGCTCATGCGGGAAAAGAATGACCGGGCATCTTCGTATTCTTTCTCGGCGCGGGCAAGCCAGGATTTGGCCGCGGATAGATCATCATACGCCTTTTGCTCGGCACCGGCTTTCCGCGCTTGGTCGATGGCGAATTTGGCCTCTTCGATGACCATGGTGGGTGTTTCTCCGGCCAAAACCATCATGGGGAGAAAAACGATGAGGCCCAGGAAAAAGAAAAATGATATTTTCCTGACCAGATGAATTTCTTTATCCATGGATCCTCCTCCTTATTGAGCCTTTTTCATTCGTTCGATTTCGTCCTTTGCTTTCTGCAGCTCCTCTTGGGTTGCGGCCAGCTTCTCCTCTTCAAGTTTTATCTCGGCAATTGCCTTGGCCAACTCGGCATAGACCCGAGCCAAACGGGAAGCCTGGGCAAATTTAACGGGATCCTTAAAGGCCTTGGCATTGTCAGCAGTGATCAGCAGATCCTGGGCCTTTTTGAGGGGCTCCAGGGAGTATTTTTCAGCCTGGGCCTTCTGAGCCGCCTCGATGGCCGCTTTGGCATCAACAAATTCTTGCTGCAAGGCCGGGGTGATGTCTTGAGCTCCTGCCCAGCCCGCGCCAAAAGAAATGAACAGCATGAGGAAAAAAGCCACCTTCAAAAAAATGAACTTTTTTGCCATGATGCCCTCCTCTAAAGGATATCAACCACGCCTGATCATCGAATAAAACAATTTGAAGCTGATTATAGCGGGGAGAAAAAAAAGAATCAAAGGAAAAATGATGAATCAACCGGCCCAATAATCAGCAAGTAAATTCAAGACCCTGGGAGGATAAATTCAGCACGAAGGGGCACAAAGGAAAATTGGGCAGGCTCAGGGAAAAGCCCTTCTGGAGATGCAAGAATCTTCAGAAGGGCTTAGCAGTTGAATGGGTGGTTTATTCTTTGGGAATCCGCATCCCATAGAAGGACCGCGCCACAAAAATTAACGCGATGAAGAAGAAAACAACTCCGAGATAGTGGGAAACTCCTTTCATCATGGGGGCAATAGCGATTTCCATGGCCAGAAGACCGAAAAGGGTGGTGAACTTAATGATGGGGTTCAAGGCCACGGAGGAGGTATCTTTGAAGGGGTCGCCCACCGTATCTCCAATGACCGTTGCCGCGTGGAGAGGGGTCCCTTTTTCTTTCAAATCTACTTCTACCACCTTTTTGGCGTTATCCCAACAGCCTCCGGCATTGGCCATAAAGATGGCCTGGAACAAACCGAACACCGCAATGGCAATCAAATAGCTGATAAAAAAAGATGCGGGAGCATTGGAAGTCCCAGGGGCGGAAAAGAAAGCAAACCCCAAGGCAAAGCAGAAAATGACAATGAAAATATTGAACATGCCTTTCTGGGCATACTGGGTACAAATTTTAACGACTTCTTTGGAAGTCTCCGTCGAGGCACTGAGGCTGGCGCTATCGTCCAGTCTAATGTTCTTTTTGATGTATTGCACGGCCCGGTAGGCACCCGTGGTGACGGCCTGAGTCGAAGCACCCGTAAACCAGTAAATCACTGCCCCGCCGCATAAAAATCCGAGAAGAGTGTAAGGATTCAATAAATTTAAAATGGTCTCGGGTTGAATCCCCAAGGTCTTCCTCAATAACAAAATCAACGAAAAGATCATGGTGGTGGCGCCCACGACGGCTGTACCGATCAAAACGGGTTTGGCGGTAGCCTTAAAGGTGTTGCCGCAGCTGTCATTTTCTTCGAGATAATGTTTGGCTGTTTCAAAATTGGGTTTAAACCCAAAATTTTTCTGGATTTCTGCATCCACATTGGGGATGGTTTCGATCAGGGACAACTCGTAAATCGATTGGGCATTATCGGTTACCGGTCCGTAACTGTCAACGGCAATGGTTACCGGCCCCATGCCTAAAAATCCAAAGGCCACCAGGCCAAAGGCAAAGATGGAGGAGTATTCCATAAATTTATCCAGGCCGAACTGGCTGGTAAAATTGGCAATAAACATCAAGCCGAATATAGCTATCCCCAGCCAGAAAGCGCTGAAATTTCCCGCCACAAACCCCGAAAGGATTCCCAGGGAAGCACCCCCTTCCCTGGCGGCGTGAACCGTTTCCTGACAGTGCTTTGATTTGGAGCTGGTAAAGACTTTCACCAGCTCGGGAATGAGCGCCGCGGCCAGGGTTCCGCAGCTGATGATGATGGACAGGTTGAACCACAAATGATTGGGTAAATGCCTGAGCTGCCAGTAACTTACAAGGAAGGTCACGATGATGGAAAGGATGGAAGTGAACCAGACCAACATGGTTAAAGGGATTTCAAAATCAATTTTCTCTTTCTGGCCGAATAAGGAACTCGTAATTCCTTTGTTAAATAGATAAGCTCCGATGGAAGTAAGGATCATTAAAATACGCATCACAAATATCCAGGTAATCAACTCTGCCTGGTATTGAGGGAATACGCCCAAAACGATGAAACTGATGAGAGCAACGCCGGTCACTCCGTAGGTTTCGAAACCATCCGCCGTTGGCCCAACACTGTCCCCAGCATTATCCCCGGTACAATCCGCGATCACTCCTGGATTGCGGGGGTCATCTTCCTTAATATTAAAAACGATCTTCATTAAATCCGACCCGATGTCGGCAATCTTGGTGAAAATTCCGCCGCAGATCCTAAGGGCACTCGCTCCGAGAGATTCCCCGATGGCAAACCCGATAAAGCACGCCCCGGCATATTGGCGCGGCATAAAAATCAATATGGCCAGCATCATGATGAGCTCTACACACACTAAAAGAACGCCGATGCTCATTCCGGCCCGTAAAGGGATATCCAATAATTTTATTGGCTTCCCTTCAAGAGAAGCAAAAGCCATACGGCTGTTGGCCAGGGTATTCATGCGAATGCCAAACCAGGCTACGCCGTAAGATCCTAAAATGCCCACAATGGACCAAGCTAAGATGATTAAAACTCCCTCCACGGGGGTGTGTTGCAAGAAACCAAAATAATAGGCGATACAAATTCCGATAAAAATTTCCAAGACGATCAGGAGTTTTCCTTGCTGGATTAGATAGGTTTTGCAGGTTTCAAAAATTACGTTGGCCACATCTAACATTGACTTGTGGGCCGGAAACTTTTTTACTTTGACGTATTCATATGCACCAAAGGCCATTCCCAATATACAGATGAGCAGGCCAATCATGAGCAAAGTATTCTGGCTTTCTGTGAGTACGGGTATTTCCAGTTCCGCTTCACTGGCCAGAAGAGGTGTTGCCCCGAGCATGAAAATAACGGTTAAAATACCAACACCCAAAACCCATCTTCTGTTATTCCTTTTGTTGTCCATAATTATTTTTCCCTTTCGCTGGTCTAACTTTGATTAAAGCAAAAAACATGGAAAATAAAATGAATGATTATTCATTCAAGCGCTTTTTAGCATAGCGTTTCATTTTTTGTCAAGTTTTTTTTATGAATCTTTCCAGGCCTTGCCCCCCTTTCATTTTCCTGAATTCATATTTGTTGCCGCCAACACTCTTTTTTTCTCACTTGAATCCTTGAACCCTGTTTTGGCCAATTCAAAGAAAGGCATTGACTTTGATATTGAATAAACCCTATGATTGTTTTAGATTTTATCGATCTCCCCTGCGCTTAATTTTTGAGATTACCAATTCTGATGGCTTCGTAAAAAGTCCATCTGCGGCGTTGCGCTTCACCTTCGTCGTTGCGGCGTACCTTGTAAGTACGCCTCTCTCCTCAGCTTTTGCGCGCCTTGCATATGGAGCTTTTTACTTTGCCATCCCAATTTTGACTTTTTACGAGACCATCAATTCTCTGGAAGAAGGAATGCGATGAATTTCAAAAGCATCGATCAACTGAACATCCAGGGGAAAAGAGTCTTCATCCGGGTGGATTTCAATGTACCCATGGACGAAAGCGGGACCATAACCGATGACACGCGCATCCAAGCGTCCCTGCCGACCATCCAATATGCCCTCAAACAAGGAGCAAAAATCATTCTGGCCTCCCATCTCGGAAGGCCGAAGGGAAAGCCGGAATCCCGATATGGCTTGGGGCCGGTAGCCCGGAAGCTGGGCGAACTTTTAAAAAAAGAAGTAAAAATGGCTCCAGACTGCATCGGCCCGGAAGTGGAAAAAATGACCGCAGCCATGGTTCCGGGAGATGTTATTTTGTTGGAAAATTTGCGCTTCCATAAGGAAGAAGAAAAAAACGATCCGCCGTTTGCCCAAAATTTAGCCCGTTTAGCTGAAGTCTACATCAATGACGCTTTTGCTGTCTCCCACCGCGCCCATGCTTCCGTGGAGGCGATAACCAGGCTTTTTCCAGAACCGGCCGCCGGCTTTTTGATGAAGGAGGAATTGCTTTATTTAAACCAAGTCATGGAGGATCCGGCGCGCCCACTGGTGGCCATCATCGGGGGAGCCAAGGTTTCTGGAAAACTTGAGGTTCTTAAAAATTTAATCCTGCGGGTGGATAAGATGATTATCGGAGGCGGAATGGCCTTCACCTTCCTGAAATCCAAGGGCGTCAGCGTAGGAAAATCTCTCGTCGAAGATGAACTGATCGACACCGCACGAGAAGTTCTGACCATCGCGGAAAAACGGGGGGTAAAGGTGTACCTGCCTGTTGACTGTGTGGTCGCGGATAAGATGGAACCATCTGCCCAGATCCAGATAGTTGCCGTAGAAAAAATTCCCTCAGAAAGGATGGGCCTGGACATCGGCCCAGATACCATTGCTCTTTTCAGCCAGGCATTGCAGGGTGCCAGAACCATCCTCTGGAACGGCCCCATGGGAGTATTCGAGATGGAACCCTTTAGCCGGGGAACCTTGGCCATGGTCCGGCACATCGTCAGTTCGGGGGCGGTGAGCGTCGTTGGGGGCGGGGATACAGATTTGGCGATCCACCAATCCGGAGGGTCCCAGAAAATCTCCTACATCTCCACGGCTGGCGGCGCCTTCCTGGAGCTTTTAGAAGGAAAGAAATTACCCGGAGTAGAAGCCCTGAAAAAATAATAAACACATTTCACCACAGCGCGGCAAAGCCGCAACCAAAAGCAATCACCCCCTCCCAACCCTCCCCCCTCGAGGGGAGGGATAGGGTGGGGGGGATTGCTTAACAAAATTTTGAGGTTTTGCATGTTAGTATTACAGAGATGGCCAAGAACGCAGAGATAATAACCCGGAATGTAAATGCCCCAATTCACTTTTTCTGGATTTTGATTTTTCATCTTTGATTTTCAATTTGAATTTTTTCTCGGCGTTCTCCGCGTTCTCTGCGGTGAATATTTTTAAGGAGCTGAAAATTATGTCTCGCACCCCTTTGATCGTGGGCAACTGGAAAATGAATAAAACCATTAAGGAAACAAAAGATTTTTGCCTGCGTCTTAAAAACGAATTAACCGCCCAAAAGAATGGGCCGGTGGAAGTGGCTGTGGCTCCGCCCTTTACCGCTTTGGCAGCTGCGGCTGAAGCTTTCCTGGGTTCAACCATTGCTGTCGCGGCCCAAGACGTATTTTGGGCCGAAAGCGGGGCTTTCACGGGAGAGATTTCTCCCCCCCTGCTCGCGGATGCCGGCTGCCGTTATGCCGTCATCGGCCATTCTGAACGGCGACAGTATTTTGGCGAAAATGATGAATCCGTTAATAAGAAAGCAGCCGCTCTGATGAAAGCAGGCTTGATCCCCATCCTTTGCCTGGGGGAGTCATTAAAGGAGCGGCAAGGAGGGTTGGCTTTTTCCGTGGTGGAAAGGCAGACCCGCGAGGGGTTGAAGGATTTGGGGGTGAAAAACCCTGCGGATCTGATAATCGCTTACGAGCCCGTGTGGGCCATCGGTACGGGCCAGACAGCCACGCCGCAACAGGCTCAGGAAATCCAGGCCTTCCTGCGTAAACTATTAAGAGAATTATTTTCCCCGGCAATGGCTCAAGGAGTGCGTATTCTCTACGGCGGTAGCGTAAAGCCCGATAACTCGGCCGAGCTCATGGCCATGGAGGATGTGGACGGGGCTCTGGTAGGAGGGGCCAGCCTGGATGTGCAATTTTTTGTTGAAATTGTCCAGGGAGCCAGGACGAAGAAAAAATAACCCTTTCCCCCCATAGCCTGATGACTGAAGGACCCAGTGACCCAATAGACCAGATAGACCAAAAAAAATAGCCTTTTGGCGAAAAATATGATATAAAATTTTAGAAAAATAGAGAGGAGGCCATAGGGGCATGACGCTGGCCATTTCGATCATCCATATTGTGATTTGTCTTCTTTTAATTTTGATTGTTTTACTCCAGACCAGTAAGGGTGCGGATATTGGAGCGGCTTTTGGAGGAGGATCAAGTCAAACCTTGTTTGGTTCAGCAGGTCCGGGTGGTTTTTTGACCAAGATCACTACCGGAGTAGCCATTATTTTCATGATCACTTCCATCGGGCTGGCCTACTTCTCCAGCCATAAGACCGGTGCTTCCATCATGAAAGAAAGCCGACCACAGAAAACGGTTCCTCCGCCGCCACCCACGCCGGTGGAGAAGGGGGTCCCGATCGCCCCGGCTCAGCCTGAGCCGGCGAAGCCTCTGCAACCTGCTGCCAAATGAATAAAGATCGGCGGAATAATTTAAATTCCTTTTTGGACGCGGATGTACACAGAAAGTTGCTTAGCGCTATGCGCATAGCGTCTTTTTTGTTTCTGGGGTTATCTGCATAAATCTGCGTCCTATGAAATTTGGAACGCATCAATGCCGAAGTGGTGGAATCTGGTAGACACACCATCTTGAGGGGGTGGCGAGCTTCGCTCGTGCGGGTTCGAGTCCCGCCTTCGGCACCAGAAACAAAAAAGCCGCTTGCTTAGCGGCTTTTTTGTTTATATGAGTTTTCTGGCTTTCAGCATGAGCAATTGGTAACGGTCGGCAGAGTGCACGGTGATGTCACGGATCTGGATTCCTTGGAGAACGCTGAGAGGAACATCAACACCTGCCTGGCCCAGTGCCCAAACCTTACGGTAAAAATCAGCAAGTCCACTCACGGCTTTTCCTTGCACGGTGAGAATAAGGTTACCCGGTTGCAGGCCCGCGCGTTCAGCTGGACCTCCGGGTGTGACCCGGGTGATAAAAACGCGTCCGTGGGACTCTTCCGCATTAATACCCAACCAAGGTCTGGGCGCCTGACGGGAACGGCCTGTGTTCACCAGGTCATCCAAGATCGGATGGAGGCGGTCGATAGGAATAAACACATTACAAGGAATTAAACCAAATCCCTGCATCATGAACTGCGTGAAAAGAGACCCAATTCCCAGGAGTCGACCGTCGCGCCCGATCAGCGCTGTTCCGCCAAAATTAGCATGAGGCGGGTAAGTAAATATGGCATCTTCGAGAATATATTCCCAGTAGCCTGTAAACTCCTGGCGGGAGATGACCTGGGCCCTTATTCCCGAGTCTGCACCTCCATAGCCCGCTACTAAAACTGGGTCTCCTTCTTGGACCTCGGAGGATTGACCCAGCTTCATGGGCTCCACGCTCAGAGGCTTGTCAGTTCGTAAGAGACCGAAGCCGGTGCTATGGTCGTAACCGACAAAAGTGGCGTTAATTTTCTTGCCTTCTGGCCCAAATACTTCGATGCTCTCGGCTTCGATGATGAGGTAGCCCGTGGTGAGAATGTGCCCCTTGGAATCAATAACCACGCCATTCCCTTCCCGTTCTGTACCTAGCGACTTGGCTGTGTGGGCGTCTTTTGGAATAATCGACCGTATCTTAACAATTGCTTTGAGTACATCCTCTGCGGCCTTTGCGGCAGATGCAGGAACGCTGAAGGCCATGAAAACGGCAAAAATTATCGTAAAGTAAATTCGTTTCATGGAAAACCTCCTCCCTTTATTTCTCCCGCCAGTGGATAGCTTCAGAGCCTCTGGATATATTCACAGACCACTGGGCAAGAACTTGAGGCGTGGTTATCTTCGCTCTAATGAAGATGCTCTTCAGGGCAGATGGAGACCAGGCGCTCTCATCATTCCCTCAGAGGGTTAGAGTTGCGGAATTGTGGAGCAGGAAGTATACCCCCGGGACCCTTTTACTTCCGTTGCTTGACCTGGTTTCTTAACCAGTCTGCCCAGCGATCCAAGCCCTCTCCGGTACGGCAAGAAACCCGAAAAATGGTCAGTTGGGGGTTGATCTTCAAGGCTCTTTCTTCAATCAGGTCCGGATCACAATCGCAAAAAGGCAGAAGGTCTATTTTATTGATCAGCAGGACCCTGGACTCATGGAACATCAGGGGGTATTTCAAAGGTTTATCATCCCCCTCGGCTACGCTCAGGATCATGGCCTTGAAATCCTCTCCCAGTTTGAACTCAGCCGGACAGACGAGGTTACCCACGTTCTCGATAAAAAGAAGGTCCATCTGGGTAAGGTCTAAACCTTTCAGGGCTTCCTGGACCATATTGCTGTCAAGATGGCAGGCTCCTCCGGTGTTGATCTGAACCACCGGGACTCCGGTCTGACCGATCCGTTCAGCATCATAGGTAGACTGGATATCCCCTTCTACCACCCCGACGCGGAAATCCGCTTTCATCGATTGGATGGTCTTCTCCAGAAGAGAAGTCTTGCCGGCTCCGGGAGAACTCATAAGATTGATGACCAGCAGCTTCTTTTCAGAGAATCGCCGACGGTTTTCTTCAGCGATCCGCTGGTTGGCTTCCATAATATTTTTAACGACAGAGATCTTCAAAAATTCCCCCTACAAATAAGAGTTCAGTGTCTGTAGGGGCACGCGGCGGCGTGCCCGTACAGAGTTCGGAGTAAAAGACTGGCCCACGTAAGGGCGCGCGCCGCGCGCCCCTACATTCCGAATTCCGCCCTGCACTACATGGAGTGCAGGGCAGCCCTGAACCTTACATGGTTCAGGGCGCACTCCCCAATCCGCATTCCGCAATTAATATTACCGGACTTCAACAAAAAGCCCTTCCGGGCGGGTATACCCTTCCTCCTGGGCCAAATGGTCTAAGTGCAGGGTCAGGTAATCTTCAACTTCCCAATTCGGGTCCTCTACCCTTTCCCGGACATCAACGGTCTTGAGATAACGCCGGCACAATAGACAAATGTCTACTCGATAACCCGCTTCTCCTTCCACCTGGAAATAGGTGAGTTTCTCCTGGTCCTCATTCAGGCAGTACGGGCATTGCAGGCGGGGAAAATCCCATTCCGTGGCGCAGAGCGGGCAATGAAGGATCCGTTTTCCCTCTTCCCGGATTTCCCCCATGCCCGGATATCCGCCGCAAAAGGGGCAATACCCCTGAGCCCAGAAAAATTCTTTCTGCTCCTTCCGCCAGTATTCCGCATGAATTTCGAAGGCCGGTTTAAGGGATTGGAGAACGAAAAAAAACAACAGGCTTCCTTCTTTGCCCATTTCTTTCCCAAGGCGATCTTCGGTCAGGCGTTCTTCCAGAAAACGCTTTAAAAAGGATGCAAGCTCAAAACCCTTTGCGGTGATGGAGTTCCTTAAAGCCTCGTATTTTTTGGGATTTTGTTCCTTAAGAATTCCCAAAAGGGATTGAAAATATCCCTGAATTTGAGCTGGATTCAGGGGGATTTCGTCTGGCCGCAAGTAAGGAAATCCCTCCTGAATATGGATTCGCAGTTTAATGGGATCCATGGAGCTTGGTAAAAAAGCCCATTGCTTCTTCGTTTGCTGCTTCAAGGTTATAAGTCTCTCGGCCAACTCCAAAACTTCACGGTAATTGGGCATTTTTTCCTTTTGCTGGCGGAGCTTTTGCAAACCCGTATCCATAAAACAATATCCTTCTGGGACACAGATGAACGCAGATAATCAGGATTAAAGACTTTAAGACGTAAGAGCCAAATTTTTAAAAAATTATATCTGCATTTCTCTGCGTCAATCTGCGTCCAATATTTTTTATGATTATTTTACGTCACTTCTCTTAGCAAAGTCCAGGAAGAAACAACCGACCATTGCGGATTGCGGAAGGTAAATTGCGGTTTTTAAAATCCTCAATCGGTGCTGATCAGCGCTCGGAAATCCGAAATAAAAAGGCTTACCCTCAACTTCAGAGTAAGCCTCTCTCGTCAGGTTTATTTCAATTTTTTTAAACTGACCGTCTGCCGGCTTCTACGTCCCTTAGCCATTTGGCCCGGTGCTTTTTCGCCCATCCCTTGGTCACGAATCCGTGACCCATAACCTGGAAGGTTCCCGGATTCCCGTAGGTCCCTAAGTAAAAATGGATGACCAAAAACCCGCCCAGGACAACAGTACCGAGGGCGTGCAAGGCATAAAGCCAACGGGTCAACTCCGGGGGGAAGATCGGGAACCACATGAAAATTCCCGTCCCCATCATGATGAACCAGAAGAGGAAAAGGGTCATAAAGAAAAGCTTTTGGCCGGCATTGAACTTTCCGGCCTCGGGCACTTTCTCCACTTCCCACAGATAGCCCCCCATAACGCGGAACCATTTTTTATCTTCTTCGTCAAAATACAACGTATCCTTCCCCCAGGCCACGAGGGCGAAGAGAAAGGCAAGGCCGAAGATGATCCCGTCGATGTTGTGAAGCAGCTTCATGACGTAGAATCCGCCGGGAAAGAAATTGGCGATAAAAGAAAGGGAGTGAAACATCAATCCAAAGCCTGTAAGGAAGAGGAAAAGGCAACTCCCCGCCAGAACCCAGTGGACCACCCTTTCGAAAACTGTGGAACTGAGGATTAAGTTCTTTGGTTTAGCCATGTTCACTCACCCCCTTCTTCAGGGCGCTTGGGCCCCTTGATGATGTAATGGAAGAACGTTCCTACCAACGCGGCGCCGATGGCCAAAACCGAAAGCGGTTTGAGGAAGTCTTTCCATAGATAAACCGAAACAGGTATTGATGGGTTGACTACCATTTTTTCGTACATGCGCACCTTCTCCGGTAGCACGTAGACTACATGCGTTCCCTGGACGAACTTATCCCCGTATACCGTGGCATCCCCGCCCAGAGTTTTTGCGCGGGCATACGCTTGGGCAATCATCTTATCTTTGGCACCAAAAGTCACGGCCCCCGGGGCGCAGGTCTTGGCGCAAGCCGGAATTTGGCCCTGGCTGATGCGGTCCCAGCAGAGCGTGCATTTATAGACCTTCTTGGTTGCCGGGTCAAACTGCGGGATTTTAAAGGGACAGACATTCACGCAGTACTCACAGCCGATACACTTCTCTTGGTCGATGACGATGGCCCCTTCCGCCGTCTTGAAGATGCAGCCGGGAACCGGGCATGCCCTCTGGCAGGCCGGATCCGTACAGTGCATGCAATTGTCTTTCCGGAACAGCCAGCGCATCTCTCCGTTCTTAGTCGGAAGCTCGGTATAGCGGATCAGGTTCCAGGTCGTTGGAGTCAGGTCCGGGGGGTTCTGATGGGTGCCCCGCTGCTGGGTTTTTTCTGCCGGAAGCCTGTTCCATTGTTTGCAAGCCACCTGGCAGCCCCGACAGGCCGTGCATTTGGAAACGTCGATGAGCATCACTTTTTCTTCCATCTCACTTCCCCCCTTTCTTCTCGACATTCACCATGAAAGCCTTAGACTCCGGAATCATGGTGTTGGCATCCCCGATCGTGGGAGTAAGCAGGTTGGCGCTGTCTCCTCCATCCGGCGGCGTCACCCATCCGAAATGCCAGGGTACGCCCACCTGATGAACGGTCTGATCGGCGATCTTGAAGGGTTTGAAACGGCCGGTGACGATTGCCTTGGCATCGACTTCGCCACGGGCCGATTTCACTACCACCCGATCTCCAGGGCTGATGCCCTTTTCTTTAGCCAACTCTTTGGAAAGTTCCACAAACATCTGGGGCTCCAGCTCGACCAGCCAGGGTATCCAACGGGTCATCACCCCTGTCTGCCAGTGTTCCGAAACCCGGTACGTCGTGCAGACGATAGGAAACCTGGGGTCGCAGGATAGAAATTTATCAGCGCCCGCCCCGATTCCTGCCTCACCAAAAAGCTTGGCTGCGGGGTTGAACTTCTGGGAGGACATGAGGTTCTTCTCTATAGGACATTCCAAAGGCTCATAATGCTCGGGAAATGGTCCTTCGGCCAGGCCTGGACCGAAGATCAGGCTGTGTCCTTCTGGTCTCATGATGAAGGGGTAGATCGCTCCGGGAGGCGATCCTCCATCGGGAACATCCCCCAGCCATTTGGATCCATTCCACCAGATCACGGCTCGCTGGGGATTCCACGGCTTCCCCTCCAAGTTCACCGAGGCGCGATTATAGAGGATCCGCCGATTCACCGGCCAGCACCAGGCCCATCCGGAATAAAGCCCGATGCCCGTGGGGTCGGCCTTGCTTTTGCGGGCAGCCATATTTCCTTTCTCGGTATAAGAGCCGCAATAGAGCCAGTTGCCCGAGGCGGTGGAGCCATCGTCCTGGAGTAATGCGAAGCTCCCCATCTGCTCCCCGGCCTTGGCAATAACGGTTTTTACCTTGGTCTTCGGATCTTCCACTTCGATGTCTTTGGTCGCATGACCGTTGATCTCTTTGGCCACGTAGTGGGGGTCAGGGTGTTTAATCTTACCATCCGGCCCTGCTGGCCCGTAGTTCCAGGAGAGGTTCAAAATGGGTTCGGGGAAAACACCGCCTTTCTCCTTATAGAGGTGGCGCACTTCCATGAACAGCTCGTGGATAATGTCCAGGTCGGGTTTGGCTTGCCCCGGAGGATTAACCGCTTTATAGCGCCATTGCATCCACCGCCCGGAGTTGGTGATGGAGCCTTCCTTCTCGAAGGAAGCAGCGCAGGGTAGCATGAAAACTTCCGTCTTA
>JAHJQK010000041.1 GCA_018819135.1 Pseudomonadota bacterium | reverse complement strand
TGAAAGACTTGGAAAGTTTGTGCATGGCCTCTCGCTGAAGAAACTGCCCCAAGAGGTCATCGAGAAGGCCAAGACCTGTATGGTCAACGGCATTGGCATTGGTATTTCCTGCCACAGCATGGAATTTGCGAAGATCGCCCGGGAGGCCATCAAGGCCGAAGAAAAAGGAATTGCTCCCAAGAAAGCAGCCACGATTTTCTGTGACGGCGCCAAGGTTTCCGTCATGGGCGCGGCCTTTGCCAACGCTGCTCTCTTTCACGGCCGGGCGCAGGAGGATACTCTGGGAAGTTCACATACGGGAACGGTGATCACTCCGGCGGCATTGGCGATTGCCGAGAGGGAAGGGCGCACGGGCAAAGAGGTGATTGAGGCCCTTGTGGCCGGCTATGAAGTCGTGGGGGCTTTCGATCGCGAACTTTCTGGTTATACGACCCCGCGCGGATTCCGCGCCAGCCCAATCTTTGGCATCTTCGGCAGCGCGGCCGCGGCCAGCAAACTCTTCAAGCTTACAGAAGCCCAGACCATTAACGCTATGGGCTTTGCGGCGGCTTTCGCCAGCGGTACCTTGGAGTGCTTTGCCGCGGGAACGATGGAGTGGCGGTTCGAAGTTGGAGTTGCTTCGCGCGAAGGCATTATGGCTAGCCTCATCGCCAATAACGGCGGAAAAGCAGCGCCTACAGCCATTGAAGGAAAGACAGGGTACATCAATGCCTTTGCCAATGTGAGCGGCGAAAAGGGGGAGGGGATCGTTGCATCCCTGGGGCAGAAATGGGAAATCATGAATGCCGGCTTTAAGCCCTACGCGGTTTGTGCCTTTAACCAAACCCCGGTGTCGGCCATGCTTGATCTAGTGATGAGCCACAACATCGACTACAGCCAGGTTGAAAAGATTCGCATCCTGGTGAACCCCTATGAGTACAATTACGCGGGAATGAACTACCGGGGGCCTTTCAGCACAGTCGGAGCCACCTTAATGTCCACCCCCTACTGCTTAGCCGTGGCGATGGTCGATAAGAAAGTGACCCTGAAGGGAATCAGCCAGTTTAAAAATGAAAAGATTCTGGACTTGATCGACCGGATTGAGCACATTCCTGACGAGATGATCCCCCGCTGGTCCTGCATCATCGATGTAGAGATGAAAAATGGAGAGAAATTGAAGAAAGAGATGATAATTTCAGCGGATTATTACAACTTCAACATGCAGCAGGATATTGAGTTGATCAAACGGGTAACTTCCGAAACCAAAGTGAACCAGAAAAAAGTGGATAAGATTGTAGAAATCATTCAAGGCTTTGAAAAGGCCAAGACCGTTCAGCCGCTCATCGATGTGCTGGCTAAATGCCCGTGATGCGTTCTGCTTACTTGTCACCATTAACGCTTCACCTTTCACAATTCACCTTTTTGGGAGGGGAAGAAATATGAATTGGAGTTATGTTCTAGAAAGAAATGTAGAACAGTTTCCCAACAAGGAGGCTATTGTTTTTGGGGAGCGGAGATTCACTTATCGGCAGCTTGAAGAAAGAGTGGATGCTTTGGCCAAAGGGCTGCAGCAACTCGGGCTTAAGCGCGGGGATACCGTGGCCATTCTCCTCTTGAACTGTTCCGAATACTTAGAGATTACTTTTGCGGTGAACAAAGTCGGAGGGGTGTGGCTTCCGCTGAATTATCGTCTGGCCGGTCCCGAGGTATCTTATATCCTCAACCATTCGGAATCCAAAATGCTTATTTCCGAGATGGAATTTGAACCACTGATTCGGGGGATTCGGAAGGATATCCCCGGAGTACAGAAATTTATTGCGGTTGGGAAAGACGTGCCAGGAGGGTGGGAGGGGTACGACCGTCTCGTAGAAGCTAACCGCGGGGCCAAGGTCCCCCACGCGATGGTGGAACTGGATGACCTCCATCGCCTCATGTATACCTCGGGGACGACCGCTCACCCCAAAGGGGTGATGATCACCTATGGCAACCTCTATTGGAAAAATATAGGCCACATCATGATGTTTAACATGACATCGGAGGACAAAACTCTGGTGGTGGGGCCATTATATCACGTTGGGGGTATGGATCTTCCGGCCACGGGAACCCTTTATATAGGTGGGAGCGTCGTGATCTTGAAGAAGTTCGACCCAATATCAGTGCTGGAAGGTATTCAAAAGGAAAGGGCCACCAATACCTGGTTTGCTCCGGCCATGGTGAACCTGCTCTTCCAGGAGCCTACCTTTGGCCAGTATGACGTAAGCTCCATCCGCTTCATCATCGACGGGGGAGAGAAGATGCCCCTGCCGCTGATTACCAAAATCAAGGAAAAATTCCCCAACGCCTGGTTTGCCGATGCCTACGGCCTGACCGAGACTGTTTCCGGAGATACCTTCCTGTCCAAAGATAAGGTGATCGAAAAGATCGGGTCGGTGGGCAAGCCGGTTATCCAGCTTCGGGTCCGGATCGTTGATGATGCAGGCAAAGATGTTCCTCCCAATACCCTGGGAGAAATTGTCCTCAGGGGGCCCAAGGTATTCAAAGGCTATTGGAAGAACCCGCAGGCTACCGCCGAGGCCATCAAGGACGGATGGTTTCACACGGGCGATATCGGAACGATGGACGAGGAAGGTTACCTCTATATCGTCGATCGCAAGAAAGACATCATCATCAGCGGGGGTGAAAACATTGCCTCATTGGAAGTCGAGCGGGTGATTTATGAACTGCCGCAAGTATTGGAGACCGCGGTGATCGGAATTCCCCATCCCAAATGGCAAGAAATTCCCATAGCTTTTGTAGTGCTGAAAAAAGGAGAGAAGCTGACTGCTGATGAAATCATTGCCCATTGTTCCAAAAGACTGGCCAAATTTAAAGTTCCCAAAGAAATTGAGTTTATCGATATGCTGCCCCGGAATCCCTCAGGGAAAGTTTTAAAAAGGGAACTGCGCGAAAGACACAAAGGGGACACGCCTCTTTAAATAAGGGGGGGTATCACCATTTTTCATTGGGCTATCGAAGGCTCTTCAAATGGTTCTTACGGTTAGATAAGGATGCAGTGGGTTTTCCTGGGAAGGAATTCGGGCCATTAGGAACAGGAATTGATTTAACTGAGTTATTTCTGTGAAATAAAGATCACGTTTTTACTAACTTTTTCGCTCATGATTCATTCAAACTGATTATTCAAGGTATTCAAGCCCTGTTTAGGTTGATCCTTTTGTCCAATTCCCTCCAGAAGGGGGGAAAACTAAGAAGGTCCTGGAAGAGGAAGATTATTGCGAAAAGGAGGTGATGAGGGAGAATTCAGGTATTTTTACGAAGGGAAGAAGTAATTTTTTAAAATTCGAAGGGAGGGAATGGCAATGAAGAAAAAAGGTTTGACTCGAAGGGAATTCATGAAAGCCACGGCAGCAGGGACGGCAGGTTTGGCTGTCAGTTCTCTTCTCCCTGCAAAAACAGCGATAGCTCAACCCCCCATCAAAATGGGATTTGTGAGCATCTTCTCTGGAAGGGTGGCCATGCTTGGAGAGACAGGGCTTAAGGGGGCCCAGCTGGCCGCAGACGAGTATAATGCCAAGGGTGGTGTCTTGGGGAGAAAGATTGAGATTATCCATCGGGACTCCGCCGGCAAGATTGAGGAGGCGGTAAGGATTGCCCGGGATTTCGTCGTTAAAGATAAGGTTGATTTCTTGATGGATCATAGCAGCAGCCGAGAGGCCTTTGCGGTGAAAGAGGTTTCGCGTGACTTAAAGATTATTACCATGGTGACTGCCAGCGAAACGACGGATCATACAGCCGATCCCAAAATTTGGACACCCTACAGCTTTCGGTCCGCCCGCCAATCCATTCATGATTGTTGTGTGTCTGGCTATTATGCTGCCAAAGTATCGAAGGAGCAGGGACTCACCAGGTGGTATTCCATATCTCCTGACTATGCCTATGGGCATGACTCTACCGAACGTTTTTTTGAATTCTTGCAGAAGAAAAATCCGGAGGCAAAGATTGTGGGTCAGCTGTGGCCCAAGCTCTTCGAGCCTGATTACACCCCCCATATTACGAAGATGTTGGGAGACAAACCTCATGCCTTCCATTCGGCGCTTTGGGGAGGAGATCTGGTGGCTTTTATAGAGCAGGCCATAATGTACGGCCTATTTGAGCAGTGTAAATTCTTCAGCAATAACACAGCCGAACCTCCGGTGCTGAAGGCCCTAAAAAAGATTCCCGAAGGTCTTCATACCGGATCTCGTTACTTAAGGAACGTTCCAGATACTCCAGCCAATCACGATTTTGCCGACCGGTATGAGAAGAAGTATAAAGAGTCGCCGACCAACTGGTCCCAGGAAGTTTACAGTGGGATGTTATTCTTATTGGAGGGCATAAAGAAAGCGAAATCTTTGGAAACGGAAAAGGTCATCAAGGCTATGAAAGGCCTGAAGGTCAAAGCTCCTTGGGGGGCCCCGGATATGGATGGCTATATTACGATGAGATCGAGAGATCATACCAACATCGGGTATGCGATTGCCTGGGGGAGGACGATCTCCAAAGAACCTTACGTAACTGATCTCTATTACCTGCCATGGAGCGAGATCCTGAAAGAAGAAGAAGAGTACTTGAAAAAGAAAGGATGGTTGTAAAAAACTTAGGGCTCCGGGGATTTTCTCCATCCCGGAGCCCGCGGGTTCTTCATTTTCGGAGGTATTTATGGAACTGATGAAGCTGGTTGATTGTTTTAGCAGCCTCTCTTGCCTCACCACGCAAATTACCAGTGCTTTAATTATGGCCATGGTCCTTTTCCTGTTGGCCTCAGGTCTTTCGTTGATTTTCGGTGTTTTAGGCGTGCTCAATTTTGCCCACGGCGCCCTTTATATGCTGGGGGCTTATTTTACCTACACCCTTCTTACCCTTCTGGGTAATTTCGGCGTAACCGTCATTCTGGCTTCCATAGGAGTCGGAGTTTTCGGGGTGGTTTTTGAAAGAATTTTTATCAAGCGGATTTACTCTTCCCCTTTGCTTTACCAGCTGCTCCTCTGTTATGCCTTCATCCTGATCCTGGATGACCTGGTGAAAATTGTTTGGGGCTACGAATTTAAAAGCATCGGCTTGCCGGCCGCTTTCCGCCGCCCTCCCGTCAAATTATTCGGGAGTTTCGTCCCCAGTTATTATCTTTTTATTATCATCGTGGGGATCGTAGTCGCCATCGCCCTCTGGCTCTTTCTCTCCCGGACTAAATACGGAAAGATCATCCGAGCTACGGCTCACAGCTCCGAGATGGTCAGCGCCCTGGGGATTAATGTTTCTCTGATTTATGCCGGGGTTTTTGCCATCGGCAGTTTTTTGGCTGGGTTGGGAGGGGTTCTGGCCGGCCCGGTGCGTTCCATATACCCGGGGATGGGAGCTTCTATCATAATCGAATCTTTTATCGTCGTCGTTGTCGGCGGGTTGGGGAGCATTTCCGGAGCTTTCATCGGAGCCATCCTCATCGGCCTGATGAGATCCTTCGGCATTATCGGGTTTCCTTTAATTGAAGAATCCTTTGTCTTTATTTTGATGGCGATCGTTCTTATCATCAGGCCGCGCGGCCTCTTCGGCAAAGAAGAAGCCTAAAGGAAAGAGAGCTTTTTATGAAAAAGACAATATTCTGGGGAAGCATCATTGCTGTCATTTTGATCATTTTTCCCTTCGTTTACTATTCCAAGTTTATGATCAATTATTTGACCCAGATCCTCATCATGGCCCTTTTTGCCGTCAGCCTAAACCTTCTGGTGGGTTACACGGGAATGATCTCCTTCGGTCATGCGGCCTATTTCGGTATCGGAGCTTATTCCGTGGGAATTCTCCTGCAAAAATACTCCTCGAACCTTCTTGGCTCGCTTTTTTTGGCCGTAGTCTTCTCCGCTATTGCTGCCCTTGTCATCGGGTTTTTCTGTATCCGCCTGGGAAGGATTTACTTTGCCATGCTTTCCCTGGCTTTCGCCCAGATAATTTATACCATAGTGGTAAAGTGGACCGGAATGACCGGGGGGGATCAGGGACTGATCGGGGGCATTCCCAAACCGCCCATCAGTCTCCTGGGTCTCTCTTTCAGCATCGGAACGCCTTTGAATTTTTATATCTTTACCGTCATATTGGTAATCGCCTCCTTCGTGATCTGCAAATTTATTGTCGACTCCCCGTTCGGGGCCATCTTGAAAACGATCCGCGATAATTTCTTAAGAACCTACTTTATCGGCATCCCCGTCAAAATTTATCAACTGGTTATTTTCGTCATCGCGGGAACCTTTGCCGGCCTATCCGGCGCGCTGATGGCCCTTTTCATAAGCGGGGCTTACCCGGATTTTACTTACTGGACCAAGAGCGCGGAACCTATTTTTATGATTCTGGTGGGAGGAATGGGCTCTTTGCTCGGGCCCATTTTGGGAGCGGCTATTTTAAATCTCCTAACGGCTTACATCACCATGTACACTCACCTCTACGAGCTGGTCATGGGAACCGTCCTGGTAATTTTTATCTTAAGCCTGAAGAAGGGCCTGGCTGATTACCTGCTGGAGAGCGAACGGTTTAAAAGATGGAGCTCTTCTTTGGCGAAGAAAAAGCCAAGCAGGATAGGCCTGGCGACCGAATAATTTTCCCCGGAGGCCCAAAATGGAATTTACAGGAAAAGTTGCCATAGTCACGGGAGGAGGTATGGGTATAGGAGAAACCATCGCCCAAGTATTTGCCCGGGAAGGGGCGGATATTGTAGTGGGTGACGTAAACCCGGCTTCCGCCGAAAAAGTTATAGAAGAAATCGCCCGGACGGGGAAGAAAGGAATGGCCGTTAAAATGGATGTTTCCCTGAAGGTAGATGTGGACCGGCTGGCGGACGAAACCCTAAGAGCGTTCGGGAAAATTGACATCCTGATAAATAATGCGGGGATCACCCAGCTTCCCTTGTCCATCTTAGATTTAGACCTCGAAACCTGGCAGCGAGTTACCGATATAGACTATAAAGGAACCTATCTTTGCAGTCGCCGGATAGGAAGGGAAATGGTCAGGCAGAAATCGGGTTCTATTATCAATATCTCTTCCATCGTGGGCCTGGCCTCCGCACCCCTGGTAGCTTACAGCCCCGCTAAAAGTGCCGTCATCATGCTGACGAAAATCCTGGCCACAGAATGGGGAAGATTCAATGTCCGCGTGAATGCCATCGCCCCCGGCTATACTCTCACCCCGCTCCTAAAAGGAATGATTGAGCGGGGCGAAAGGAACCCGGAAATGATCCTGAAAAGAACCCCTATGGGCAGGATGGTCGAGCCGGAAGATATAGCCAACGCCGCCCTTTTTCTGGCCTCAGATAAAGCCCGATGCATAACGGGTGTTACTCTGCCGGTAGATGCCGGATTTTTAGCCGATGGAGCCTGGACCGCTTATGGAGGATACGAAAGGTAAAAATTATGGTGATTCTGCAAACAGAAAATTTAAAAAAGGCCTTTGGCGGACTGCAGGCGGTAAATAAGGTCAACTTGACGATTGCAAAAGGAGAATTAAGTTCCATCATCGGGCCCAACGGGGCGGGGAAAACGACGCTTTTCAACCTGATCACGGGCTACCTTCCAGCGGATTCCGGGAAGATAATTTTCAAAGGCGAGAATATCTTCGGTCTTCCCCACTATAAAATTGTGCGGAAAGGAATCGGCCGTTCCTTTCAAAGAACCACCATCTTTCCTTCTTTGACGTTGTTTGAAAACGTCCGGGCCGCCATCCTTTCCCACAAAAAAAAGAATTTCAAGTTTTTCACCGACAGCAATAGCCTGGAGGATGTCAACGAAGCCACCTTCCAGATCCTGGAAAGTCTCAATCTGCCGGATAAGGCCTACCTTATAAGCAGTACCCTGGCCCATGGGGATCAAAAACTCCTTGATATTGGCATTGCCCTGGCGCTGGAGCCGGATCTTCTTCTTCTCGATGAACCCACAGCCGGGATGTCGCCCGAGGAGAGGTGGAACACCGTGGCCATGATTCAGAAGTTATGGAAGACCAGAAATATGACCGTGGTCTTCATTGAACACGACATGGACATGGTATTTTCCATCTCGCAAAAAATCCGGGTATTGCATTACGGCGAAATTATTGCCGAGGGGCAGCCGGAAGAAATCTCCCATAATCGGGCCGTAATCGAGGCTTATCTGGGAGAGGAAATGATTTAAAAAATGCCAGATGGCCGGGGAGGGAAGATGATTTTAGAGGTTGCGCAAATCAATACTTTTTACGGTTCAAGTCACATCCTTTTTGATGTCTCCTTAGGGATAATGGAAGGAGAAGTAGCAGTCCTTCTGGGAAGGAATGGCGCCGGCAAAAGCACCACCCTAAAAACCATTATGGGTTTGGTCCATCCCCGCTCCGGGAAGATCACTTTTAAAGGACTGCGGGTGGATGGACTTCCTTCTTATAAAATAGCCCGCAGGGGCATGGGATTTGTCCCGGAGGATCGGATTATTTTCCCCGATCTTACGGTAAGGGAGAATTTGGAAATCGCTTTGAAAAAGACGGCAAAGGGAAAAGGTTTCTGGACGATCCAGAAAATTTTCGGTTTCTTTCCCGTGTTGGAAAAATTTCAAGGCCGGGAAGGAGGAACTTTAAGCGGGGGGGAGCAGCAGATGCTTACCGTTGCTAGGACATTAATGGGCAACCCGGAACTTCTTCTTCTCGACGAGCCTGTTGAAGGACTGGCCCCTCTGGTAGTCAAAATGTTAGGGGAAATCATCAACCAGATCAAAGACCTGGGAATTACCCTTCTCTTTTCCGAACAAAACGTGAAATTTTCCTTAAAAATAGCCCAGAAAGTTTACATAATCGATAAGGGCATGATCCGGTATCAAGGAAGCGTTGAGGAGTTGAGAGAGAATGAAGAGATAAAAAAGAAATACCTGGCGGTATGAAGAAGAATCGTCCAGGGGCAACCAGCTGGTTGCCCCCACAAATGGGATTAAGAGATCACTCCGCTCTTCGCCATGAATACTTTCCTTCGTCGTTCTCTATAATTTTAAATTTCCTCATTGGGTGGCCTTGAAATGGAAAGACTGTTCCAGCCCATTTCGATCAATTCTCTAAAACTCAAGAACCGGATTTTAATGCCAACTCTCGATCCCGGATTCGCCGGAGAGGGTGGAAAGGTCAATCAAAGATTGATCGATTATTTTGTCCGGAGGGCTAGGGGCGGGGTGTCATTTATCATGGTGGGACCAGCCGTTTTTGACCCCAGGGGAGTAGGAGGAACCTTTGAATACCGGCTATACTTGGATGGAGTCCTGGAGGGTCTTTCCCGGTTGGTCGAGGCGATTCACGACTGGGGAGTGCCCGTCGGTTTACAACTGCACCACGCCGGGCGACAGGCCAATCCGGCCTTGATCGATGGCACTCTGGTCGCTCCTTCAGCCATCCCCTGCCCGGTTCGCAAATCGAACCCGCGGGCCTTGAGCCTTGCGGAGATCGAGGGAATCGTTCACCAGTATGGGGTCTATGCCCGGAAAGTCAAGGAAGCAGGTTTTGATGCGGTGGAAGTCCATGGATCGCATGGGTACTTGATTGCGGAATTTCTTTCTCCGTATTCCAATGCGCGCACCGATAGTTATGGCGGCTCCCTGGAAAATAGGATCCGATTTGCCCGGGAGGTAATCCAAGAAGTAAGAAAAAATGTAGGGAAGGACTTTCCCATCTTCTTCCGAATTGCCGGGGAGGAACACGTGCCGGGAGGACTTACCTGGGAAGAGACGCCTCTCATGGCCATACGGATGGAAGAGGCGGGGGTAGATGCAATCAATGTTTCTGCGGGAAACTATAGGATGGCAGAATGGATCGTTCCCCCCATGACCCTTCCGCAGGGATGTAATGTTTCCGCAGCGGAGGCGATTAAACAAAAAGTGAAAATCCCGGTCGTGGTAGCCGGAAGAATCAACGAGCCTGAATTGGCTGAACAGATCTTGCAGAATGGGAAGGCTGACGTCGTCGCTATAGCCCGGGGCCTGGTGGCCGATCCCGACTTACCTTTGAAAGTTAAGGAGGGAAGGCTGGAGGAGATTCGGCGATGTATTGCCTGCAACGTCTGTATCGACAGACTCTTCCAGGAAAAGGACATTGTTTGTACCGTCAACCCGGAAGTGGGGCACGAGGCAGAATTTGAATTGAAGCCCACCCTTTCTCGCAAAAGGGTAATGGTGATCGGGGGCGGCCCGGCCGGGATGGAGGCTGCGCGGGTGGCCAAATTGAGGGGCCACCAAGTAAGCATTTTTGAAGAGAAAAGTCGATTGGGGGGCCGGATCGAGGCTGCTTTCCAAGCTTCGTTTAAGAGGGAGCTCATGAATATCGTTCAATATTATGAAGCTGTCTTGAAGGCCCTTAACGTGGAAATAAAGCTGGCGACGAAGGTGACCACGGATCTGGCATTGGGCTGGAAGCCTGATGCCGTTATAATCGCCACAGGTTCCATCCCCCTAACTCCTCCCATCCCTGGTGTCCACCTCCCGCATGTGGTTCAGGCCTTGCCCGTCCTTCTTCAAGAGAAAAAAGTCGAAGGCCGGGTGGCCATAATCGGCGGTGGAATGGTGGGCTGCGAGGTGGCTACATTTCTGGCAGAAAGGGGAGCGCAAGTTACGATTATCGAGATGCTTCCTTACGTGGCTAATGGAATCCCCCGCTTGTTGGGGAAAATGATGAAGGACACCATGAAAAATCTTGACGTCCGCACCCTCGTTAATCGCAAGGTGCTAGAAATCAAAGAGGGCAAAGTCATCTTTGAAGATAGCGGGAATGTAGCCTCCCTGGCCGTTGATTGGGTCGTTTTGGCAGTAGGAGCTACGCCCAGAGACGATCTGGTCAATTCTCTGAAAGAATTATTTCAGGAGACCTATCAAATAGGCGATTGCCTTGAGCCGCGAAAGGCCCCCGAAGCAATTTATGAAGGAGCAAAGGTAGCGCATCAGTTATAAAGAGAAAGGATAAGGGGAGATAAGGACAAAAGAAGAAATATCTTTTTGAGCTTGATCCCGGTGAAAGACGACTTTAAAGAAGGGGGTGCGATGATGTTTCAGGCCATGCGGTTTCGGACGCCGGTGATTATTTTTGGAATGAATGTGGTAAATATGATCGGTGAGGAGAGCAAGAAGTTAGGGGGGAAAGACGTTTTCATCATCACAGACCGGGGAGTGGCCCAAGCCGGGCTTCTGGAAAAAGTACTGGAGCCTCTCAAAAATGAGAAGATAAACTTTGAAGTGTTCGATCAGGTGGAGCCGGAACCTCCCCTGGAAAATCTAATGGAGGCTTTCCGTAAAGCCAAGTCCTGCAAAGTTGATCTTTTTATTGGCCTGGGCGGCGGTAGCGCCATGGATATGACCAAAGTGGTTTCGGCCTTGATGGTCCAGGAAGCAGATGTGCGCGATCTCTTCGGGGTGGAGAAAGTGACCAGGCCCGGTTTACCCACCATCATGGTGCCTACAACCTCCGGAACCGGATCTGAAGTTACCCGCATGGCCGTCTTCACGGATAAAGCGGAGAACCTGAAGAAGGTTGTATCCAGCCACGCCCTTACAGCCATCGTAGCGATTGTGGATCCCATGCTCACCGTAACAATGCCGCCCAAAGTGACAGCCTCTACAGGGATTGACGCCTTTATCCACGCAGTGGAATCTTATGTGGCCATCAATGCTTCCCCTATCACCGATCCCATCGCCCTGGAGGCTACCCGCCTGATTTCAGAGAATCTGGGGCCGGCAGTGGCCAACGGGCAAGACCTCCGGGCTCGTTATAACATGTCCCTGGGTAGCCTGATGGCTGGGGTTACTTTGAACAATGCCGGGGTGGGAGCCGTTCACGCCCTGGCTTATCCTGTGGGAGCGGAATACCATGTGCCCCATGGCGTGGCCAACGTGGTGACCTTTGCTGCGACTATGGACTATATATCTATCGCTAATATCCCCAAATTTGTTACCCTGGCCAAAGCCATGGGCGAGCCGGTTGAAGGGATTTCTTCGCGGGAGGCAGCTGCCCGAGGGATCAAGGCCATGCAGGATTTAGCGGAGAAAGTGGGGCTTCCCTGCCGGTTAAGGGATATTGGGGCTAGGCCGGATAAAATTCCCGCGATGGCCATAGCTGCCTTCAGGGAAAAAAGGCTGTTAGGGAACACACCGCGACAATTGACTGAGGAAGATATTCGTAAAATCTTTGAGAATTCATTTTGAGAGGAGAGAAGCTGTCAGGAGGTTGCCAGGATTCAGCCGGATGAAGAAAGGCCCCGGAAAATTCGTTCTTCTCCAATTGGCCTATATATCTCCGGGGCCTTAAATGTGCGATGGGGGGTCCCCTTCTATTTTTTGGGGATCAACCAGTCCAAACCTAAAAAGCTCAGCCGGCCATCCGTGGGCACACCGCTTTGAGCATCCCATCCCATGGCTTGATAATAGAGCCGGAGGGCTTCGGCGAAGATCTCCTTGGCTATCCGCTTTTCCCGGGGTGTGCCTTTCTCCAGAGATTCAAACAATCTCTCAGGCAGGTAATCATCCTTGCTGGACAACCCCTCCCGGATGTTGAACATCCGGGCCATGGTGATGGTCCGTTCACCCAGCTCCATCAACTCATAAAGGCTTGTGTTCCAGCCGGTTACTGCTTCCACGGCCTCAGCGAGCGTGACCAAAGGAAAAGCAGTATACGGAGCGGCGGCAAAGTTGCAAACGCCGAGGGAGTTGAAGAAGTTCCAGATCTGCTGGGTGTGGACGAATTGGCGGATCTTGCGCGGTCCTAATTCAAAAGCGGTAGTAGGCTCCAGAACCGCCGCGGGTTTTGCCGCTTTCAACATCAGGTTATCGGTCAGGAAAGAGGTGTCATGGGGAGCTTCGATATGGTCTGCTCCTGTGGGTGAAATGGCGTAGCTTAAGGTCAAGCCGTGCTTCCCCCGCGGGTCGTGCATGGGAAGCTCCTGGCCTTTGATATGCATAGCATATTTTTCAGAGCCCTTACCGATCTTTTGGGCCGCTCTCTGCACCCCCTCGGCCAAGATATCTCCGAAACCTTCCCGGAAAGCAATCTTGCGGATCATCTCCAGCATCCCGTCCACGTTGCCAAACCTCAAGTTGATCCCATCCGTCTCTTGGGGGGTCAGGATCCCCAGTTCCGTACACTCCATGGCAAAGGCAATACAAACCCCGGTCGAGATGGTGTCTAAACCCCAGCGATTGCACATTTCGTTGCCTTGGGCGATAGCCGCCAGGTTGTCGATGCCGCAGAACGAACCCAGGGAAGCAATGGTCTCATATTCAGGCCCGCCGTATTCGGGGGAGGCCGAATATTTCCCTTCCACCTTCACCGCCCGCTTGCACTGGACGGCGCAGGCATAGCAACCCTCCGTTTTTACCAGAATGGTGTCGGTCATGGTCTCGCCGGAGATGGCTTCGGCTCCTGCAAATTGCCCCGCCTGAAAATTTCTGGTTGGCAGAATGCCCGAGGTATTAAGCGGCAGCACGAAGAAGGGAGTCCCGTATTTTTTAAAATTTTGGGCTAAGGGAGCTTCCTTGATCAATTCAACTACTTTTTTCCCGATCTCGCGAACCTTTTCAGGATTGGCCAGAGTAAGCCTTTCCGCCCCCCGGACAGCAATAGCCCGCAGGTTCTTGGAACCCATTACCGCTCCCATGCCTGTGCGACCGTTGGCATGTTTCAACTCGTTAACCACACAGGCGTAACGCACCATTTTCTCGCCAGCTGGGCCGCATTGAGCCACCCGGATCCTGTTGTCACCAAGCTCCTCCCGAATCAGTCGTTCGGCTTCACCAGTGTCCTTGCCCCAAATTTTGGCCGCATCGCGAATCTCTGCCTTTCCGTCTTTGATCCATAGGTAAACAGGTTGGGGAGATCGCCCTTCAATGATTACCCCGTCAAAGCCGGCCATCTTCAATTCAGGACCCCAGAAGCCGCCGGCTTCGGCCTCACCAAAAGCGCCGGTCAGGGGAGAACGGCTGGCCACCGTGTAACGGGTCAAGCCAGCCAGAGGTGCCCCTGAGATGACGCTGGACATAAAGATCAACTTATTTTCCGGCCCCAGAGGATCTACGCCCGGTTTTTGTTCCTTGAGCAGATAATAGAGGGACAAAGCCGATCCGCCCATGTACATCCGGTAAACGATCTCAGCCGGCGTATCCTCGGTGAAAGTCCCTTCCGTTAAGTTCACATTCAGAATTTTCCCGTTGTACCCTGTTGGCATAGCAACCTCCTCCCTTAAAAGACTTTAAATAAATGTTTTACAAATTGAAGCAGGTAGTCCTTCTCAGTCTTCTGTGAACAGTAATTTTATAATATTCTTTTGTGCCAAGGTCAAGTGATTCATGAAACTTGCCTCCCTCCTTTCCTTGGCGGAAGAGAAGTAGGGGCTTCTTAAGACATCCTTCTCCCGCCGATGCTCCCTTTTTCATTACCCTCCTGCCGGTTAACGAGGAATCATTCGTAAACACAAAGAGTGAAGGGGAGCATGATTCACGAAACATAATGGAAAAAGCCGGTTTTGGGTCTTTACAATATTTGAGGAAACCCGCAGGCCAAGTAAAAAATTGACAGGGAGTTTCTTGCTCCCTATAATACAGTTCGAATAGACTTTCCGATTATATTTTCCACGAAGAGAGGAGACTATGGAAACGAGAGATGAATTAGAGAAAAAAGCTTATGCCTTATTGGAGAGCGGCCTTAACTGAGCCGAGTCGGTGATTCTGATCCTCGGCGAGGGTCTCCATTTCGATAAAACTCAGGCCGTGAAGATGGCTACGCCCTTCGGCGGAGGCGTGGCCCGTTGGGGGACGGTTTGCGGGGCAGTCGTCGGCGGAGCGATGGCCCTGGGTTACTGTTTCGGGCGCGGGGGTCGGATTGCCGGGCCTGCGCTTTCCAGGCACAGTGTTGTCCGGAGACGAAGAAAGAGCGGTCGCTGGTGCGCCGGGAGCAGACTCCTGAGTTGAAGGCGTTTCAAGCGAAGATGGAGACGGCGGAGGCTAAGGAGATCTATAAGCAACGGGCTGGGGTGGCGGAATTTCCTAATGCCTGGATCAAGGACAAAATCGGTTTGCGTCAGTTTCGTTTGCGGGGTCTGGTCAAGGTCACGCTGGAGGCATTGTGGGCCTGTCTGACCTATAACATCTGCCAGTGGATTCGTCTTTGCTGGAAGCCCCAACGGGAGGAGCAAGCGTGGGCCTGAGGTGGCCCAACAGGTGATTGGGTCGCTGCTGAGGGAATTGAAGTGTGAAACTGGAGAGTTTATCGAAGGCTTTGAAGTATCCATAACCACCATATTGAACAACTGATTCAAAAAAATAGATTCGCTAACCCCCAAACCCACTGTGCCTGAATTTCTTCACAGCTTCAGGGGAATTAAGGGGGATTTCATGCCGATTCTTTATATTTTTTGGATTTTTGAACTCTGTTTTTCATAAGGCTAAACAGTTACAAATCTTGTTTTTTATTTTCAATCAAAGGAGAAGGAGGATCATGATATGGGATATTATCATCAATTTGTAAATTGTTGAGCCCCGAACCCTACGACGATAAACTATTTCCTTCTACGGAGGACCTGGATCGTCGCGTCGAGACGCTGGAGGAAACGAGAGCGATCTCGTTTCTCGAAGGGAGCTGGCCCCCCTGTTATGGTTCCGAGATCGCGGAGGTGGGACAGAAGCTCCCGGCTTGCGAGGGCATCGCCAATGCTTTCCTTGGTGAAAATGCGACCCGACGGACCGAGCACCTGGGCATCCTTTTCCAAGCACCGAGAAGCCAGGGGGATATCCCCAGTGATCACGATATCATTCTCGCTCACATGCTCGACAATCCAATCATCGGCCGCGTTGAACTGCCCATCCACAACAACTACTTCGAGCCAGTCCTCCTGCGGGGTCCCCATCCGCGAGTTCGAAACCAAGGTGACCTTGAGCCCATAGCGCTTGGCCACACGATAGACTTCCTGCTTCACCGGACAGCCATCAGCATCGATAAAGATGTCTAACAAACATGGACCTTTCTCTGCTAATATATGGGGACGCCATATTAGTCTTTTTCTTATAGCGCTCGCCGTTATCAATTAAAAATCAGTATGGCGTCCCCGGAATTCCCGTAATTCACTCGCATCACTTCCGGCGATTCCGCTTCCGGTCCTCTTTGGCCCTCTTGCGCTTCCTTTTGGCCGCGACCTTTTGAGCCCCGGAAATTCTTGCCCTGCCCGGATAGGCGTCCACTTCATCATCATGCGTGCTTATTCCCAATGGTTTCCCATCTTCATCCAAAACATAAGCACTTTTCTTTCCGTTCCAGGTCCGGAAAAGATCGGGTTCTTTTTTCTTCCCATGATCAATCCCTACCACCCCTTGAAAAGTAAACCTTCTTTTCACACCGGAGGCGATCATCCCCTCATCGATGATCACCGTCGGGCAATCTACACAGAAGAATCCCGCGGGCGCAAACATCACCCGCGGGGCGACGTTGGTGGCATAGATGAAATTCGCCGATTGCTGCCGAGTCTGACCGTTGCACCGGGGACATCGATCTGTCCGAGAAACCGCGGCGCGCGCGTAAGCATGTTCCACTTTTCCCTCATGCGTAGGAAAACCCGTGCTTTTGGCAATTTCCCCGTATACTGCCTGCCTCCCATCGGGGCTTAAGCCCTCGGTGTCAATGACCAATGGATCATTTTGGTAAAATTGAATCGCGCGAAGGCTTTCCTCTCCCGCATCAGGAGATTTTTCCTTGGCCGTTTTCCTGAAAAACCGCCTTAATAAATTCATGAACCCTCGACCTGCCTTTGGCTAACCGTCAATCGGCTTATATTCGTCCATCACCTCGATCAGCACGCCATGGGCGTACTGAGGTATAATCCATACCCACCGGGTGTCCGGAGTATTGGCATCGAAAATGAATTGATCCCCCTGCAGGGATACTCCTCTTTTCTTCAGTTGCTGGAAGGTATCTTCCAGGTGAGAAGAGGCAAAAGCAATGTGGTGCAGGCCCTCCCCATGCTTCTCCATGCGCTTGAACAGCGGTGATTCAGGGTCAAGGGGCTGGAGGAGTTGAATATCGCAGCCGCTCCCCACAGCCCGAAAGAAGGCCGTTGCGTATCTGTCTTTTCCCGCGAAACGTTCTTCCTTGACCACATCTTCTTTCAAAAGCTGGGGACAGACTGCACCAAGAATGTTTGTATAATGCTCTATTGCCTGGTCAATATCCCTAACCAATATACAAATATGGGCCAACCTTTGCTTTACCATGCCCGCCATCGAAGTCCTCCCTCGTCCCTTGTTCACAAGCACTCGCTCCTATATCTTTCAATACCCAATTACTTATGTCTGATTCCCCATTACGGATGATTTTCTATCCTTCACGGAACTGCGTCCCCCTGTTTGCATCTTTTCCCTTGTCCCCTTTCCCCACAATCTTTTTCCCGCACATCCGCAGCCTGAAGCGGGGGCTATCAACCTAATTAAAAATTTCAATCCAACCTCCCGCGCACGGCCGATAGGCCACTAAGCCAGTTCCCTACTCTACCCGGAATTTGAGTACTGATCTGTACGGGGAGCGCCAGGTAACTGGCGTCCCCACCTCGACCTCTATTCGAGGTAAATGTGATTGGAAAGGTATGAGGGTCTATATTTCATTTAAAATAATGACGTCCATGCCTGTAATTCCCTTCATTCCAACATCATTGGTCAGAAAAACCTCACAGCCGGCAGAGAGGGCAGTGGAAATTTGCAAGGCATCGGCCAAGGTAAAGCTATGAATGGCGCGAAGTTGGGCAGCTTTGGGAGAGATGGTTTGATCAATGGGTATAAAGATAGTATTTACACCATTAACAATCAGATCAAAAAAGTCATTCTGCAATTGAGTCATTCCCAAGCGATAGGGATGGACGAGACATTCAGCTAAAGTGATGGGTGACGTTATTGCCGTGAGCGGGCCGCTGTCGATTTTGTTGAATACCACTTCGACAAGGCTGAAATAATCTTTGTTTTTCTCAACATAGTAAATTACTGGCGCTGTATCGAGGAAAATTCGTTGGACATTATCAAGACGCTCAGTTAGCTTGCCTATTCGGTCTAATGCCATCAATTGCCCCGCTGGCGGTCAGATTCCTGGCGCGTGCGGGTAACCCATGCTTGCGCATCCTCACCTGTAAGGGGATAAGGCGCAGCCCCTCGAATTTCATTCCATTTGCGTTTTGGGGGAGTCTCGCCATGGACGGTACGAATCTTATGCACAAGATGATCAATCAGTTCCAGATCTTCCTCCATGGTCAGCGCACCAGCTTTTTCCTTTAACTCTTTTAGTAATTGTTTTCCCATTACCGGCCCCCTTCAGGGTATTCCTTGTAAGCCTTGACGCAATATTATATCTTTTCGAATACTTGGATTCAATGAAAATATCTCGCCCCTAATTTAGCGCGGAGGCTGTTTAATTTTTACAGAGTCCTTCTCACTTTTTCGGGGATAAAAAAGTGCATGATGTTCTTTCCCAAGATCCAGAAGATTCAGAGGGGAAATCGGGACCGTATGCGTCTTTGAGGCCGAAAACCTCCCTCTCATTTATCGAAGGCAAACAACGGCCGCAGGACTTATCTAAAAAAACAAATAAGGTGTGCCCGGAATTTAAAGTAATGTCTGTTCTGCGGTTTAATCTGCATAGAACAAAGAATAG
>JAHJQK010000040.1 GCA_018819135.1 Pseudomonadota bacterium | reverse complement strand
TTTCCCCCTCTTCTCCTTCAAATCCCCTGAGAAAAACGAACGGGTATTCCTTTTTCCATAAGAAGCACGCCGCTGTTTTTCAAAACTTTTAAAACCCCCTCCCCTCATCCCTCCTGTCGTCCTTATGGCGGAATTTCAGAGACCCAACTCTGACATTGACAACTTTCAGAAAATGGGTTATAAATTGCAAGAACTGCTGGGGGAGCTGAACCAGCTGAGAATTCCCGTAACGGACAATCAGGGAAGACCCCTTGAACCTGTTGGGTAATGCCAGCGCAGGAAAGCAAATTCGGTGAAGGTTAAAAGCCGCCGGTTCTTATGTGAATCGACGGCTTTCTTGTTTTTGGTCAAAAAAGGGTGGGAGGTGGGAAATGGAACTGAATGAAATCATTGTTTCGCGGGCCATCATCGAGCGGTTTGCCCGGAAGTTCTCGCAGGGTTTGGAGTTGGACGTGGCCATCGTCGGCGCCGGTCCTTCGGGGCTGGTGGCCTCCTATTATTTGTCCAGGGCGAAGGCCAAAGTGGCTCTATTTGAACGCAAGATGAGTGTAGGCGGAGGGATGTGGGGAGGCGGCATGCTTTTTAACGAGATCGTCATCCAGAGGGAGGCCAAACGGATCTTGGATGAATTCGGAATTTCTACGGAAGCATTCCAAGAGGGGTATTATACGGCCGATTCCGTAGAGGCGGTTTCTACCCTTTGTGCTGCGGCTTGCCGGGCTGGGGCAAAGCTCTTCAATGGAGTGAGTGTTGAAGATTTGATGGTACGAGAAGAGAAGGTCATAGGGATTGTGATAAATTGGACAGCCGTAGAGATGGCTAGCCTTCATGTAGACCCACTGGCTATTCGAGCAAAATTCGTTGTCGATGCTACCGGGCATCCAGCGGAGGTCGTCCAAGTGTTTCAAAGAAAGAACAGGGTAACTTTAAAGACTCCTTTAGGAACCTTTCAGGGCGAACGCTCACTTTGGGCTGAAGCTGCCGAACGTTCGACGGTGGAGAACACAGGGGAGATCTATCCTGGCCTTTACGTTGCCGGCATGGCGGTGAATGCTACAATGGGTGGGTATCGCATGGGTCCAATCTTCGGCGGAATGCTCCTTTCCGGGGAGAAGGTCGCCAGAATCTTGCTGGATAGGCTGGGCTATGGAAAATAGTTCAGCGGAAAACTTATCGATTACGCCAAAACGAAGGGAATTCCCTATCCTTCTGCGGAAGAAATTGCCCAAAAAGCGAAAATGGTAGAGAAAGAGTAACAGCTGATCTCCTGGAAAGATTGCGCCTCCGCGATGATACGGTGCGGGTGTAATCTATGGCCAGTTCTAGTTTCATTCAACAGCTTTCCTTTTTCATCGCGATAAAGATGGATCCCCCAATTTGAGGAATGGAAGGGAGAAGAAGGAATGAATTTTACCATTTATTAAAGGACCTCTTCTTCCTTTCCATTTCAAACATACATCCATCCAAAATCCGGGGAATACAACCTCTTCCCTTCCCGGATCGGATTGGCCAGTTCCTCAAACGATGTACACCACTTGTTCTGACGTTCCCATGTTTTTAGGAACGCAAGCTTGGCGTTGCGTTGTGAGCGACCCAGAAGTTCGCATAATTCTCGCTGTACTTACCGTTGGCCATCTCTTTTGTTTTTCCAGATAACTCAAAAAGCCGAGTGACCGCTTCCTGGATCATGTCGTCATAGAGGGACTGGGCTAAAGGGTTCCTTTTAAAATTCTTCGCGAAGACCGTCTTGGCCAATGGATAAACAACGGCGGAATTGAAATTCTCCCTGTCTATGACGATCTGCTTCTTCATGTAGTTCTTGACGAAGAACCCCTTCACTTTTGCTTTGTAAGCTTGGTCGGAAGAAAGACCGTAAGTTTTCTTAATCTCTTCGGTGGACATTCCCGGTTGAAGAAACACTTTTTCCCTTCGGATTTCTGGAACTGGATCCATTTGTCCTCCTATTCTGTTTAAATTTGGTTTGAGAACGTGGGTGAGAAATTCGGTTACCTTGGGTGCTGTGGGAGAGGAAAACCGTCGTAAACGTCCCACATTCCTTGAGGGATGGATGTTTATGGATATTTGGTAAAAATATATATGGACCGGAGAGGATATACCTGAAAAACGAAGCCACCTTCGGATTTGATCAAGGTTGGGAGTTGTTTTTCCTGGAGGGAATGGATTTAAGAACAGGAAATTTTGGAGATGAACTTTTAAACTTTTAGGAATTTAGGGTAGGAGCAGAGGAATCGGTTGAAACCCTAAAAGATTAAATTCTGGTTGGGATGGTTGGACCTGAGCCTGTAACCCAGATCGGAACCGTTTTTTCAAGCCCGTAGCAGAACCGATCCGAAACAGCTGTCCAAAAACCTGTACCGGGAGCTGTATGCTGGGAGGTTGGAATCGCAATCGACCGTAGGGAGCTGAATTCAGCTGTTGAACATCCTTCGTCGGGAACTTTAGCTCGGAATGATGGGGACGAAATTCCCCAAATTATTTTTTTACTTCCCCTGAAATCACCTAAGAAAATTTACACCGTAGCCATTTCAGGAAGGATGGAGGGGTGGGTGGACTGTTGGTTACTTCCTGGAAGTGAGATTTGACAAATCTTTTCAAAAGGTGTAGGTTTCAACCCATGATCGATAGAATGGGTGTTTTTACATATACTTTGGGTTAAGCAGCCCGCTTTTTATGCGGGTCCGTATAAGACGCCACAATAAAAAGCAACAATGGATGCAAGTGGATGATATCGAAGGGATTATTGCATTAATATTCGTTATATCAACGGCGTGTTATACGGACCGGAAACCAATTTTCCGCATATTATGCGGATCCATCTAATCACTGTTCGGCGCGATCAATAAAGGCAAGAGGACCGATACGAGGTGAAAACAACCAAGTATTTCGATTACATGCGGCAGCGGCCTGACCGGGCTATAATTCAGGTCGAGTGGATATCGCGTGTGATCGAGCAGGCCGAGCGTACGGAGTTACAATCAGACGGAAGGATACGAAAGTGGGCATGGATTCCGGAGGCCGGCAAGCACCTCTCCGAGTGATCCTGCTCGAGGATGGCGAGACGGTCCACAATGCCTTTTTCGACAGGTCCTACAAGGAGCAATCCATATGAAAGTCAGGTACTTCTTAGACACCGACACGGCTTTCGTCGAGTTCACCGACAATGACGTCGCCGAGACAAGGGAGATCGGCGAGAACATCTATGTCGATCTCGACCGTCAAGGCAACCTCGTGAGCATGACGATAGAGCATGCCCGGACAAATGCCAGGCTGCAGGAGTTCTCGTACCAAGAAGTAGCAAGCCAGGCAGAGAGTCGCCGAACCACCGCGTGAACCAGACGCTCGATAAGCGGCTTTGTTTTTTCTTCGGCCTGGTCTGCTCGCGCTGGTTACGCAGGCGTT
>JAHJQK010000039.1 GCA_018819135.1 Pseudomonadota bacterium | reverse complement strand
GCGAGTTTACTCGCCAAGTCCGAGGGCGAATGCGCTCGAACGATTTTGTTCGGCCGCGCGAATCAGCGCGCGGTCGGACAAATCGGGCGAGGCGCTCCGCGCAACTCGCCGTTCGGGCGCGCGCAGCGCGACCGAACAATGTTATTAAGCGACAAAACGAGTGTAGCAGAAATAGGCTTTTTTGTAAAATAAAATTGACATAACCCATTAATATAATTATACTCACTTGTCGGTTAACACCGCAAACGGAAGGAATACACACACATTTCGGTAAATGCCCTATGCTAACTATACCGCCTGAGACATTGACGCTCTTTGTTGCACTCATGGAAAAGCGAACCGTTCCTTCTATTCAGCACAATTTCTACAAGAAATGGCTGCGGTATTACTTGGATTTCTGTGCCAAATACCGTCTTCCCGATTTCTCCTCGAAAAGCCTGACACAGTTCCTCACCAAACTTCGGGAAAAGAAACAGACCGAGGCGCAGATCAAGCAGGCGGCTCATGCCGTATCAGTTTATCTCGATCTGAAGCGACCATCCAAAACGGTGCCGGCCTCAGCGCCGGCAGTATCGGCCCCATCTATGGTGCTTTCCAGTCCATTTTATCATTCATCTCCTGATAGCTCTTGACGGATGGAAAGGATTTCCTTCTTTGCTTTTTCGATCAGCTTTTTATAGACTTGGTCCGCAATCCCGAATACTCCCTTTATCGAGTCCCTGCTCTCCGGCTTTTGGAGGGTGGCAGAGATGGTTGCAATGTTGCCCAGTATCTTTTCCTTGGGGGCTCTTTTCAGGTGGGTCAAGATCTTTGCCGGGTCTATCTTTCCGTTAAACAGACTTATGATGTCCCTCTGGTCGGCCATTCTCATGGAGTTCATTTTCAGGGCTATCAACATTTCTCTGTCAGCCACCCTAACTTCGGCGTAATCCTTGACTCCCGAGCCCACGACCTTCCGGGCTTCCGAATTCTTCCACAGATAATCGAAAGAATAGGCCGTATCCGTCTGCCCGGCCTGGACCATGCCAACGAAGAGGTCAACGGTGATGGGCAGGGCATCGATCTTTTTAGCGAATCTCATCATCCGGCCCTTGTAGAAATCCGCAAAATGGCCTGAGTCCATAAGGAGCCTGAATCCCTCCCTTTCAAGGATCTTGGAGAACTCCTTGGCGTCCCTTGGCCTTATGACCAAATCCAGGTCCACTGAAAATCTGGGGAAATCAAACGAGCTGGCGGCGTACCCTCCGATAAGCACAAATTTCTGGGGGAGCTTCCTCAGGAGGTCAAGACAAATGTTTTCCCTTTCCTTGATCTTCATTAAATCATGTGCTCCCGATGGCCATAACCGATATGGTATTTCTGGTCCAAATACTCCAGTGCCGGTTCATAAACCAATTCGTGCTTCAGGCAGAACTGAACGGCTTCATCTAAGGGAATGACCTTCAACCCCTCTTTTTCTTCGCAGCCAAAACGCTCCCTGGGGTGCAAAACAAACACCTCTCCAAACAAAGTTTTGCTTTCTCCCTCGAAAGCGAATTTTATTCCGGCCTTCCGGAGGAACCTCTTCCAGAAGGTTGAATCCTTTTTCCGGATCGTTAAATGGATCGGCCTGTATCCAATAGTGAAGCCGGTCCAGTAATATCCGTCCGTCCACATGGATACCGCCGTGCTGCCGCAGAAGGCGTATACTTTCCCGGATTTTTCGGCAAGACCCAAGTCGGCCTCTCTCGCGGTTATTTTTTCCATAAAATCGGAGGGCTCTACAGCTTCATAAATACCCCTCCCCGCTTGCCGCAAGTATCCCCTCTTTATCAGGTCATGAGCAACTTTCGGTGCCTGAGAAGTAGGAAAGGTGGCTCTGAGCCGGTCCAGGGAGAAGGTCTCCCGGCCGAAAGACTTCCATATCCACGCATACAATTCCGTATACTTATCCATAATTACCCCTGTGGTAATTATTATACAAGGTTTGGGGGTGGAGGTCAATGGGCAAGGGAGAAATTCTGTTGACGAGAAGATGACCTTTTTATATAGTACCTTCGATCCGTTGGGGAATACGTAGAGGAGAAAACAAAGATGAAGGATTTTTGTTCCGAGAAGGCCAAAAATTTTACCGAATCGGTTATCCGGGATATGACCCGGGTTTGCCTCAAGCACCGGGGGGTTAACCTGGCGCAGGGGTTTCCGGATTTCCCCGCGCCCGAGGAGATAAAGGAAGCGGCCGTGAAAGCCATTCACGCCGACGCCAACCAGTATGCCATCACCTGGGGAACCCCGGCGTTGCGCCAGGCCATCGCCGAAAAATTTGCTTGGTACAACGGCCTGACCGTGGACCCGGAAAAGGAGATCACAGTGTGCTGCGGAGCCACCGAGTGTATGATTGCTTCCCTCATGGCCATCGTCGATCCCGGTGAAGAAGTGATCGTCTTCGAGCCTTTCTACGAGAACTACGGCCCGGACACCATCCTTTGCGGAGCCCGACCCCGTTTCATTCCTCTGCGCGAACCGGACTGGCATTTTGATGAACAAGAACTGACGCGGGCCTTCAACAACAAAACCAAGGCCATCGTCATTAACACCCCCAATAACCCTACGGGCAAGGTTTTTTCCCGGGAGGAGCTGCAGTGCATCGCTGACCTCTGCCTGAAATGGGGGGTTGTGGCCGTGACCGATGAGATTTACGAGCATATTCTTTACGATGGGGCCAGCCACGTCAGCATCGCCTCCCTGCCGGGGATGCGCGATCAAACCATCACCATCATTCCATTTCCAAGACCTACAGCCTGACCGGATGGCGCGTGGGCTGGACCATTGCTTCCGCCCAACTGACGGGCTCCGTCCGCAAGGTCCACGATTTCCTCACGGTGGGGGCCGCCCATCCCCTGCAGGAAGCAGCAGCCGTCGCCTTAAGCTCCGCGGCCCCCTATTATCAGAACCTGGCCGAAGAGTACCGGGAGCGGAGGGACTTTCTCTTGCAAGCGTTGGAAGCGGTTGGATTTCGGGTTTATCGACCCCGGGGAGCGTATTACATTATGACGGACGTAGCCCACCTGGGCTACGAGGATGATTTCGCCTGCGCTTATTATTTAGTGGAAAAAGTCGGGGTAGCGACTGTACCGGGAAGCTGCTTCTATAGCCGGCCCGAATGGGGGAAGACGAAGGTGCGCTTCGCTTTTCCTAAGAAGATGGAAACCCTGAAGCAGGCCGCCGAAAAACTGAAGAAATTCCAACCCCAAAATAGGGCAAAGGCTTAAGGTTTAATGCTCAAGGCTCAAGGCTCTTATCCCTACACCCAATACCCTACACCCTTATATTACCTCCGGGTGCGGATGCGGATTTTCTTGTCCTTGCGCCACCGGTAGACGATGGGACTGGCCACAAAAACCGAAGAATAAGTTCCCACGCATATCCCGATAAGCAAAGCGAAAGAAAAATCGTGGATAACCTCTCCCCCGAAGAAAAAGAGGGACAAGCAGACCAGGAAGACCGTTATGGTGGTGACGATCGTTCGGCTAAGCACTTCATTGATACTGCGATTCATGACCTCTCCCAGAGGATCCCTTGGGCGCAGCCGGAGATTTTCCCGGATACGATCGTAAACCACCACGGTGTCGGTTAAGGAATAACCGGCCAAGGTGAGGAGGGCCGTGACCAAAAGGAGGTTCACTTCTTTGCCGAGGAGATAAAAAACTCCCAGAACGGTCAGAACGTCGTGAAAGGTAGCGATGGCCGCAGCCACTCCGAAGGAGAATTCGAAGCGCCAAGCAAGGTAAATGATCATGCCGATAGCCGAAATAACCACGGCGATAAGGGCGTCATGCTGCAGGTTTTTTCCCACTTTGGGGCCGATCTCCGTGGTACTGTCGATGAGGAATTTGTTGTCCGCAAATTCTTTGGTAAAGATGGCCACGATCTTGTCGGCTACCTTGCCAAGGGGAATGGCCGTGGTTTTCTTGACCTGGATCAGGAGCTTGTTGCCCTCGGTAAACTGTTGGAGTTCGCAGTCCTTGAAGCCGTTCCTTTCTAATATATGGCGAGCTTGGTCCATTTGAAAGGGCTTTTCAAATTTTAACTGCACGGCGGTCCCGCCGGCAAAGTCAATCCCCAGATTGGCTTGGCCACGCACCAATTGAACCAGCGCGATGATGCCGATGCCGACTAAGATGGCAGAAAGGATGAAAGAATATTTCCTAAATCCAATGAAATTGATATTCGTTTTGCCCAACAGTTGGATGCCCATCTAAGGGTTCCTTTCTTTCATCAGATACTCAAGGTCTTGAGCTGTTTCTTGAAGTTGATCCAGTCGAAGATAACCTTTGTGCCGATAAGGGCCGAGAAAAGATTGATCATGACGCCCAAACTGAGGGTTACCGCGAAACCTTTGATGGGGCCGGTACCAAACTGAAAGAGGACCACTGCTGTAATTAAGGTCGTAACGTGGGAGTCGATGATGGTGAAAAGGGCTTTATCGTACCCGGCGTCCACGGCGGCCCGGACCGTCTTCCCCTGACGCAGTTCTTCGCGGATCCGCTCGAACATGAGAACGTTGCTGTCGACCGCCATGCCAATGGCCAGAATAATTCCGGCGATCCCGGGCAGGGTGAGAGTGGCCCTCATCGAGGCCAGGGCCCCCATGAGGTAGACGATGTTCAGGACCAAGGCCCAGTCGGCGATCACGCCGGAGAAGCCGTAATAGACCGCCATGAAGACCACTACCAGGACAGCTCCAATGATGGCCGCCCGGATCCCCTTGTCGATGGAATCCTGCCCAAGGGATGGGCCCACGGTTACATTCTGGATGATCTTTACTGGTGCTGGCAGGGCTCCCGCCCTGAGGACAATGGCCAAGTCGGAAGCTTCATCCGGAGTAAAAGACCCACTGATCTGAGCTTTGCCGCCACTGATGCGTTCCTGGATCACCGGCGCCGAATAAACATTGTTGTCCAGGACGATGGCCAGGCGCTTCTTCACGTTCTCAGCGGTGATCTGATCGAAGAGCCTCGCTCCCCGGGCATCGAAGTCGATGGAGACATAGGGCTCGTTGAAGTCAGACTTGATGCGCGTCCGGGCGTCGGTGAGCACGTCCCCCGTCATCAAAGCGCGTTTCTTCAAGAGAAAGGGGCGGCGGGTAACTACGCCTCTTTCTTTGTCGGTGACCTTCTGATAAAGAATTTCACTCCCGGGGGGCATATTCCCTTTGAGAGCCTCTTCCAGGCTATTCTCCTCATCCACCAGCTTAAACTCCAATAAAGCCGTGCGCCCGATCAGCTCGATGGCTCGCTGAGGATCTTTAACGCCGGGCAGTTGAATGAGGATCTGATTTTCCCCTTGAGGAGCGATGGCCGGCTCCGTGACCCCGAATTGGTCGATACGGTTGCGAATCGTTTCCAGCCCTTGCCGGATGGCCGAGTCCTCGATGGACTTAACCTCTTTCGGGTTCAATTCCAGAAGGTACTGATATTTTCCTTCTCGTTCGAGGAAAGAGGCTACCTTCAAGTTGGCAAACTGGTCGGAACGAATAAGGTTGAAACGGTCGTTGGCTTTGGTGTCGGTCAGAAGAACGGAGATCTTTCCTGCGGAATTCCGTTCTACTTGTTGGAAAGAAATGTCTTTCTTGGTCAGGGTGTCTTTGATGTCGCTGGCGTATTTGTCCATCGCACTTTCAACGGCCTTCTGAACTTCCACCTCGAGCAGCAGATGCATTCCTCCCCGCAGGTCTAACCCTAAATGAATCTTCTCCACGGGAAGAACTTTTCTCCACCATTGCGGGAGAGGGTCGATGAGCGTGGGGGTGAGGAAAAGGATTGAGAGAGCCAGGAAGCAGAGGATCAACCCGGCTCGCCATTGGATACTTCGCCGCATATTTTCATCTCCTTTGGATGCTTCTCCGCTGCCAAATCAAACCTGACTTTGGACCTTGCCCGCGATAGAGTTGCGGGAAACCTTGATGCGGACTTTTTCAGCGATTTCCAGCGTAACCACCGTGTCCGTGATGCCGGTGATCGACCCGTAAATCCCCGAGGCCATGACGACGTTGTCGCCTTTCTGCAGGCTGGCCAGAACCTGGCGATGGGCTTTCGACTTCTTTTGCTGCGGCCAAATCAGCAAAAAATAAAAAACCACGAACATTAAGATCAGGGGAAGAAAACTTCCCAGTCCCCCTGCTCCGCCGCCCCCTCCGGGCGCGCCTCCCATGGCATAAGCTAAATCAGTAAACATTAAATTTTCCTCCTTGTAAGTTTTTCATATTCGGGCGGCAAGAGAGATTCTCTTGCCAGTGGGTAAAGACAAAAGGCTTGGATTCCTCTCCGGTTCTACGGAGGGCTCCCACCGGGAGTTGAAATCTTGCATGAACCCATCCATACGGTCTTCGGCGATGGCCTGGCGCATTTCCCTAATGAAGGCTAAGTAAAAATGCAGGTTGTGGATGGTGTTCAAACGAAAAGCCAGAATTTCTTCGGCAAAGTAGAGGTGCCGGAGATAGGCCCGGCTGTAATTCCGGCAGGTATAGCAGGGGCACTCTGGTTCGATGGGTGAAGAGTCTTCGGCATACCTGGCGTTTTTAATGGTCATTTTTCCCCAGCGGGTGAAAAGCGTACCGTTGCGGGCGTTCCTCGTGGGTAACACGCAGTCAAACATATCCACGCCTTCCCGGACCGCCTGGATTATGTCTCCGGGCATGCCCACGCCCATTACATACCGCGGCAGATTTTCCGGGAGAAGAGGAGCGGTCTCACCGATAACCCGGGCCATGATTTCTTTGTTCTCCCCGACGCTCAGGCCGCCCAGCGCATATCCATCGAAACCGATTTCTGCCAGCGTTTCCACACCCCTCCGCCTGAGATCAGCATACATCCCCCCTTGAACGATGCCGAAGAGAGCTTGATGGGAGGCCCGGTGGGACTCCCGGCATCTTCGCGACCAGTTGAGGGTCCGCTGCAGGGAACATTCCGCTTCTTCATGGGAAGCCGGGTAGGGGGTGCATTCATCGAGGCACATGATGATATCCGCTCCCAGTGCGCTCTGGATGGCGATCGCTTTTTCCGGAGTGATGAAATGCCGTGAACCGTCGAGATGGGACTGAAATTCAACCCCTTCCTCGGAAACTTTTACCAGCGAATTGAGGCTGAAAACCTGAAACCCTCCGCTGTCCGTAAGCAGGGGATGTTCCCAGTGCATGAAGCGGTGCAGCCCACCCAGCCGGCGGATGCGCTCATGCCCGGGCCGCAGGTAGAGGTGGTAAGTGTTGGCAAGGATGATTTCCGCTCCCATGTCCCGGAGCTCCTCAGGGGTCATAGCTTTTACTGTTGCCTGGGTACCTACAGGGATAAAGGCCGGGGTGTGAAGAACACCATGAGCCGTTTGGCATCGCCCCAGACGCGCCCGGGAGGTATTATCTTTTTTTAAAATTTCAAACTGCAACTCTCTACTCCCAACTCACTACTTACGGCCTTAGAGAATTAACATCGCATCGCCATAGCTGTAGAACCGGTATTTTTCCCGAATGGCTTCGTCATAAGCCGCCAAGGTGAATTCTTTTCCGGCAAAAGCCGCAACCAGCATTAGTAAAGTTGAACGCGGCAGGTGAAAGTTGGTAATGAGTACGTCCACCGCCCGAAAGGGGAAGCCCGGCAGGATGAACAAATCGGTTGCACCCCGCTTGGGCTGAATCAATCCTTGTTCATCAAGGCACGATTCCAAAGCTCGGGTAACCGTGGTACCAACCGCAATGGCTCTTTGGCCCGCACCCCGGGCTTGGTTTATTACCCCGGCCGTTTCCGGGGAGACTTCAAAAAATTCTGGCTCCAGGTGATGCTTTTCAACTTCCTCCTGTTTGACCGGAAGGAAAGTCCCGAGCCCTACATGGAGCGTTAAAGTGCAGACGGAAATTCCCTTACCTTTGATTGCATCCAGAAGCGCTGTGGTGAAATGCATGCCGGCCGTAGGTGCCGCGATTGACCCCGACATTCGGGCATAAACAGTCTGGTAACGCTCCAGATCCTGGGCTCGCACCCTCCAGTCTCCGTTCCTCCGGATGTATGGAGGAAGGGGGGGGAAGCCGATATCCTTCCATTTTTCTGCTGACTGCCCTTGGCCTTTTAATCCTAAGCTCCAGAGACCGGAAGAAGTTTTTTTAAGAAGCACTCCCTGGAGTTCCTGGTCAAAGGAAATAAGAGTATTTTCTCGCAGCTTGCCGGAATTCCTGACCAAACATTCCCATTCGCTGGACCAATCTTTTTTTTTCTTATCGGTTTCTCGGCCAGCCTCCTCGTTGGAGTTGATCTTGCCTTCCGGGCATTCCCTTTTCCGGACCAGGAGAATTTCGATTTTTCCCCCGCTCTGTTTTTTCCCAATCAGGCGAGCGGGTAAAACTTTGGTTTCGTTTAGGACTAAGACATCCCCGGGCTGTAAGTATTGGGGGAGATCAGAAAAAAAACAGTGCTCCCGAGTCCTTGTTTTGCGATCGACAACCATCAACCGGGAATGATCCCTTTGGGGAATAGGGTGCTGGGCGATCAAGTTTCGCGGGAGATGATAATCAAAATCCCGTAGTTTCATCGAGGCAATTGGCCAATCTCCACGTTTTGGTAATAATACTTCAAAATAGAACGATAATCTATACCGGCGTCAGCCATGCCTTTGGCTCCCCATTGGCATAAGCCAACGCCATGTCCCCATCCCAGACCGGAGAAGAGAAAAACCCCATCGCTCTCCTTCAGCCAAAAGTTGGTAGATCGTAACTGGTCGTACCCCAGAAGGCGACGAAACTCCTTGCCCGGAATCTCTCCTTGGTCTCTCTCCCCCCTGATGAGCAACTGCAAGACCCGCCTGCTTTCGCTGCGCTCGCCAATTTGAATTCCCCTAACCCTTTGGCTTAAAAATCCCATACTTCCTAAAACCTTTGCCAGGCTTTCCGCATCCACCTGGTAATTCCAGAGAAAGTGGGGGGAAGCGAGGCAATAGGTGCAAACGATACTTTTGAGGTAAGGGAAATTCCCGGTCCATAAATATTCGGGGGATTCTGTCTTTCCTCCGCAACAGGCATGGTAGACGGCGAAAATCGGTTTACCCTGGTACAGAAGTAATTCCCCTTCGGTTTCCTTGACCGCCCGCCGGGATCGAGGGTCTTCTAACCCAATTCCGGCATAAACCTGATCATTCACACTGGAATCCACATCATACAGCCCTTCGGAGCGGCTTCCTTTTTGGAAGGTGGCAAAAGTCCTGGCGGTAACAGCTTGGGCTTTCAGAGCGTCCAGAGACCACTGGGATGAGATCTCACAGTTGATCAGGCCCACGAGGTATTCTTCCAGCGGCAGTTCATTAATGACCCAAAGATCCCGGTTAGGACCAGGAAAAACCCGGATTTTGCCCCGATAACGGCGACCGTTGATGGTCAGGGGGCTGCGGGCAGAGGTCAACACCAAAGCCCGAGCAGAGATCGAATGACCCCTTACTCGAAGGCGAGGACCCCCATCGCGCTCCACCGTCAAGGAGGATTTTTTTATATTTTTAAAGAACGATTGACCTGTTAGCAGGTCTCCAAGGGCCAGCTCCTGGCCGGAAACTTTAAAATGACTGACGTCCCGGAGAATGAGCACGCGGATGATCTCTTTGGTCTTAGCTTCAACCGCCGGGGCACAAAAAATCTCCCAACTAATGAAAGCACCCAAAAAGAAATAAAAAAATCGAACGACAGTCGGAATCTTTTTCAAAACAAAGCTTTAATCGAAACCCTCTAACCGAAGGAGATCAGGAAATTAAAGTCCTCATACTATTAAAGTTATCAAAGAAAGTCAACTTTTCTTCTTATACAATTTTCACCTTTTTAAATTTATCCTTGTGATAAAGCAATTTTTTATTAAATTTCCCCTGGGCCATCTATGGTGAATTGCCTTTTTCAAGTTTTATCATTTTTGGTATTCCCCATTCCATAATCCGCCATCTGCATTCCGCATTCAGAAGAGTCTCCGCAGTAGCCTTAATCCCGGATAGGGTTTGAGGATGATTACATTGCGCTGGTCTTCTCTCAGGTACGTGCGAGCCACCCGCCTTACATCTTCGGCCCTCACTTTCTGTATCTTAGATATGAATTCCTCCGGCAAGGACCAGGACCCAGCCAAAAGGCCTTGGCCTACGAACTCGGCTAAAGTACTGTTATTTTCGTTACGGATGAGTGTCCGGCCCCGGATATAATTTTTAATTTCCTCGAGTTCACGTGGCGATAGGGGTTCTTGTTGGATTTTTTTTATCTGTTGGAAAAAGATGGATTGTATTTGTTCTATATTCTTGGGGTCGGTACCGGCATAGGTGGCCCAAAGCCCTGTATCCGAGAGAGGATGGTAAAGAGAACCCACCAAATAAGCCAAACCTCTTTTCTCGCGGATTTCCTGGTAAAGGCGGGAATTGCCTCCCGATCCCAAGGTGGCGTTGATAATTTCGAAAGCCGGACGGTCAATGTCTCCCAGGGCCATAGCCTGGAGAGCAAGGACCACGATGGCTTGATCGAGAAATTTTCTCTGCCGGACTTCTATGAGTTTTTCCTGGCGATAGGGAGGGAAGGGGGAAGGAGGAAATTGGCTCCCTTTGGGCCATGAAGCAAATTTTTCCCGGATCAGTCCCAGAGCCGTCGGCGGATCTACGTTGCCGACAATGGTGAGGAAAATATTATTGGGGACATAATGGTTGCGGTAAAACTGAAGAAGGTCTTGCCGGCGAATCGCCCCCACTGTTTCTTTGGTTCCGGCAATAGGCATTCCCAAGGGGTTCTCCGGGAAGAGGGTGCTGGAAACCAAGTTCAGGATATAGCTGGGAGGGTAGATATTGGCCAGAGAGATCTCTTCCAGAATTACGTTCCTTTCTTTGGCGACCATCTCTTCAGCCATTAAGGAATTTTGACCGATGTCGGCTAGAATTTCCAAGGCCAAGCCCAGGTGAAGAGGAAGCAGGGAAATGTGCAACTGGGTGTATTCCCAATGGGTATATCCGTTCAGCATGCCCCCCACCGCGGCAATTTCCCGGGAGATATCCTTGGCGGTCCGTTTTGATGTTCCCTTGAAGAGGAGGTGCTCCACAAAATGGGAGATCCCATTGGTTTTAGGGGATTCATAGCGCGAACCGGTCTTTACCCAGAGGTCCACCGCAACCGAAGAGGTACCCGGGTTTTTCAGAATTAAGACATTCAGGCCATTGCTCAGGGTTTCCTCCACCGGATTGCCCCAGGAGGTTGCCGGTAGGCTGCAGAATAAGAGAAAAAGAAAGAAAAGATAATTTTTTCGAATCAAAAGCTGTGGATAAGACAAGTTTGCTTTCCTGCTAAGAGAAATTTTCAAGTGTAAATAAAAAGGTTACGCTTAAATATATTTTAAATTGTTTCCTCATCTTTGAATTTTTGCATACATTGAGCAAACAGTCCATCGGTAAATAACACTTGACACCCTTGATGGCTTCGTAAAAAGTCCATCTGCGGCGTTGCGCTGCATCCTTCGTCATTGCGGCGTACCTTTTAAGTACGCCTCGTTCCTCAGGATTTGCGCGCCTTGCATCTGGAGCTTTTTACTTGGCCATCTCTCTTGATGACTTTTTACGAGATCATCACCCTTCACTTTTAAAGAATTCCTATTCATGGCCAGGGGTTCAGGGCGATGAGCGCCGGCTATAAAATCGCCTTGACATTTTTCAATAAATTCATTACCTTTCACGAAGATTGGCCTTGGTGCATTTGGGAGGGGGAAAAAGAATAGATGAAATCCGGTTATTGGCTTTTGATCATTATACGTTCATTGGGAAAGGTGCGAACCCTGCGCGTGGAGAGGCGTCCCTTGATTATTCTCGGACTCGGGGGAATCTTCTTTGCCGGGAGCTTGGCTTTCTTTGCCCACGAGTATTTTACTTTCCTTCAGGAGCGGAATGATCTAATGAGCAGGATGCAACAGCTGACCCACCGGATCGCTGCGATGGAAAAAAACTTGCCAAAAGCCGTAATGGAAAAAGCCTCCCCCCGGGCAACTCTTCCCCTGCTTACCATGGCAGGATTGAAAGTTAGCCGACGAGCCAAAAGAGGAGGATTTTCCGTCAGCTTTCAGTTGATCAATCAAAGTCCCCAGAATCATCCTGTCTCGGGAACCCTGGCTTTGGTCGCCCAAAATGACCGACAGCGGATTCCTCTCTATCGGGTCATTCCGGAGATGCGCCTGAACAAAGGCGTTCCCCAGCAGCCGGAAAAAGGGAAGAAGTTCGAGATAGAAAGGCAAAAATTCATCGAAGCTTTTTTCGATGGTTCCTCCGGCGAAGTCTTTAAGACTTTGACCATATTCGTTTATTCGCCCGATGGGAAGCTAATCCTGGAAAAATCTACTGCCATTCCAGATAGATAAGATTTTAAGGCCATGAGAAAAAGGGGGGATTTCAATGGGTGGGCGATGGACCTCGCCGAACAGGAGACCCAAGAAAAGGTTTTTAGGAAGTATCTTCACCAAGGAAGAGCAAGGAATCAGTCTCATTGGCGAAGGATCATCGGTTGTGGGCACCCTGCATTTTGGCGATGGAGTAGTGCGATTAGACGGCCGACTGGATGGAGGGATCTTCGGCCAAGGGACCTTGATCATTGGCCCGGAGGGTCTATTTCAGGGGGAGATGAAAGTGAGCACCCTGATTCTTTGCGGCCGGGTTGAAGGAACCGTGATCGCCTCTGAACGCGCCCATATCACCCCTACGGGAAAACTATTGGGAAGAGTTCAAGCCGCTCAACTGATTATCGAAGAGGGAGGGATATTGGACGGGAAAAGCGAAAAATGGGAAGGTCCGCCTATCTGGGGACAGCCCGAATCTTAACCGGCAATCTTCCCGATCTACTTTGGCGCAAGTTATTTCTCTCTTAGCTTTCCTTCCATTGCCAATGGTGGAATTTCGGAGTTTCGTCACAGATAATGATCCCCCTTTCCGCCAACTTGCGGAGCTTGCTGGCAACGAACTGCAAGGGAAAAGAAGTTGCCGGGGAGATCCGCCGGGCCAAAACCCGGAGGGGATCCTCCCTCTGCTCAGACGCCAATTGCCCGGGATGGGGGATTTTCCCTTGTTCTTCCAGAAGGTCTCCGGACAGGAGTTTCCAGGCAAAATCTACTTCCAGACGGTCTTCCGTCTGCAGGATCGTTCCATTGCGCCGGAAACTCAAACCCTTGACCTCCTGCAAGCTTCTTCCCGCGTCGAGAACCCTAACCAGTTCTTTCAGGGTTTCCTCTCCTTCGCCGCGAACAACAATGTCCACCTCGGGAAAATCACGGAGAGTTTCCGCGGCGGTGAAGGTTACATGGGGGCCGCCCATGATGATGGTGGCTCGCGGAGCGAAGGCTTTACAGTGCTGGAGAATTTTCACGGCCGAGGGAAAATTCATGGTCACGCACGTTGCCCCGATGAGGTCGGGTTGAAAACGGGAGAGACGTTCTTCGATTTTTCGAGGAGAACAACGGGTAGAAAGCAAGTCGAGAACTTCCACCTCCACCCCCTGCTGCTGGAGTACGGCCCCCAAGGACATCAGCGCCCAGGAGGGCTTGGGAAATTCGGAGAAAGGGTAAGGAGGTTGGACGAGGAGAGCTTTCATGAAAAATCCTTATTGGTATTTTTTTAATTCAATCCGGTTGACGGGCCCCAAAGAGGAAAGGGGCTGATCAAAATTTTCTTCTTTGCCCACCACCAACAGAAGCGATTTTTCTGGATGGAGATGTTTTCCGGCCACCCGTTCCAAGTCTTCGAAAGTTACCGCCCCCACGCGTTCCTGATATTTCTCCAGGTAATCTTCTGGCAGTCCATCGTATTCAAGCTGCATCTCCTGGCTGACAATACTGGCAGAAGAAGTAAAGGAAAAAATAAACTGGTTGATTAAAGTTTTTTTGGCCCAGTCCATCTCTTCGAAGGTGGGTACCTCCTTCTTCAGGCCTGCGGTGATCTGGTAGATCAGAGAGATGACCTTGTGGGTGGAAGAGGATTTCGTCTGGCAAAAAGCTCCGAAGACGCCATAGCCGACACGCCCCTGGTAGAAACTTCCCACGCTATACGCCAGCCCTTGATTGGAGCGGATCTCCCGGGTCAGGCGGGAATTGAACCCTCCGCCTCCCAGGATAAAATTTAAAAATTTGAAGGGGATATAATCCGGATGGTTCAAAGGAATGGAGAGGTGTCCTAAAAGGATGGTGGATTGGGGGAGGTCCTTGGGGGCATAGTAAATCAATTTTTTATCGTGGGGGGCTGGGGTGGGAACAAAGGGAAATTCGATCAAGGAACGCCCCCATCCGCCGAATGCTTTTTCCAAAGAAGTAATCATCTCTTCCTTTTGGAAGTCTCCGGAGATCCCCAGAATGATGTTGTTGGGTTTGTAAAATTGGCGGTGAAAACCCACTAGGTCTTCCCGCTGGATGCTTTCTATGGATTCTATGGTCGGAATTTGCCCCCGGGGATTCCCCTCATAAAGGAAGCGGCGGAACTCCCGATAGGCGATCTCTTCGGGGTTATCGTTGGATCGGCGGATGGATTCCAAGGCCTGCTTTTTGGCCAGGTCGAGCTGGGTAGGATCGAAGCCCGGCTTGATAAATAAATTGGCCAAGAGGGACAAGGCGCGAGGGAAATCTTTTTTCTGTATTGAAAGGGAAGCCGATCCCGACTCCCTCCCCATGGAAAATTCCAGTTCCGCGGCCATGAATTCCAGCGCTTCGTTGATGGCCTGGGGGGTTTGGTCAACGGTTCCCCCGGTGCGTAGCAGGGTTGCGGTCAACTGGGCCAAGCCACTTTTATCGGGCGGCTCATAGATGGAACCCGTACGGATCAAGGCCGTAACTTTAATCAAAGGTATTTCCGGGTCCTGGAAAAGGTAAAGGACCATCCCGTTTGATAGGACGGGGCGTTCGGCCTTGGGCAGAACGAAAGTAAGAGGAGGAAAAAACATATTCCGGGGGTGCTTGAAGAGCTCTTGATCTTGGGCATGGACGAGGCCCGGAAGGAAATGAATGAAAAAGAAAAGGGACAAAAGGGAAGAAAAAAAACTTAAAACTCGCTGGTTCATACCCATATTTCTCCTTGAATTCAGGGAGCTGCGGCAGATTTAACCAGAGTCGCCACCGTACGATTGCGCGGGGTGAAATATTTTTGGGCCACCCGGCGGATGTCTTCGGCAGAGACTTTTTCGTACGACGTCAATCTTTTTGTGAAGTAGCGCCAGTTCCCCCAAAGACTTTGTCCGTAGGAAAGCCAGTAAGCCAGCTTGGAATTGGAGTTGAGTTTACGGAGAAAATCCGTCTGAATCTGGTTCTGGACTTTTTTGAGTTCCAGTTCTCCAACCGGCTCGTTCTTCAGGCGATCGAGCTCCCGGAAAATGGCTTTCTCCAGTTCCTCAGCCGTATGGGGATGACGGGGCGTGGCGAAGATCACGAAAAGGTTGGGATAACGTTCCCCCGGAAAACCATTGGCAGCGGAAACTTCCACCGCAATCTTTTCTTCTTCGACCAAACGCTGGTAAAAGCGAGAAGTCCGCCCGTAACTCAATAGACCCTCGATGATATCGCAGACGACGTCATCCCCGTGAGGCGGATTCGGTTTATGAAATCCGATGATCATCTGAGGGTTGGCATCGGCCACCACCTGGATACACCGTTCTCCCAGCTGTTCGGGTTCTTGGGTACGAAGAGGGGGGGGGAGGATCTGGGGGGGAATTCGCTCAAAATATTTTTTAATCACGGAGAGTGCAGCCTCGGGGTCCAGGTCCCCAACGACGGTCAGGACGGTATTGGCCGGCGAGTAAAAGGTACGGAAAAATTTTTCCGTGGCTGGCTTATCCAGATGCTGGAGGTCAGATGGCCACCCGATCACAGGCCGGCCGTAAGGGTGAGCCAGGAAGGCGGTAGCCAGAAAATGCTCCAGAAGCTTGCGTTCAGGCTGAGAATCGTAGGAACGACGGCGCTCCTCCATGACCACATCCCGTTCGGAATAGAACTCCCGTAAAACCGGGTTGAGAATGCGGTCGGATTCAATGCGGGCCCAGAGTTCCAAGCGGTTGGAGGGCAGATTGACCACATACGTCGTGGTGTCCGCACTGGTCATGGCGTTGAATCCCACTCCCCCATTCTGGGAATAGAGGAGTTCGATCTCATCCTTTACGACCCATTTTCTGTGCTCCTCGGTAAGCTCCTGAAGACTCTTTTCCAGGTAGCGGAGGAAATCTTTATCCGCCTTTTCTCCTTTGGCCTTTTCGGCCTCCAGGGCCATAGCCACGGAGTCGATGCGGATTAATACTTTTTCTTCCTCGGCGTAGTTTTTGGTACCCAGAGTTTTCGTACCTTTGAATAACATGTGCTCGAGGAGATGAGCGGTTCCCGTCGTACCTAAGTTTTCATCGACCGCACCCACCCGAAAGCGGATATGCAAAGATAGGGTAGGGGATTGATGGCGTTGGAGCAGAACGACTTTCATCCCGTTACCCAGGGTGTATTCCTTGACCCGCCCTTCCAGGGAGATGGAATACGCCTGGTCGATCAGGAGAAAGATCAAAAGCTGCGCCACGATCCATAGGCCAGCAAATCTAAGCCTGAACTTCATCCACGAACCTCCCCCCAAAGAATCGCTTTATACTATACCATACTTCAATCCTCCCGCACCACAAACCCGGAAAGATTTTCTTTCCGTAATATTTCGCAGTAACGCTGGGCGTCTGCCTCAGAGCGGAAGGAACCGACACGGACGCGGTAAAAGCGTTTTACATTGCTTTCCCAGAGGACCATGTGTACGTTGCGGTATTTTTTCTGCAATTCTTGGCGCAAGCGCAGGGCATTTTCTTTTTCCACAAAAGCACCAACCTGGACCGAGAAAATCCCTTCCCAAGAGGGGATTCTCCTGGTGGCAAAGCCGGTGATTTCGACAGAAACTCTGGCCGTTCCTGTCCCCACGATGTCAATGGCCCGGGCCCCGCTTTGGGAGAGATCGATGATTCGACCGGGAATAAATGGACCCCGGTCGTTGATGCGCAATTCCGTCTTTTTTCCGTTTTCCATATTGGTTACCCGGACGAAAGTGTTGAAAGGCAAAGTGCGGTGAGCCGCGGTCATGGCGTACATGTCGTAGATTTCGCCGTTGGCAGTTTTGCGCCCGTGGTATTCCTCGCCGTACCAGGAAGCCAATCCTTCTTCCCGGTAGCGCCAAATTTTTTCTCGATCTAACGGTTCGTAGGGTAATTCCTTTTTGGAAGGGGCGCAGGCAGCCATGAGGATCAGCAAAGGGAAGACCGATGTCCAGAAACGAAAATGAATCTTTTTCAACTGGATCATAGTTTTTCCAATTTCCTTTCTTCCCGGGCCGAAAAATAGATGCCCAGAAGGACCAGGGTTCCTCCGAATAAAAGTTTAGGGGTTAAGGGTTCTTCCAGCAGGATATAGGCCAGGATAGTGGCTCCGATCGGTTCTCCCAGAATAAAAACAGCGACCAACGTGGCGGAAAAAAATTTTAAGGCCCAGTTCAGACTGGTGTGACCGATGAGTTGGGGAACGAGAGCCAGAAGAAAAAAGATAAGGTAGGTCTTGGGAGAATACTGGAAGAAGGATTCCCTGCTCATCAGGGCGAGAAGAATCAAAAGAATCGCGGCCACTCCGTAAACCAGAGTGATGTAGGAAATGAGGCCCATGTTTCGCCGAACGCGTCTTCCCATCAGGAGGTAACCTGTAGCCATGATGGCTCCTAAAAGGGCGAGGAAATCCCCGTAGAGATTCCCTTGGCCTTTATCCCAATCTCCCCAGGCAATGATCATGCCTCCCAGGACAGCTAAGAGAATGGAGAGCAGGAGAGTCAGAGAGATCTTCTCGCGTAAGAAGAAGGTGGAAGCCAAGGCGACAAAAATGGGGTTGGTGGTGACAAAGATCACCGAACTGGCCACGGAAGTATATTTCAGGGAGGTGATCCAGAGGGCAAAATGGAAACAAAGGAAGACCCCGGCCAGGACCGACGCAAAAATCTCCTTCCGTCCCAGCTGGCGAAATTCCCTTAATGTCCGGGGAAAAGTAAAGAGAAGAAGAACCAATGTGGCCAAGCCCAGGCGGTAGGCAGCGATGATTAAAGGAGGGGCGTCGCAGATTTTGATGAGAATGGAAGCGAAGGAAATGGCGATCAGGCCGATGGGGAGCACAGCCTTGGCATGGGAGGGAGCAGGAAGGAAGATGCTTCTCTCAGGCATGGAATCGAATATGCAGGATGTCGCCATCCTGAACGATGTAATCTTTTCCTTCGACCCGGATCAATCCTTTTTCCCGGGCCGCCGCCATGGATCCCGCATTAAAAAATTCTTGGCAGGAAATAACCTCGGCGCGGATGAATCCCCGCTCCATGTCGGAGTGAATTTTCCCGGCTGCTTGCGGCACCCGGGTTTCAGTCGGAACGGTCCAGGCGCGGAGTTCCGGACCCACGGTAGTGTAGAAAGTGAGCAGATGCAAAAGTTTATAGCCAACCCGGATTAACTGGTTCAAGGCCGATTCAACCAGGCCCATCTCTTGCAGAAATTCGGCCCGTTCTTCAGCGGCCAGTTCGGCCATTTCCGCCTCCAGGTCGCCGCAGATCATGACCACAGGAGCTTTTTCCAAGGCAGCCAATGCTTCCACCTGAGAAACCCACCGGCGCTCCTTAAGCTCCTTTTCACTGACGTTGGCAACATAAAGCTGGGGCTTGGCTGTGAGCAATTCCAAAGATTGCAGAATTTTATGTCCCTCCTCCGCCAGCGTCAAACCTTTAACCGGTAAGCCCGCGCCAAGGCGTTCATGAACCTCATGAAGGAAGGGGATTTCCGACGAAGATTTTTTATCCCCCACCTTCGCCTGATGGGTTGCTTTGGTAAGGCGCTTCTCCACGGTTTGCAGATCGGCCAGGATGAGTTCCGTCTGGACGATCTCCATGTCCCGGCGGGGGTCTACCGCAGCGTATACGTGCACGACATTTTCAGCTTCGAAGCAGCGGACCACATGCGCCACGGCATCAACGTTGCGAATATGGCCCAGGAAGCGGTTGCCCAGTCCTTCTCCTTGACTGGCTCCTTTGACCAGGCCGGCGATGTCCCAAAATTCCAGGACGGTGGGTGTTACTTTCTCGGGATGGAGAAGCTGGGCCAGCTTTTGCAGACGATCATCGGGAACCGGGACGATACCCTGATTGGGATTGATGGTGCAGAAGGGATAATTGGCCACTTCCGCCCTGGCCGCGCTGAGAGCGTTGAAGATGGTCGACTTTCCGGCGTTTGGCAACCCGATGATCCCGCAGGTAAAACCCAAAGCCCGCCCCTATTGCTGATATTATTCCTTTTGCCGGGCATTATACTGGAAAGGGCGGGGAGAAGCAAGTCACCCCTTTTTAAAAATTGCTGAATTTTATAAAAAATGATATCTTTACCAGAAAAAGCGCAATCAGAGCATAATAGAGGACTTACATCGGCGAAATGAAGAAAGAATTTAAAGAGAAATTTAGAAAATTGGAGATCTATATTGTCTATCTTTTTGGTTCTAAGGCCAAAAGGAGAGAATCGCCATTAAGTGATACTGATATCGGCGTTGTTTTTAAAAAACCCCTCCTGAACACAGACACCAGGTTCTTATATAATACGTGCTATCAAATATTTTCTGAATTATACCCCAAGGCCAAGTTGGATATTGTTTTCTTACAAACGGCCCCTCTCGCTCTGCAGTTTTTTGCCATCAAAGATGGAAAGATTCTTTTCGGAGAAGATCCCCGGTTTACCGCCGACTATGAAAATTTCGTTGTCAAGCAGTATCTCGATTTTAGGCCGGTGCTAAATTATTTTGATAGAGTTGCCGCGGAAAGATATGCCAAATCATAAAGTCCCCTTAAACCAAGAAGTTTTGCGGACCCGGATTTCCTACGTTGAGGATTCTCTCCGCAGCCTGGAAAGGTTTAAAGGAATTTCTTATGAACAATTTCATTCCAACGCAGATAATTTCCGCATCGCTTTTTATGATCTGCATAGGGCCCTTGAAGCAATCCTGGACATAGGATCTCACATCCTATCGAGGATCCCTGGGGCCAGACCCTCTTCTTATAAAGACATCCCCCGCCTTCTCGAAAAAAACAAGATTATCCCATCTGATTTTGCAACCAATCAACTTACCAAAATGGCCGGTTACCGCAACCGAATGGTTCACTTTTATGGAGAAATCACCGAAAAAGAAATTTACAATATCATCCAGGAAGAACTTGCAGATCTTCATACTTTTTGTGCTTACGTTGAGAAAATTTTAAGGGAACCATCGGAATATAACTTATTGGTTGAGTAGTTTTAACCTTACGGATAGGTAAACAGGCAATCCTACGCGGCAAATTCTTTTTGGAAAAGAATTCACCTTGAAGAATAACCAGGAGTAGAGAAAATAGGGGGATTCATGACTTAAAAATTAAGTCAGCAAGTTCAGTCGTCTTGAATCTCTGCCCCACCAACCGGAAGAGCAATGCATGATCGTAATAAACTCCTGAAATCTTTCTCGCGAGTGTGGTTTTCCCTGATTGCCGTGGCCCCAGAAGCGCAACTGCCGGAAAATCTTTCAAGCGGGAAATTATCAAGGCCCGTAGATGACGCTTAATCATATTTACATTATAGAAGTATATTTCTAATTTGCAAGAAAAATAATTATTTCCAGCCCAAGGCGGGAGAAATCTTCATCGAAACTGAGTTAGGATGTCTGTTTTTATAATAGCACAGGCGGCTGTTGCTAAATCAGGAACGGAGAGAAATAAGTATTCTTGATCTGAGGGGGAAATTTGTCCCCTTGACCCTTCAGTATAAAGTCATTACTGAAGGCATACTTTTGTATGAAAAGGACACCTGGGAGAGGATTGAATTTGAAAATACCGTCAAAGGTGAATATTTTGATTTTAGGCCTTTTCTCCAGCATTTAAGGAAGAAAAAATATGGACATATACTCCATTAATGACGAAATTGTCCATGGAGTCCTCAAGAGGAACTTAAAGGATATTAAAAAGTTGATTGTTAGTCTAAAGAAAATCTACCGGGCAAAAGGATGAAATGCCTTCACGGCACTTCCCCATCAAAGACCCTGTCTTCTTGCTTTCTTTCTCCCTGAATTTATAAGGAACGACTTATACAAGGTGATGTTTCATCCCCCCGCCCTTTCCCTCTTTGGGGGGAGGGTAGGGAGGGGTGGTAGCGCCTGGCTGAAATTGACATTGGGTCAAGAAGGGACTAACATGTAAATAGATATGCACGCAAAGCGTAAGGCGCAAGGCGTATAGGCGGGAAGACATAAAAATTAGGGTGAAATGGCAGGAAATTCGGCAATGAAAGGTATGCCCAAAAAACATCTTTGGGGATTGGTAATCCTATTTTGGACCTTGCTTTTTTTGATCACAATATCCACTGCTCACGCCGGAAAGGCCTGGGCTCAAAAATCAGGGCCGGTCGATCTGACTACGGCCATCGCCGATGTGGCCCAGAAAGCGATGCCAGCAGTCGTTCACATCGAAGTCACGCAGCGGGTGGACGTGCCGACTCCCGTTTTTCCCTTCGAAAGTGATCCTTTTTTCCGCTATTTTTTCGGGGTGCCTCAGGGACCCCGCAGTTATAAAAGGGAGATGCGCGGGATCGGGACCGGTATGACCATTGATGGTGATGGTTATATTGTCACGAACAACCACGTCGTCAGCGGAGCGATAAAAATCACGGTAAAAATGGCTTCCGGTGAAGAATTTAAGGCCAAGGTAGTTGGAGTCGATCCCAAGACCGACTTGGCTGTGATTAAGATTAAGGCTCCTCAAAACATCCCCTACCTAACTTTCGGCAATTCGGACCAACTGCGGGTTGGAGAGTGGGTAGTGGCCATTGGTAACCCCCGGGGGTTGGAGCAAACCGTGACGGCAGGAATTATCAGCGCCAAGCACCGCACGGGAATCCTCGATCCATCAAGCTACCAGGACTATATTCAAACCGATGCCGCCATCAACCCCGGGAATAGCGGTGGGCCGCTGCTAAACTTGGCTGGGGAGGTCATCGGGGTCAACGCGGCTATTGTCTCCGAATCGGGAGGGTTCGAAGGAATTGGGTTTGCGATTCCGAGCAACATGGCCAAGGCCATCGCCGATGATTTGATCAAAACCGGAAAAGTAATGCGGGGATGGCTGGGAGTGAGCGTCCAGGATATTACAGCCCCCCTGGCGAAAAGCCTGAATTTGAAAGTCCTCAAAGGAGCCTGGATCGCGGAAGTATTCAAAGGAGGGCCGGCGGAAAAGGCTGGGATCATGAAGGGAGATGTGGTTGTTAGTTATGATGGGGCCGCCCTGGAGAATGCCAATGATTTCCGGAATCGCGTTGCTGCCACGCGGGCAGGGAAAAAAGTTGAGGTCGGGCTTTTACGCCAAGGAGAACGGGTTACCATTCAAGCCGTGGTGTCTGCCTACAAACCTTCGCCCCGTATGGCTGCCGATAAACTCAAGAACAAGCTGGGGGTGGAGGTGAAAGAAATCTCCATCCTGGAAGCCCGCCGCCAACGCCTGGGTTCACGCGAGGGAGTTATCCTCACCAAAGTGGATCCCCATGGACCGGCAGGCCGGGCGGGACTGGAAGCAGGAGACATCATTCTACAAGTTAACAATCAGGCGGTGCGCGGAATCAATGATTACAATCGCATTCTGGAGCAAGTTCAACGGGATGAAGAAATCCTGCTCCTGGTGCGGGATATGCGCACCGGTGACATGGGTTACTTGGCGGTGGTGGTCCAATGAACCAAAGGGAAAAGATAGGCGAAATTCCCATGCCCTTAGAAGAAATTCGTTCCCTGGAGGAAGAACGGAATCCAACGGAAGACCATGAAGCCCTGGAGGTCTTTGACCCCTTCAAGAAGTACCTCATGGAGATCCGAAAGTTTCCGCTGCTTTCGCGGGAGGAAGAGTTGACCCTGGCCAAGCGTTGGTGGGAAGAAAAGGATCGTTATGCGGCTTACCGCCTCGTGGTCTCCAACTTAAGGCTGGTAGTGAAAATCGCTTTTGAGTATCAGCGGGCCTATACCAATTTACTGGACCTGATTCAGGAAGGAAACCTGGGATTAATGCAGGCGGTGAAAAAATTTGACCCCTACCGAGAAGTTAAACTCTCATCCTATGCCTCCTGGTGGATCCGGGCCTATATTTTAAAGTTCATCATTGATAACTGGAGTCTGGTGAAAGTAGGGACCACCCAGGCTCAACGGAAGCTTTTTTTCCGCTTGAGAAAGGAAAAGAGCCGCCTGGAAGCTATGGGGTTCGACCCCGGCCCGAAGCTCCTGGCCAGTCACTTAGATGTAACCAAAGAAGAAATCACCGAGATGGAGCAGCGCCTGGAAGGGGGAGACCTCTCGCTCAACGCGCCACTGGATGCAGATACTCACCACACATATCTGGATATCCTGGAGGGAGAAGAGACCCTGGAGGAAAAAGTTGCCGACAACCAATTTAAAAAGGCGGTTGATCAAAGGATCGAGGAATTTTCCCGTTCCTTGAAGGACAAGGAAGCTTTTCTTTTAAAACACCGATCGATGGCCGAGGATCCACTTACCCTGCAGGCGGCGGGGGATCAATTGCATATTTCCCGGGAGCGAGCCCGCCAGATCGAAAAGAGAGTCCTGAGCAAGCTAAAGGTTTTTTTGAAAGAGAAATTTCCCGACCTGGACGACCTGCAGTTCACTATTAAAAACCGTGAGTCGTAAGTCAAAGGTTGGGAGTGGTTATTAATTTTCATTGCCTTTCGCCTTACCCCTTACGCCTAACGCCTCCCGACTTACGGTTTTTGGGGGGTTGACAACCTTCGGGGCAATGCTTAATTTTTTATTAACTGATAGCAACAATGAAAGGAGGAATCGAATATGGCCCTGATGCGTTGGGATCCATTCCGAGAAATGTCAGCCCTCCAAGAGCGTATGAATCGGCTTTTTTCCGATGTCCGCGCCCAGGCCCCTGTCCGGGGAGAAGAGATCGTCCAGGGTACCTGGGTCCCGGCGGTGGACATTTTTGAGACAAACGAAGCCATCGTCATTAAAGCTGAACTTCCAGGGATAACTTCGCAGGACATCTCGGTCGAAGTCAAAGACAATACTCTCACCTTGAAGGGCGAAAAGAAATTTGAGAAAGAGGTTAAGGAAGAGAATTATCACCGGGTGGAACGCTCCTATGGGTCGTTCCAGCGAGCCTTTACTCTTCCCGGCACCATCCATCAGGAAAAGGTAAAGGCCAAGTTTAAGGATGGGATTCTCGAAATCACTCTGCCTAAGGTCGAGGAGGCCAAACCGAAGCAGGTCAAAGTGGAAATAAGTTAATCGCCGTTCCGGCAAGGGGGGCGAAAGCCCCCCTTTTTTTTAATCAGATTATAAAAAATATTAGCAATGATCGGCCTATTTCTTAAAGTAATTTCTCCTTTTTAATAAGATTAGAAGGACTTTTTTCGCGTAAAGAGGATCATAAAATGCGATTCGATAAATTTACTTTAAAAGCTCAAGAAGCCTTGCAGGATGCCCAGGCTGTTACGGAGAAGCGTGAGCATCAGCAGATCGAACCAGAACACCTTTTGATCGCCTTACTCAAGCAGAATGAAGGGATTGTGCCTCAGGTGTTCCAAAAACTCGGTGCGTCTATTCCGAACACTCTCTCTCAGTTAGATGAGGTCCTGGGAAAGATTTCCAAGGTTTATGGCTCGGGGATGGGGCAGGTTTACCTTGCTCCCAGGTTGAAAAAAATCTTGGATGGGTCGTTTCAGGAGGCGGACCGCTTGAAGGACACGTACGTAAGCACCGAGCACATGCTCTTGGCGATTGCCGAAGAACAGGACGGGGCGGCGGCCAAGATTTTAACCAACCAAGGGGTGAGGAAGGACGAAATCTACAAAGTGCTGGCGGCTATCCGGGGTTCCCAGAGGGTGACCGACCAGAACCCGGAAGAGAAGTATCAGGCGCTGGCCCGGTATACTCGAGATTTAACCGAGTTGGCCCGGAAAGGAAAGTTAGACCCGGTAATCGGGCGCGACGATGAGGTGCGCCGCGTTCTGCAAGTCCTCTCTCGCCGGACCAAAAATAACCCGGTTTTAATCGGGGAACCTGGTGTGGGGAAGACGGCGATTGTGGAAGGCCTGGCCCAGCGTATCATCAACGGCGACGTGCCCGAGACGCTGAAGAACAAGCGCCTGGTAGCCTTGGACCTGGGAGCTCTCATCGCCGGAACCAAATACCGAGGGGAGTTCGAAGACCGGTTAAAGGCCCTGCTCAAGGAGATTACCGAAGCCGAGGGGGAGGTCATCCTGTTCATCGATGAGTTACACACCCTCGTAGGAGCCGGAGCGGCTGAAGGAGCGATGGATGCTTCGAATATGCTGAAGCCCGCCTTGGCCCGGGGTGAGCTGCGTTGCGTGGGAGCCACGACCATCAATGAATACCGCAAGCACGTGGAAAAAGATGCTGCCCTGGAGAGGCGCTTTCAACCCGTGATGGTCACGGAGCCAACGGTGGAAGACACCATTGCCATTTTACGGGGGCTTAAGGAGCGTTACGAAGTCCACCATGGGGTGCGCATCCAGGATTCGGCTATCGTCGCGGCGGCCACGCTATCCCACCGTTATATTTCCGACCGGTTTTTACCGGATAAAGCGATCGACCTGATCGACGAAGCCGCCTCCCGGCTGCGGATCGAAATCGACAGTATGCCCGTAGAAGTAGATGAAGTGGAACGGAAAATAATGCAACTGGAAATTGAACGGCAGGCGCTTCTCAAAGAGAAAGATCGTCCTTCTCGGGACCGTTTAGAGAAGATCGAAAAGGAGTTGAAAGAACTGAAGGCTTCCGGAGAAGCCATGAAAGCGCATTGGCAGCGGGAAAAAGAATCGATTCAGAAAATCCGTTCCTTAAAAGAGCAGATCGACGAAACCAAACGCGAAGAGCAACAGGCCGAACGGGAAGGAAACCTGGCCAAGGTGGCTGAGATTCGCTACGGCCGGATCGGGGAGCTGCAGAAAAAATTGGAAAAAGAGAACCAGGCCCTGGCGAAACTGCAAAAGGAACAGAAGATGCTGAAGGAAGAGGTGGAGGCCGAAGACGTTGCCGAGGTGGTAGCCAAGTGGACGGGCATTCCCGTGACTAAAATGATGGAGGGGGAAGTAGAAAAACTCTTGAAGATGGAATCCCGCTTGCAGAACCGGGTGGTAGGTCAGGAAGAAGCCATCCGCCTGGTAGCTAACGCGGTGCGCCGGGCGCGTGCCGACCTTCAGGACCCCAATCGACCGATAGGTTCCTTTATTTTCCTGGGGCCCACCGGGGTAGGAAAGACGGAATTGGCCAGAGCGCTGGCAGAATTTTTATTTGATGACGAACAAGCCATGGTGCGCATCGACATGTCTGAATTCATGGAAAAGCACTCCGTCGCCAGGTTGATCGGGGCGCCGCCAGGTTACGTGGGATACGAAGAGGGAGGGTATCTGACCGAAGCCGTTCGCCGGAAACCTTACTCCGTTGTCCTCTTCGATGAAGTGGAGAAGGCCCATGCCGAAGTTTTCAATGTTTTGCTGCAGATATTGGACGACGGCCGCCTTACGGATGGCAAAGGAAGAACAGTTGACTTTAAGAATACGGTATTGATTATGACCTCCAATATTGGGAGTCAATGGATCCAGGACCTTGGGGCCCGCGACCATGAAGAGATGCGCCGACGGGTGTTGGAGGCCTTGAGGGCTCATTTCAAACCGGAATTCCTGAACCGGGTGGACGATATCATTATTTTCCATTCTTTAACTATCGAAAACATCAAAGATATCGTGGAGATTCAGTTGAAAAACTTAAAAAAGAGGCTGGCCGAACGTAAAATAGACCTCCAGCTCACCGAACGGGCCAAAGAGGTTCTGGCCAAGGAAGGATTTGACCCGGTCTATGGTGCCCGGCCTTTAAAACGGGCCATCCAGCGATTGATCCAGGATCCTCTGGCGCTGAAAGTTTTAGAAGGGGAATTTTCTGAAGGAGATGTAATCGAGATAGATGCCGGTCCTGGGAAGGAATTAACTTTCCACAAGAAAATTTCCAAGGGGAGAGGACGGGTAACACCGGCCCAGGCCTAAAAGAATAGAGTTCGGAGTTCGGAGTAAAAAATCTCCGAACTCCGAACTAAATTACTCTCAACTCTTTTTTTCGGGTTTACTTGACAAGCTTATGGAAAGTGATTAAGTTTTAAAAGGAATTTGTAGAGTTGTTTTTATCTTAGGCTCTGAAGAGGGGCTAGAATATTGGAGGATGTAAAAATGGCCAAGATTATTGGAATCGATTTAGGAACGACCCTTTCCGTTGTAGCGGTAATGGAAGGGGGGGAGCCAAAAGTTATCATCAATGAAGAAGGAAGCCGGTTAACACCATCGGTGGTGGCCTTTACCAAAGACGGAAATCGCCTGGTGGGTCAAGTGGCTAAGAGGCAGGCAGTGACCAACCCGGAGAATACAGTATATTCTATCAAAAGATTTATGGGTCGGCGGTATGAGGAAGTCAACGAAGAAATGAAGATGGTTCCTTATAAAGTGGTCAGGGATGATAGCGGAGGGGTGCGAATAAAAACCAGGGATAAAGAGTATTCACCCCCGGAGATCTCGGCCATGGTGCTGCAAAAACTAAAAAAATCTGCCGAGGAATACCTGGGGGAAAAAATTACGGATGCCGTTATCACGGTTCCGGCCTACTTTAATGACAGCCAGCGACAAGCCACCAAGGACGCGGGGACGATCGCCGGCCTGAACGTGCGGCGGATCATCAATGAACCCACAGCCGCGGCCTTAGCTTATGGCCTGGATAAAAAGAAAGACGAAACCATCGCCGTCTATGACTTCGGGGGTGGAACCTTCGACATCTCCATTCTGGAAGTGGGCGATAATGTGGTGGAGGTGAAGTCCACCAACGGTGATACCCATTTGGGTGGAGACAATCTGGACCAACGGATTATCGAGTGGTTGATTGCGGAATTTAAAAAGGATCAAGGGATCGACCTGAGCAAAGACCTGATGGCGCTCCAGCGCCTTAAAGAGGCGGCGGAGAAAGCGAAGATCGAACTCTCTTCCACCATGGAGACGGAGATCTCCTTGCCTTTTGTCACGGCGGATGCCTCAGGCCCCAAGCATATGAACTTCAAGCTCACGCGGGCCAAATTAGAATCCCTAATCATGGACCTTTTGGAAAAGACCCTTCCTCCTTGCCGGCAAGCCTTGGAGGATGCCGGATTGAAACCCAATCAAATTGATGAAGCGGTTTTGGTAGGTGGGTCGACGCGCATCCCTAAAGTTCAGGAGTTGGTGCGCCAGTTCTTCGGCAAGGAACCGCATAAAGGCGTAAACCCAGATGAGGTTGTCACCTTGGGAGCGGCGGTTCAAGCCGGGGTTTTGGGAGGAGAAGTAAAAGATGTCCTTCTCCTCGATGTAACGCCTCTTTCCCTGGGGATCGAGACCTTGGGCGGCGTCATGACCCGGCTGATCGACCGCAATACGACGATTCCCACCAAGAAAAGTGAGATTTTCTCCACGGCCGCAGACAATCAAACCAGCGTCGAGATCCATGTCCTTCAGGGAGAACGAGACATGGCCCGAGACAACCGAACCCTGGGGAAATTTCATTTAATGGGCATTCCTTCAGCTCCCAGGGGAGTCCCTCAGGTCGAAGTAACTTTTGACATTGACGCCAATGGAATTCTTAATGTTTCGGCTAAAGACATGGCCACGGGGAAGCAGCAGGCCATTACCATCACGGCCTCCAGCGGTTTGGCCAAGGATGAAGTAGAGGGGATGGTTAAGGAAGCAGAGGCCCATTCCGAAGAGGATAAACGTCGCCGGCAGGAAGTTGAACTGCGCAACCAGGCCGATGCTTTGGTCTATAACACGGAAAAGACCCTAAGTGAGCATCGGGAAAAGATTCCCGTCAGCGAGGTGAATGCCATCGAAAGTGCGATCAAGGAGGCCAAGGAAGCGATCGCCAGCGGGGATATGGGAAGAATTCGGGAAAAGATGGAGCTATTAACCAAAGCCTCCCATCATCTGGCCGAAATCATGTACCAGCAAACTTCCTCCAAGCAAAAGGCCGAGAGCGCTCCCGGAGGAGCCCGGGCCGGGCGGCCTGACGAGGATGTTGTGGACGCTGAATTTGAAGAGAAGAAATGATTTTCTTCAACAGGGGGGATCGAAAGGGTCCCCCCTTTTTTTCCTTACCCGCAATCTCGCCAACAAAATGGATTCATCCGTCCCGCCCATGGTGCATCCCATCCGCCAATCTTTCGGAATCAGGGTCCTTTTTTTCTCATCTTTTGAGTTGAAAAAGAAGATCAGCTTATGGTATAAGGTAAAAACACCGTGGACATTAGGCAAGAGATTGGCAGATCATTCTATACTATAGATGGCTTCGCGGAAAGATTACTACGACATTTTAGGAATTCGCCGGGGCGCTACCCCAGAGGAGATCGAGAAGGCATTCCAAAAATTAACCCGAACGTATCAGTTCGTTCCCAATCCTAACAATAAAACTGCAGAATCTTGTTTCAAAGAAATCTCTGAAGCTTACGAGATTTTGTCGAACAAGGAAAAGAGGGAAAAATACGATCGTTCGGGAGTGGAACTTTCTTTCCTTGACTCAGCTTGGGACTACGACGTAGAGGAAGAAGAAGAAGAGGATTATCATTTCGAAGGCTTTGAGGATGTCCTGGGGAGATACTTGGGCACGGCCGAACTGGCCGTCATCCAGCAACCCCAAAAAGGACGAGACATCCATTGTGCTTTGGAAATAACATTTGAGGAAGCGATTGGGGGGAAAATAACGGAAACCCAAATCGGGCGAGAGATTCCGTGTTCCTCCTGTTCGGGGACGGGAGTTGACCCTGCCGGGCATCGGAAAATTTGCGGCCAATGCGGCGGAGCGGGCCAAGTACAGATCGGACTTCCTCCGTCAACTTTTGCGGAAAAATGCCCACGTTGTCACGGAAAGGGAAAGGTTCCCAGTCACCCTTGCCGAACCTGTTGTGGGAGAGGGCGGATGATGCAAAAAGATCAAATTCGCCTGCAGGTTCCGCCTGGCGTGAACGATGGCTGCCGCATATTTCTGAAAGGAATGGGGCAGGCAGGAAAGAACGGTGGGCTGAATGGTGACCTGATTGCGACGATTAGAGTGTCAAAGCATCCCTATTTTCAGAGAAAAGGGGATGATTTGCATTTAATGGTTCCTTTAACCATTTGGGAAGCAGCTTTAGGTACTGAGATTAAAGTTCCTACCCTGGAGGGTACAGCAAGGGTGACGATTCCTTCAGGGGTGCAGGAGGGAGAGCAATTGCGCCTGGCTAAGAGGGGAGTCCCATCTTTTTGTGGGGGGGGTCGGGGAGACCTGGTCATCGCAGTAAAAATCGTCATACCCCATAATTTAGATGATCATTCCAAAGAGATCTTAGGAGAACTGCAACGATTGAACCCCCAGAACCCACGGGAGGAGCGCCATTGGCGTTGGAACCCTAAGGGAAGAGGTTAAAAAATTTGATCCATGATAGACCTGAGCAACTATAAAGATTACCTCTCCGATAAGGCCCACCGGGTTCTGGCCTCGGCGATTGAGGAGTCCCAGAAGCGCCAGCACCATTACTTAGGGGTGGAGCATATTTTTTGGGCCATCATGGAAGTGGAATCGTCCCTTTTTTCCGACATTGCCGATAAACTCAATGTCAGCCCCCGGAAAGTAATCAGTTCTCTTCAAGAGTATTTGAATACCTCCAAACAACCTTTGGCAGGGGGAATGAAAGTTCCCCCTTCAACCAAAACCATTTTTAAGTTGGCCTGGGATTCGGCGATTAATTCTGGCCGGAAGGTAATCGAAACGACGGATTTTCTCAAAGCCATTTTCCAGGAGGGCCACAATATTCCGGTGCGCATCTTGCGGGGAATGGGGGTTGAACCTACAGCCGTTACCCGCATCATATCCGTCCAAGACAAGGTGCTGGAGGAAAAAAACGAAGAATTCAAGAAAAAATATGACCTCCCCCCCTATCTGAATAACTTCGGAGTGAATCTGAACAAACTGGCCCGTCTGGGGAAGCTTCCTCCCGTTATCGGCCGGGAGGTTGAAATTCAACAAATCATGGAGATTCTCTGCCACCGCGATCGCCCCAATTCGGTCATGATCCTCGGTGAACCCGGCGTGGGCAAGACGGCGGTGGCAGAAGGTCTGGCGAGCAAACTGGAGAAGGAGCCGGAGAGCGTGCCGAAGCGGCTGCGCAATTTTCAAATCGTCAACCTGCAGATGAACACCCTGGTGGCTGGGACCATGTTTCGGGGGATGTTCGAAGATCGCATCGAAAATGTAATCAAAGAGGTCAAACGCCGGCAAAATTTGATTCTTTTCGTGGATGAGGCCCATACCTTGATTGGAGCCGGGACCGCCCTGGGGGTTCCCACGGACGCAGCCACGATCTTCAAATCCACTCTGGCCAGGGGAGAAGTGCAGATGATCGGGGCCACTACGGCCAGTGAGTATAAAATTCACATCGCTGAAGATGAAGCTCTGGCCAGGCGTTTTCGCGTTGTCACCATCCAAGAACCTACCTCGAATGAGGCGCGAGAGATTCTGCGGGGCATTCGCCCTCGCTTGGAAAAAAATTATTCGGTGCGGATCAGCGACGAGGCCATTGAAGTTGCCCTCTCGATGGCCCCGCGATATCAGCATAACTTGCGGCTCCCCGATAAGGCCATCAACTGGCTGGACACAGCTTCGGTGAAGGTGGAGATCGAGAATTCCAGCCGACCTGTTTTCGGCAATGATGTTATCCAGGTTATCTCCCAGGAGACGCGCATTCCCCAGGAGATGGTTTTTCGGGATACCACGGACCAGTTCAGGGATATGGAAGAAACCCTGGCCATCCGGGTCGTAGGGCAGAAGGAGGCTATATCGGCCTTGGCTCGAAACCTCCGCTTGAATAAAGGGCCCTTGAAAGAGAATTTCGAACGATCGGATGGGGTGCTTCTTTTTCTCGGCCCAACGGGGGTGGGGAAAACGGAGTTGGCCAAAACTTTAGCCGAGTTTCTTTTCGGGGATGAAAAGAAAATGGTCCGCCTGGATATGTCGGAGTACCGGGATGGAACGATCTCCGTGGACAAGCTTATCGGCATGCCTCGAGGGATCGTCGGCTCCGAGCGGGGCGGAATCCTGACCAACCAGGTGCGCGATAATCCTTACACCGTTGTTCTTCTGGACGAGGTGGAAAAAGCTCATCCGCACGTGCTCACCCTTTTCCTGCAGGTATTCGATGAGGGTTTTTTGACCGATGGCCGGGGAAGAAGGGTCTATTTTAGCGATACGGTCATCATCATGACCTCCAACTTGGGATCGGATGAATTCAAACGCTTCCTGAAGCCCTTGGGGTTTTTGGTGGATACCCAGCGTCTGACCGAAGTGAAGAAGGCGATTTTGAAGGAAGTAGAAAACCATTTCTCCCCGGAGTTTCTCAACCGGATCGACGACATTATCGTTTTTTCTCCTCTCACCCGGGAAGAAGTTAGAGAAATTACCCAGCGGTATTTGGGGCGGATTCGTCAGAGCCTCGCTTCCCAGGGGAAATCCATGGTCTTTACAGAAGCAGCGCTTGAGTCTCTGGTAGAGACAGGGTTTAGTTTAAAATATGGTGCCCGTTTTCTGAAACGGCGGATCGACGAACGGGTAAAGATTCCCATTACCCTCCACTGGAAGGAAGGGTCCGCATTCTTTGTGGATGCCCCCAATGGCCAAGTGACCGTTTCCTGGGCCTCTTAAGGAAAAGAAAGTCTGTCTCGCGTGAGAAGGACCTTGGGGGTTCACTGGCCGGGCGGCGTTCATCAAAGACGGAGGGGAAAAATCCAGGTGAGATTCCCATAAGAGGGGCTGAATTGATGGAGAAGATAAGGTTAGCGATCGTGGGGGTGGGTAATTGCGCCAGCTCTTTGATTCAGGGAATTGAATATTACCGCAAGCACGAAGGTTCGGAGAAATTGGGACTCATGCATTATGATTTGGGGGGCTACCAGCCTGGCGATATGGAGGTGGTCGCAGCCTTCGACGTGGACAAGCGGAAGGTGGGGAAACCCCTTGGTGAAGCGATCTTCGCCCTGCCAAATTGTACGCGGGTAATCAGCTCCCAAGTGTCCAATTCGAAAACGACCGTGCAAATGGGCCACGTATTCGATGGCATTTCCAGCCATATGCGGGAATATCCAGATGACCAAACCTTTTTACTGGCCGATGAAAAACCATGCGACGTGGAAAAAGTTCTGCGGGAGAGCGGCGCAGAAATCCTGCTGAACTACCTTCCCGTGGGCTCGGAGGAAGCGACTCGCTTTTACGTCATCTGTTGCCTGAACACGGGCGTGAGCTTGATCAATTGTATTCCGGTCTTCATTGCTTCCAGTCCGGAGTGGGGAAAGCGCTTTGCGGAACGGCAAATCCCCATCGTCGGAGACGACGTGAAAGCCCAGCTGGGAGCCACAATCCTTCACCGAGCCTTGACCCAGCTGTTCGTCGACCGGGGAGTAAAGATTGACCGTACCTATCAATTGAATACGGGCGGCAACACCGATTTCCTGAACATGCTCAACCAGAGTCGGCTACGTTCGAAAAAAATCTCTAAAACAGAGGCGGTACAATCCCTCTTAGACTATCCCCTCAACGCCCAAGACATTCACATTGGCCCGAGTGATTACGTTCCCTGGCAGAAAGATAATAAGGTCTGCTTCCTGCGCATCGAGGGAAGGGGGTTCGGAGGAGTGCCCTTGAACGTGGAGCTGCGCCTTTCCGTGGAGGATTCTCCCAACAGCGCCGGAGTGACCATCGATGCCATTCGCTGTTGCCAATTAGCCAGGGATCGGAAAATTGGAGGACCTCTAACCTCGGTCTCGGCTTATGCCATGAAGCACCCACCCGAACAAGTACCAGACCCACTGGGTCGTCAGATGGTTGAGGAGTTCATCCGCGGCCTTCGCGAGAGGTAGGGTCATATTCTTCCATGCTCAAGGCAAAGCTTAGGGACCAGCTCGATCCCTTCCTGTACCGTACATCCCTTTTGATCCAGAGGATGGGTTTAAAACCCAATACGCTGACGTTTATCGGGATGGGTCTGAATGGGTTAGCTTCATGGGCTTTGGCCGAAGGAGAGTGGCTTCAGGGAGCCAGTCTGATCGTTCTGGCGGGTTTTTTCGACATCTTAGACGGAGCCATGGCTCGGAATTGCAACGAAGCCAGCTCCTTTGGGTCTTTCTTAGATTCGGTTATTGATCGTTACTCCGACCTCAGCCTTTTGGTGGGGTTGCTCATTTTTTATTCGCAGCAGGGGATCATCCTGTACCAGGTGCTGATGGGGCTGAGCTTAATGGGGACCGCCCTGGTTCCTTACACCAGAGCCCGGGCGGAAACCATCATTCCGCAGTGCAATGTGGGCATTATGGAGAGGCCGGAGCGTATCCTGTTGATTTTTTTAGGGGCAGCGATCCCCGTGATTATGCCCATCGTTGTATGGATATTAGCCATTTTTACCAACCTAACGGTGATTCAGCGGGTGCTTTACACCCGCCGCACCATGGAGGAGGAAGGGTTAAAGAAGTAAGAAGTGAAAAGTGAGAAGTTAGCAACGAGAAGTAGAAGATAAAGCATTAGCTTCTTGGGGGATGCCATGGAAGAAAGAGACGAAAAAAAAGGATTCACCATTCGCGACCGAAGGGGTTCTTCCCAGCAGGGAGAAACGGCGCAGGGGGAAAGCGGGAGAATCGAAGAATCCCCAACATCCCAACCCCTGCCAGCAATCGACTTTTCTTCCTTTATTTTTTCTCTGAGCACCTCGGCCCTCTTGCATTTGGGAGAAGTTCCCGATCCGGTGACCCAGAAACGCGAGAAGGACCTTCCTTTAGCCAAACAGACCATCGATATCCTGGGGATGCTCAAAGAAAAAACCCGAGGGAATTTGACGCCCGCTGAAGAAGGATTAATGGAAAATATTCTTACCGACCTTCGCTGGCGCTATATCCGGGAAGCAAAAGAATGATATATAATAAAGCATTGGCGCAAGGCGCAAGAAAAGACCTAAGGCAATAGGCGCATGGAAGAAAGGAAAGGTAGCAGCATGGCAATAGGAAATGAACGGCTCGGGCCAACCCCAAGGAGGTTCGGAGCCGGAATGCTCGTCTTCGTGGCCATCATCGCCCTGGTAGGCGGGATATTGATTGCCTTGAATCTTCAAGTCCGGCCTGCAGCAAAGGCTGCGGAATTTTTAGGGGCGAAGAAGGTAAGTCTCACAGCCCATCCATCTTCTTCTTTAACCCCGAATATATTTGTGGAGCTCACCAAAAGAGTCAAGCCGGGGGTGGTGAACATCAGCACCACCAAGGTGATCAAGGGGGGCGGAAGAGTTTTTCGGCATTTTTCCCCGCCGTCCCGGGAACGAGACCCATTACGGGATTTCTTCGGGGAAGATTTTTTTGAGCGGTTTTTCGGTGATATTCCCCCAAGAGACTATGTCCAACGGTCATTGGGCTCGGGCTTCATCATCGATCGCGAGGGACATATCATCACCAACAATCATGTAATCGAAGGAGCCAGTGAGATTCGAGTGCGCCTTTTGACGGACAAGGAATTTCCAGCCGAAGTCATCGGTCGGGATCAAAAGACCGACCTGGCTCTGATCAAGATTAAATCCTGGAAAGATTTGCCCGTGGTAGAATTGGGAGATTCAGACAAGTTGGAGATTGGCGAATGGGTTATGGCCATCGGCAACCCCTTTGGGCTGGCTCAAACCGTGACCGTGGGCATCGTCAGTGCCAAGGGTAGGGTAATCGGCTCCGGGCCTTATGATGACTTCATCCAGACCGACGCTTCGATCAATCCCGGAAACAGCGGCGGTCCCTTGTTCAACCTTAGCGGAGAAGTCGTAGGGATCAACACGGCCATCGTGGCCACCGGCCAGGGAATCGGCTTTGCCATTCCGATCAATGTGGCCAAAGAAATCATCTCCCAACTGCAAAAGAAAGGAAAAGTCACTCGCGGGGGCATAGGAGTTTATGTGCAGAAACTTACCCCCGACTTAGCCAAATCTTTCGGTCTGGAGCAGAGCAAAGGGGCGTTGGTAGCCGACATCATCCCTGGAAGTGCCGCGGAAGCGGGGGGAATCCGCCGGGGAGATATCATCATAAAGTTTAACGGCAAAGACATCGATGAGATGAATGAACTGCCGCGCATCGTGGCCTCTACCCCCGTGGGTAAGGAAGTGGAGGTTATGATTCTGCGGGAAGGGAAGCCCCTGACGCTGAGATTAAAGGTGGGGGAACTCAAGGATGAAGCCTTGCCCCCTACAGCGGAAAAAACCAAACTTGAACTGGGGATGAGTGTCCAGGAGATCACTCCCGAGATTGCTCGACAGCTCCGTCTGGGTGAGCCCGGCGGGGTGGTGGTCACTCAAGTGGAGCCTGGGAGCCCGGCCGATGAAGCTGGAATTCACCGGGGAGATATTATTCGCGAGATCAATGGGCAGGGTATCCGCAAACTCAGCGATTATCAGGCGGCAATAAGTAAAATCAAGAAAGGAGAGATCATCCGCTTCTTTATCAAGCGGGGAGAGAGAAATCTATATGTCACTCTCCGCGTTCCGAAAGAATAATGAAATTTCTGGCCCCGGCAAAAGTTAACCTCTATCTGGAAATACTGGGCAAAAGGCCGGACGGATATCATGAGATTCAAACTCTAATGCACCGGGTTGATCTTGGCGATGAAATGGAAATAAGCCTGGAGGGGCAGGGGATCAAGCTGGTTGCTGAAGGAAAAGGAATTCCGGAAGGGGAGGAAAACCTGGCCTGCCGCGGGGCTCAGGTTTTTTTCGAGGAGTTGGGAATCCAAAAGGGTTTAACAATTCGGTTAAAAAAAAGAATTCCTGTGGCCGCCGGCTTGGGCGGAGGAAGCAGTGATGCGGCGGCAGTAATGATGGGCCTGAACGCCCTCCTGGAAACGGGCTGGACCCAAGACCGGTTGATGGCTCTGGGGGCGAAGATCGGGGCGGATGTACCGTTTTTTATCTTCCAGAAACCGGCCCTGGCCGGGGGTATTGGAGAAAGGTTGACTCCGGTTGGCTTTCCCGAACCGATGTGGTTCCTTATGCTAATTCCTCCTTTCCCCATATCCACAGCTTGGGCTTATGCCGCTTATGACCGCTTGTCCCATCAAGGAAAGGAACCTGTACCCCTAAAGGATTCTTATGTGGATATTACAGAAATCTTGCCGGTTATGCGGAATGACCTGGAAGCAGCGGCTTTTTTAATGTTTCCGCAGATCAGGCGGATGAAAGAAGAATTGTTGGCCAAAGGGGCTCAAGGGGCTCTGATGACCGGAAGCGGACCAGCGACCTACGGAATTTTTTCATCGCGAAAAGAGGCTGAAGAGACGGAAAAGGACATGGCTTTACCAACCGGGTGGAGAACAATCATCTGCCGAGGAATTTAATCCCAAGCAAAGGAATTTATTTTTTGGACACGGATAAACGCAGATTTAATAGATTTTATGCCAAAATATTTTTTGGCAGCGTTTATCTGCGAAAATCTGCGTACTAATGGTTTGGGGGAAACTGGGGCGTCGTCAAGCGGTAAGACACGGGTCTTTGGAACCCGCATTCGGAGGTTCGAATCCTCCCGCCCCAGCCAGAAAAGGTAATTTACAGCGTTCTTGAAGAAGAGAGGAGATCAGAAGGTGGATCATTTGCGGATCTTTTCAGGGAATTCCAATGTTCCATTAGCCCAGGAAATTTGTAGTTTTTTGAGTACTCCCCTGGGCCAGGCCGATGTACGGAATTTTAGTGACGGCGAGATCCAGGTGGACATTGATGAAAGTGTACGGGGCATGGATGTATTCGTCATTCAATCCACCTGTACTCCGGGAAATACCAACTTAATGGAACTCCTGATCATGATTGATGCCCTGAAAAGAGCCTCGGCCGACCGTATAACCGCCGTTCTTCCCTACTACGGCTATGCCCGCCAGGACAGAAAGGTTTCGCCCCGCGCACCGATCACGGCCAAACTGGTGGCTGACCTGATTACGGCCGCAGGAGCCCACCGTGTTCTGACGGTAGACCTCCATGCCGGGCAAATCCAGGGATTTTTCAATATACCCGTGGATCACCTCTTTGCTGCGCCGGTATTATTAGATCATATCCGCAGCGGCTTTCATGACAATATGGTCATTGTTTCCCCGGACGCTGGAGGTGTAGAAAGGGCCCGGGCCTTCGGCAAAAGATTAAAGGCAGGGTTGGCCATCATCGACAAACGCCGGGAAGGCCCGAACGTGGCCAAATTTATGAACATTATTGGAGAAGTCAAGGATTTGCAGGCCGTTATTCTTGATGATATCGTAGACACAGCAGGAACCTTGGTGGAGGCGGCTTCCGCCCTGGCGTCTAAGGGCGCCGCGAAGGTTGTAGCCTGTTGTACGCATCCGGTTTTGTCAGGGCCGGCGGTGAAACGGTTGCAAGAATCGATCATCGAGGAGGTTACGGTTACCAACACCATACCCCTGAAACCCGAAGCCTTGTCCAATGCCAAGTTCAGAGTTTTATCCGTAGGAAAACTTTTGGCCGAAGCTATTAAAAGAATTCACTATAATGATTCAGTGAGCTCTTTATTCGTTTAAGGGAGGTATCATGGAGCAGAGAGAATTGGAGGTTTTTTTAAGGACGGAGAAAGGAAAAGGGGCAGCTCATCGAATCCGGCGCGAGGGTAAAATTCCAGCTGTGCTTTACGGACGCGCAATGGAAACTTATAGCTTGAGCCTCAACCCGGAGGAACTGAAAAAGATATTGACCCGCGGAGCGCGAGAAAATACCCTGATCGGATTGAGAATGATCGGACCGGGAAGCGAGAAGATTGGCAATAGAGTGGTCATGCTGAAAGACCTTCAAGTCCATTCGATCAAGAGAAACTATCTCCATGCTGATTTTTATGCTGTGGCGATGGACGAGAAGATTGAGGTCGAGGTTCCTATCCATCTTACGGGCAAAGCGGAGGGAATGAAATCTGGCGGTATCCTGGAACAACCCCGGCGCGAAGTTCGAGTTCGCTGCCTGCCCACGGATATTCCGGAGTTCATCGAAGTGGACGTGAGCGGATTGCAGATCGGGGATTCTCTGCACCTGCAAGACATCCGCCCTTCCACCAAATTTGAGATCGTCGCCGAGACCAATTTTACGGTGGCCAGTGTAACTCCGCCCATTTCCGAAGCTAAATACGAAGAAATTGTGGCTGCTCCGGAAGTTGAACGGGAGATCGCCCAGCCCGAGCGGGTCGGAGAAAAGAAGGAAGAAACCGAGGAAGCCAAAGAAACCAAGGAAGCCAAAGAAACCAAGGAAGCCAAGGGAGCCAAGGGAGCTAAGGAAGGCAAGGAGTAGCTTTTCTTTGAGGAGTGAGGAGTAAGGGTGAAGCTCATCGTGGGCCTGGGAAACCCTGGGCGGAATTACCGGTGGACACGCCACAATATGGGCTATGGCCTGGTAGAACGCTTGGCGAAGCAACATGGAATCAAACTTTCCCAGAGGGGTCTAAAATCCGTTTACGGTCGGGGCAAGATTGGGAAAGTGGCGGTAATCCTGGCCAAACCTCTCACTTACATGAACCTTTCCGGAGATGCCGTCAGTCGGCTTCTCCGGTTCTTCCAAATCCAACCGGAGGATTTAGTCGTTTTGCAAGATGACCTGGACTTGGCTTGGGGGCAAATTCGTATTCGGGTAAAGGGAGGGCACGGCGGCCATAAAGGAATCAAATCCATCGCTGAGGCGATAGGAAGCGATAGCTTCCAGAGGGTGAAGGTAGGAATCGGCAGGCCTCTTGAGCGAAATTTGGACCCGGCCGATTATGTCTTGGATCCTTTGGTGGGGCAGGAAAAGAAGGAATTCCAAGAAGTGGTGGAGAAAGGTGCCCAAGCCGTAGAAATCCTGGTCGCTGAAGGACCCCAAGAGGCTATGAAAAGGTTTCATAAAGACAGTGAGTTGAGAGTTGGGAATCGCTACTTACCACCTTTTTTGGCTTCGTCCCAGAGTTGATCCATCTCATCCAAAGTTGCTTCTTCCGGTGTACGTCCTCTGCGCTGCAATCCCAATTCCACCTGCCGGAAACGGTTGGCAAAGCGGCGATTGGCTTTTCGCAGTGCTTCTTCGGCGGAGATTCCCTTAAAACGGGCCCAATTGACCAGGGTGAAGAAAAGATCCCCCAATTCTTCCTCGACCCGTTCCAAAGAGGTTTCCTGCCCCGCCTTTTCCAGCTCAGCCAGTTCTTCCAGAATTTTTTTCCAAACCCCGTCAAGATTCGGCCAGTCAAAACCGGTACGGGAAGCTTTTGCCGACATCCTCTGGGCGCGCTCAAGTGCCGGAAGGGAAAGGGGAAGGCCATCGATGAGCGAAATTTTTTCCGATCTCTTTTCTTCATTTTCTTTTACATACTTCCAAATTTTCACGACCGATTGGGCATCTTTGGGCTGGCCTTTACCAGGAATCTTTCCAGTTGAGGAGAAGACATGCGGGTGACGCCGGATCAATTTTTCACTGAGAATGTGGACCACTTCTAAGAAGTTAAATTGTCCTTTTTCTTCGGCTATGCGGGCAAGGAAAATAATCTGTAAAAGGAGATCTCCCAGTTCTTCTTTTAGCTCTTCGGGATTATTCATTTCGATGGCTTCAAGCACCTCATAAGCTTCTTCTATCAGGTATTTTTTAAGGGTTTTTTCGGTCTGTTCCCTATCCCAAGGGCAACCCAAAGGGCCACGGAGCCTGGCCATGATGGCCAGCAGGTCGGTAACGCTTCGTTCTTTATAAGGTTTTTCTTTTGGGAATGAAGCGCCTGAAATTTTCTTTTTGATGGTTTTCATATTATTTATCCTAAATCACCCGTGGGAGTGATTCAAGGAAAATTATTGCTTGACCCTGAAAATTATGATAGTATTAAACCATGTTGATCATGAGGCCTGAAGGATCTTGATCAAAAAGCATGAAGGCACAAAATTGCCCTCCTCCCAATGAGGGCAATTTTCTTTTAGGAATGGCCATCTATCCAACTTTAATAAATATCCCCATCTTTACCAGCGCTTTGGTTTTTCTGGGGGGGAATCTCGGAGAATAAATCGGCTTGAAAGCCAAAATGGAAGAAGCCCCCGCCGGCCGGGTTCATTTTGAGGATCCATCCACTCTTCAGCTTCTTTGTGGGGAGAAAGACGGAAATTTAAAGCTCATCGAGAAAAGCATCGGGGTGGAGATTCATGCCCGGGGGAATACCTTAGCGATCTTCGGGGATCGGGTTTCCGCGCAACTCGCCGAAAGGTTACTTGGAGAGCTTTACGATATTATGCGGAAAGGTCATCCCATCTACCCGAATGACATTCTTTTTGCCATCCGCATTCTTGCGGGGAATAATTCGGTCAAACTGAAGGATATATTTTTGGATACGATTTATATCTCTTCCAAGCGTCGCCTGATTACCCCCAAAAGTTTGGCGCAGAAGCTCTACATCGATGCCATTCGGAACTATGATATTGTTTTCAGTATTGGTCCGGCGGGAACGGGAAAAACCTACCTGGCTATGGCCATGGGGGTGGCTGCTTTGACCAAAAAAGAATTTCACCGCATTATTCTCACGCGACCCGCCGTGGAAGCCGGGGAGAAGTTAGGGTTCCTTCCCGGCGACCTCCTGGAGAAGGTGAATCCTTATTTGCGCCCTCTTTATGATGCCTTGCACGACATGATGGACTTTGAGACGGCTTCGCGGCTTTTGGAGAAAGGGATCATCGAAGTAGCGCCTTTGGCTTTTATGCGCGGGCGCACGCTCAACGATTCTTTCGTAATTCTGGATGAAGCTCAGAATACGACATCAGAACAGATGAAAATGTTTCTCACCCGTCTGGGGTTTAGTTCCAAGGCCGTGATCACGGGTGATATTACCCAGGTAGATCTACCGGCGGGAAAAGTGTCTGGCCTGATCGAGGTCCGGGAAGTCCTGGCCGGGATCGAAGGGATTCACTTCAGCTATTTCACGGAAGTGGATGTTGTGCGGCATCCCCTGGTTCAGGAAATCATCAGGGCCTATGACGTTCAAGCCCGGAAGAAAAACTCTTCCGAAAGGGAATGAGAATAAAAGGTCGGCCCAGCTGGAGGAGTCAGAAGTGGCCCGCGCGCCAATAAATAACGGTGGATACCGCAAAAAAAGGCCTTTTACCAAGGTGATAACCATGCTTAGGCGCAAGATTGCACCCCAGCCCCCAGGTAAGGGGGATAGGCTGGACAAATTTCCCTGGAGGCGGGTTAGCCTTCTTTTGCTTTTGGCTTCCTCCGTGGGTTTTCTTCTTCCAGCCCAAGCCTTGGGGACCAGCTTGCTGGTATTTCTCCTATTGGCCATCCTCTTTGAATTCGCTACCGCCAACATCCGCAAGTTTTCCCCCGATGATAAAGACCTGCTCTTCCTTACTCTTCTTTTGGTGGCCCTTCTATCCGTTACCAAGGTCAGTCTGATAGTCTTTCCCTTCATCGGCCAGGCCTTGCCGGAAATTCCCCCTTCCGCTTACGTTTATGGGATCGGGATTGCCGCCGGAGCCATGCTGGTGCGCATCATCCTCAACTCTGAGACCGCTTTAGTCTTCTCCGTGGTAGCCAGTCCGTTCGCTGGCTGGCTGCTGGACAATAGCTTTTTCTTTTCGGTCTACTTTTTTATCGGCAGTGTGGTTGGTGCCCACAGCGTAGTCTTTTGTGAGGATCGGAGCATTTTATTAAAAGCAGGGGCCAAAGTGGGGCTGGTGAACGTTTTGACGATTCTCTGTCAGAACTTGATCGGCCAAAAGTGGATTTTCCCCGAGGTTGGGTTTGACCTCCTCTTCGGCTTTTTGGGGGGAGAGGTGGCAGCGGTTGTTGTCCTGGGGACTCTACCCCTCGTGGAATGGGTTTTCGGGTATACCACCAATATCAAACTTTTGGAGATGGCCAACCTCAACCATCCCTTGTTGAAAAGGATGATCCTGGAAGCCCCCGGAACCTACCATCACAGCGTTATCGTCAGTACCATGGCCGAAACGGCAGCCCGATCCGTCAATGCCAACCCTCTTTTGGCGCGGGTAAGCGCTTATTACCACGATATTGGTAAGATCAACAAACCTCTTTACTTCGTGGAGAACCAGGGAAGCCAGGAGAATAAGCATGATAAATTGGCGCCGAGCATGAGTAGTCTGATCCTGATATCGCACGTGAAAGAGGGCCTGGAACTGGCTCGAGCGTACAAGTTGGGAAAGAAGATCAGCAGCATCATTCAACAGCACCATGGGACGAGTCTGATCTCTTTTTTCTACCAGAAGGCCAAAGATCAAGAAGACCCGGAGATGGCGCAAGTAGATGATAGAGCTTACCGGTATCATGGGCCCAAACCTCAAACCAAAGAGGCCGGGCTGGTCTTACTGGCCGATGCAGTGGAAGCTGCCTCCAGGACGCTCCTGCAACCCACCTCCGCCCGCTTGCAGGGCCTGGTGCAGCGGATTATCAACAATATTTTTACGGATGGGCAGCTGGATGAATGCGAATTGACCCTTAAGGACCTGCACCAGATTGCCAAAAGCTTCAACACGATTCTGGCCGGCATCCATCATCAGCGGGTGGAATATCCGGTGCCGGCGGCCAAAGAAAGCCACGGGAAGAAGAAGAATAATGGGGATTCTCATAAGCAACCGCCAAAATCGGGTCGCGATCGACCCCCAGAGGATAAAAAGAGCGGCGAAGAAGATCTTAAGCGCCTTGGGATGTGACCAAAGCGAAGTCAGCATCGTCATCGTAAATGATGAAGAGATCACCCGCCTGAATCGTCAATATTTACGGCGCAACCGTCCTACCAACGTTATCGCTTTCCCCATGGCGTCCGGCGACCCGGCGGCGTTCCACCCCCACCTTTTGGGGGATGTGGTCATCTCGGCAGAAACGGCAAAACGCCAATCTGAGGCCGTGGGCGGGAAAACGGAAGAAGAAATTTTTTTTCTGATGATCCATGGCATTCTCCACCTTCTGGCTTATGACCACGAGGGATCACCGGCTGAGCGCCGGAAAATGGAGGCCAAAGAGAAGGAACTTTTTAATAGGATCCGGAGGGTCAAGTAATTGAACCCCCGAATCCTTGAACCCTGTTTTTAGTAGTTTTCCGCCAGGACCTCGAAGTGAGCACGGGGATGCGCACAGACCGGGCATTTATCCGGCGCTTCTTTCCCTTCCAATACATAACCGCAGTTCCGGCAATGCCACTTCACAGATGAAGTCTTCTTGAAAACAGTCCCTTCCTGGATATTTTTCAGCAAAGCCAGGTACCTGGACTCATGGTACTTTTCTACCTTGGCTACCTGGCTGAAGGTTTGATGGGCTTCCGTGAATCCTTCTTCCTTGGCCACACTGGCGAAATTCTGGTAGAGGGTAGTCCATTCCAAATTTTCCCCGGCGGCTGCGGCTTTGAGATTGACAGCTGTATCTCCGATGATCCCGGCCGGGTACGCAGCTTGGATTTCCACTTCTCCTCCCCGCAGCAACTGAAAAAAGAGCTTGGCGTGTTCTTTTTCGTTATCGGCCGTTTCCAGAAAGATGGCCGCAATCTGTTCGTACCCCGCTTTCCTGGCGACGCTGGCAAAATAGGTATAGCGATTCCTCGCCTGGGATTCGCCGGCAAAGGCGGCTAATAAGTTCTTTTCGGTCCGGCTTCTTTTGAATTCCATACTCTACCCTCCTTAAAATTGTAGTCTTTTAAATTTAAAGTAACCTGAGCCCTTCCTATTTGCAATCGGTTTTTTTACTCGTTCTCTCAGGTAATAATGCCAACAATGGCGCCGGCTATACAGGTCGCCAGGGTGCCGGAAATAATCGATCGCATACCCAGGGAAACGATCTCCCCTCGCCTTTCGGGCACCATACTCCCCATGCCGCCGATCAGAATGCCGAGGCTTCCTAAATTGGCAAACCCGCAGAGGGCATAGGTCATAATGAGCCTGCTCTTGGGGCTGAGGACCCCTTCAGGCAACCGGGCAAGGTCCATATAGGCGATAAACTCGTTGAGGATGGTTTTGGTTCCCATCAGGGAACCGGCAACTTGGGCTTCTGACCAGGGAATTCCAATCAGCCAGACCACAGGGGCCATGATATAGCCGAGGAGCCTTTGCAGGGTAAGGGGTTGGCCTCCCCAATCGGGTAAACATCCGAGAATTTTGTTGGTAAGGTAGACAAGGGCGACCAGCACGATGAGCATGGAAATGATATTGAGCCACAGCTTCAATCCTTCGGTGGTTCCTTGGGTGATCGCGTCCATGGAGCTCGTAGCCGGCTGGGGCGGGACAATCTTGCCGCCGGTGGGCTTCCCCGTTTCCGGGATCATGACCTGAGAAATCATGATGGCGGCAGGGATGGTGAGGATGGAGACGATTAAAATATGGCCGAGGGAGTCGGGAATTACGGTTTTGAGAATACTGGCGTAGAGCACCATAACCGTACCGGCAATCCCGGCCATGCCGCAGCTCATGGTGGTAAAGAGTTCGCTGCGAGTCATTTCTTTGAGGTAGGGGCGCACGAAAAGGGGGGATTCCACCATGCCCAAGAACACATTGGCAGCGGCGCTGAGCCCCACCGCCCCTCCGACGGCCATTGTTTTCTGCAACATCCATGAAAAGGCTCTCACCACCAGAGGGAGAATCCGCCAGTAAAATAGGAGCGATGACAGGGCGCTTACCACCAAAACGATGGGGAGGGCCTGTAATCCCAGGACAAAACTCGCGCCCGGAGTTGTTTCAGTGAAGGGTAACGATCCCCCTCCTACGTAGCCGAATACGAAAGAAGTGCCTGCCTTGGTGGATTCTTCCAGGACCATGACCGCCCGGTTGAGAAATTCAAAACCGTGCCTGAAGGCGGAGACTTTTAACAAAAGAGATACCAGGATGAACTGGATGATGAGCCCGACGAGGATTCCTTTCCAGCTGACCTTGCGCCGGTTCTCGCTCATCACCCAGGCCAGGCCGATTAAAACGAAAATACCCAGGATGGGTTGCGCGATCATACCTTCCCTCCCTACGCCTATACTTGCCCCTATCATAATTAAAAAATCTCGTGGATTCAATGGGTAATAGGATTGCCCCGTGCACCCGCTGGAAAGAAGGGTTCAAGGAATCAAAGAGGGCGAGGAAAGATTTTGCTTGACAACTCATCAAATGATGAGTATAAAGAATTAAAAAGGGGGAAAGGATGGATCTCACTTTAAGGCAGCGGCAGGTTCTAAGCTTCATCCAGAGTTTTGCAGCGGAGCATGGTTATCCACCTACCGTGCGGGAGATCGCCGGGCATTTTGGGATTGATTACCGGGCGGCCGTCGACCACTTGCGGGCACTGGCAAAAAAGGGGAGTTTAACACGCTCTTCCAAGTCCAGGGGTATCCAGGTTTTCAGGCCTTTCTCGGCCGTACAATCCATTCCTGTGGTAGGCAAAGTAGCGGCAGGTCCTCCCCTGGAGGCAGTGGAAAACATCGAGGGGGCCATCCCCGTACCCGAGGAATGGGCCAAAGGTTCCGGCCTCTTTATCGTCCGGGTGGACCGGGAGGGAATGAGTATGGCCCCCACCATTCTCCCCCAGGACTACCTCCTGGTGCAACAGGGGGCTTTTACCGATGAGGGGGCCATCGTCCTGACGATGGTCGATGGGGAGGTCGCCGTGAAGAGGCTCTTTCAGAAGGGAGGCTTGATCGTGCTGCAATCGGATAACCCGTCTATGCCTCCCATTCGGGTCAAGAAGGGAGAGAAGAGTTTCCGGGTCCTGGGGAAAGTGGTCGGAGTGGCGTATCGGAAGCTGTGAAAAACCTGAATGAAGCCGCAGAGGACACCGAGAACACAGAGGAAAATATATAGACTCAAACCCGAAACTCGCAACCCGTAACTCGAAACAATTTTTCTGATTCTCCGCGCTCTCTGCAGTTAAATTCATTGCATAGAAAATTCCTTTTGGGCACTTAACGCGTATTCATTGCTTATTCCTAATCAGGGTTTTAAAACTCTGTGATCTCTGTGCCCTCTGTGGCTAATGTAAATTATGGAAAAGGACATAGAAAAAGCCAGGGGAGATCTTTTCCCTCTTTTAAACTTCCCGGGTTTCCCCGCCGGGAAACCTGTGCGGAAAGCCCTGATCGTGGGGGAGCGGCCGGAGGCTTTCACCGTGTACCTCTCCGCTTTCGCGGCATCCTTAGGGTTCAAAGTCCTGGTGGCCGACGGGGCCAACGCCTTTGACCCCTACGTGGTATCGAAGTTTGCCCGAAGAGAAGGCGTTTCTTCCGAAGGACTGCTAAAAAAAATCTCCGTGGCCAGGGCGTTCACCTGCCACCAGCTGGCCACCCTCATCCGGGAACGGCTGGGGCCGGGGCTTTCCCCGGGAACCTCTTCCCTGGTTGTCCTGCTGGGGCCTTGCACCACGTTCTTCGATGAGGACGTGCCCGGTGAAGAGGCAGCTCTTCTCTTCCGGAAGACACTGGCTCAGGTGCAGAAGATGAGTCGGGAGGGTGTTTCTTTCCTGATGAGCCAGTCCTTTTCCGGATTCAACAGCCGCCGGAGTTTTCTCCTGCGGGAACTTGCCCGCGTGGCTGACGCCGTCCTGAAGTTGAAGTCCTCCGCCGATGCCCTCCAGGTGATCCTGGATAAACCGCCTCTGGTTTTGCGGAGGCCGTGGGGGGTTTTTGAGGAATTTAAAAGGTTGACGTAGGGGCACGCTGCAGCGTGCCCCTACCGCTATTTTTGGAGGAAGAAACATGGGCCGGACGGTTTTACCTTTCAGTCAGGTTTTGGAGCGGGAGTACGAGGAATGGAAAAAATTCCGGCGGGCCCTGCGCAAGGAAGACCAGGAAGCTTTCGACCGCCTGTTCGACCGGGCCAGGCTGCACGTGCAGGCCGCAGCCTACACTTCCCATCCCTGGCCCCTGGAGTCCATCCTCCTCTCCATCTGCCTGGAGCACGAAAAGCTCCTCTCGGAAATTTTGAACAGGCTGAAGGAAACAAAATCAGAAAAAGACTCCCCATCGGCTACTGAATAAAGCATAGAGTCAAGGGCAGAGAGCATAGAGCATAGAGTAAATTTTATTTTTACTCTTGTCTTGCAACTCCCAACTCCCAGCTCTCAATCTTTATGGAAATTACCAGCTGGCTTTTGGACGTTTACCCCCTTCACGACCGGATGATCCTGTGGGTGCGCACGGACAAGGGGGGACTTACGTTTCAGCCCGTGCTGGGCATGCACGAAAGCGTAGCTGAAATCGACTTCTCCTCCATGTACCCTACGGTCATGGTGCGGCATAACATCTCTGCGGAAACGATCCTCTGCCCCTGCTGCCCGGTCTCCAAAGTTCCCGAAGCGGGATACAACATCTGTGAGAAGAGGGAAGGGCTCGTCCCGCGAACCCTGAGGCCGATCCTGGAACGGCGGAAGATTTTCAAGAGCAGGATGAAGAATTCTCAGGGGGCTGAAAAGGAACTTTATTCCAGGAGACAGACAGCCCTGAAATGGCTCTTAGTGGTCTGCTTCGGCTACTTAGGGTACCGCAACGCTCGCTTCGGAAGAATCGAAGCCCACGAGGCGGTCACGGCTTACGGGCGGGAAAAGCTGCTGCGGGCCAAGGAGATCAGCGAGGCTCACGGGTTTCGGGTGCTGCACGCCTTAACCGATGCCCTCTGGATCACCAAAGCCGGTATGACCCGGCCCCAGGTCCTGGACCTTTGCGCCGCGATTGAACGGGATACCGCGGCGCCCATCGAATTAGAGGGGATCTACAAATGGGTGGTGTTCCTGCCCTCCAAAGTGAAGAAAAATTTTCCCGTGGCCAACCGCTATTTCGGGGCCTTTGAAGACGGAAAATTGAAGGCCCGGGGGTTGGCCTTCCGCCGCGATGACACGCCCCCTCTGGTCAAAGAAGCGCAGCAGAAGATGCTCAATTTGCTCAGCACCTGCGGGAACAGCCGGGAATACCGGGAAAGGACCTTAGAGGTACGTGAGGTCCTGCAGGGCTACCTGACCCGCCTCCATACCGGCGATTTGAAAAAGGAAGAACTCCTCGTCGCCAAGAGCGTCCGCCAGAAAGGGAGCGAGTACAAGGTGGACAACCTTACTGCATTGGCCCTCCGGCAGTTGGAGGATGCGGGCATCGAGATCCATCCGGGAGAGAAGGTGCACTACCTGATCAAAGACTCCGGAGCAAAGAACAAAGAAGAACGAATCCGGGCTTTTCCCCTCCTCAGCGCCGATGGTTTCTACGATGAAGAGAAATACCGCGACCTGCTCCTGAACGCCGCCGAGGAAGTGATAGGAAAGTCGGGATCGGACTTTATGGATACTCCCAAGAGAACCCCTTGACAGATTGGTTTTGTTTCTTTAAATTGAGTTTGAAGATTCGAGGTCACGGTATGAAAACCCATCACAGATTGATTATTGGCGATTCCAGAGCGATGAAAGAGATCACTGATGAATCCGTACACCTAATCATAACTTCTCCGCCCTATTGGCAACTAAAAGATTACGGCAACGGAAAGCAGATCGGTTTTAACGATTCTTATGAGGATTACATTAATAATCTGAACTTGGCCTGGAATGAATGCCATCGAGTTTTGCACAAAGGTTGTCGGCTCTGCATCAATATCGGGGACCAGTTTGCAAGGTCCGTTTACTATGGGCGTTACAAAATTATCCCCATAAGAACAGAAATCATCAAATTCTGCGAGAAGGCAGGATTTGATTATATGGGCGCAATTATCTGGCAGAAAGTGACCACCTGCAATACGACCGGTGGAGCAACGGTAATGGGTTCGTTTCCCTACCCGCGTAATGGAATTATTAAGCTCGATTACGAGTTTATTTTAATTCTGAAAAAGTATGGCGATTCCCCCAAAGCGAGCCGCGAGATCAAGGAGCAGTCAAGACTAACCCAAGAAGAATGGAATCAGTATTTTGCGGGCCACTGGAATTTCCCGGGTGAGAGGCAAAATCAACATTTAGCCATGTTCCCCGAGGAATTACCCAAGCGGCTTATAAAAATGTTCAGCTTTATTGGCGATACCGTACTGGATCCATTCTTGGGAAGCGGAACGACAGCGTTGGCGGCCAAAAATCTGGGAAGGAATTCCATTGGATACGAAATAAATGAAGATTTTTTGCCCGTCATAAGGGAAAAGCTGGGGCTGAAACAGGGATCCTTGTTTCAGGATTCAAGTTTTGAGATATTGGCCCAAAAGGAATTAAAAACTGATTCCAAAGAAGAGATCAATAAACTGCCATATATATTTCGAGACCCGATTAAATTTGATAAGAAAATTGACCCCAAAAAGATGTGCTTCGGTTCCAAAATAGACAAATCTCATCTAAGAGCGGCAAGGAGATGGCGGGGGAACCCAGGCTTCCTCTCAGGTGCCTCTCAGGCACTTGACATGGTTGAGAGCGAATGATAATTTCAGCTTGTTCCTAAAAGAGGAGGGCAGCCTATGCCAGAGGCTAACCCCGCACCAATCCTTTCGAAAGCAGTCAGCCAATACCCACGAATTGCACCTGCGCCTGCGCAAAAGCCAAAACCTTTAGACCGCCTCCGCGAAGCCCTGCGCTCCCGCCATTTTATCGCCACCAATTTACTTGAAGAGGGATATGACATCCGAACCGTCCAGGAACTTTTAGGCCATAGCGACGTGAAGACGACGATGATCTATACCCATGTCCTTAACCGTGGCCCGGCCGGGGTTCGCAGCCCGGTCGACGGACTTTGAAATGGAACAAAAGGGTTTTATGCCGATCCGCATAAGACGCCAGAATAAAAAGCAACAAGGGACGCAAGTGGATGATATCGAAGGGATTATTGCATTAATATTCGTTATATCAACGGCGTGTTATACGGATCGCAAACCGATATTCCGCATTTTATGCGGATCAATCTAATCAATGGTTCGGCGCGATCAATAAAGGCAAGAGGACCGATACGAGGTGAAAACAACCAAGTATTTCGATTACATGCGGCAGCGGCCTGACCGGGCTATAATTCAGGTCGAGTGGATATCGCGTGT
>JAHJQK010000038.1 GCA_018819135.1 Pseudomonadota bacterium | reverse complement strand
CGCAAAAGTAATGGAACATTGATTAATTTATTACGCCCCCTCACCCTCCCCTCTCCCCCTAATCAGGGGGAGAGGATAAAGGTGAGGGGGTTTAAAGCAGTGCCAATGCCCGTTCCATTATTTATGCGAAAGTCAATAATGGGGTTCTATTAAATTGTAAAAGCCCTTTCTCAATGCGTCAAGCCTTTTTAGCCACTAAATAGGATATAGCAGATTCAAGAAGAAACAGGATGTTGACTTCTTTAGATGATAGATGTAGAAATATTTTAATAAAAATCGGGGAGATGGAAAATATGAACAACGCCCTTACCGATGTTCCCGGCTTCAAGGTCGGACACGCGCAAGATTTAAAAGCAGCCACTGGATGCACCGTTGTCCTATGCCCTCCGGGAACGGTGGGAGGAGTGGATATCCGGGGTTCTGCGGCGGGAACCCGTCAGACCGACTCCCTCCATTCCTTCCATTGGGTCGATGAAGTGCATGCTGTCTTACTTTCAGGCGGGAGTGCTTTTGGTTTGGACGCTTCTGGCGGGGTGATGAAATTCCTTGAAGAAAAATCCATCGGCTACCAGACTTCAGCGGCCAAGGTCCCCATCGTGCCCACAGCCATAATCTATGACCTGGGTTTGGGGGATGGCCGGGTGCGACCAGGCAAAGAGATGGGCTACCAGGCCTGCCTAAATAGCCATTCTGGGGAAATTGCCGAAGGAAGCGTAGGAGTTGGAACTGGAGCGAGCGTTGGAAAGCTCTTGGGAATCAACTTGGCCACCAAAGGCGGCGTTGGGACAGCAGCTAAGACCACAGCCAGTGGAGTTATTGTAGCCGCCCTCGTGGCTGTCAATGCCTTTGGCGATGTTATCGATCCGGAAACGAGAAAGATCCTTGCGGGAGCGAGAGATCCCGCCAACCCCGGGCGTTTCATCGATTCGGCCGCCATGATCAAGGGAGGATTTTCCCTGCCCAGGCGTGAGACCGGTTTCCAGAATACGACTCTGGGTGTTGTGGCCACGAACGCTAAGCTCTCCAAGCGACAAGCCACCAAGGTGGCTCAGATGGCTCAAAGTGGATTTGCTCGTACCATTGCGCCTATCCACTCCACAGTGGACGGGGATTTGATCTTCGCGCTTTCCGCCGGAGATTTATCTGCAGATGTTAATACCATAGGTTTGGTGGCTGAAGAAGTCGTAGTTTCTGCGGTCCTCCGCGCCATCCAAACCGCTGATGGTCTTGGACTCCTTCCGGCTTACCGTGATTTAAACCAAGATTGAAATAGGGTTCCAGGGCTCAAGTGGTCAAGGGGTCACGTGAAAAGAATAAAAAAACCACTGGGTCCTTTTAATTCTTTAATCCTTGAACCCTTTATTGTTTTACCATTTTCGCCGAATGGCATAGTCGGCAAGGGTAAGGAGCGCATCTTTTTCTCTGGAAGGTGGAAAAGGCAAGAGAGAATTTTTAGCTTTTCCTATAAAATTCTCGGCGGCCTGGATCGTGTACTCAATTCCCCCGCAGTCTTTTACGACCTTCATCACATACTCCAGATCTACTTCCCGACGGTCCCGCTCCTGGATAATCTGCCTAAGGCGGTCCTTCTCTGCTGGGGAACAGACTTTTAAAGCCTGAATCAGTGGCAGAGTGATTTTTCCTTCGTTGAGATCCTGGCCGATGGCTTTTCCCAGCGTTTCTTTGGCGGATATGTAATCCAACGTATCATCCATCAATTGGAAAGCAATTCCTAAGTTAAGCCCAAAATCGGCCAACGCTTTCTCTTCTGCCGGGGGGGCGGTGCCGAGAATTCCTCCCATCTGACAGGCGGCAGAGATTAGTACGGCTGTTTTGTTGGTCACTACATAATAATAGTCCTTTTCCGTAATGGCCGGGTCTCCCATCTTAACCAGCTGCATAACCTCCCCTTCGGCCATGCGGGTGGTGGCCCCGGAAACAACTTCTAAAATACGCAGGTTGCCATCCCGCACGATCAAGGAAAAGGATTTGGTAAACAAAAAATCTCCCACCAGCACGCTTGCCCCATCGCCCCACACCGAGTTGGCCGAAGCCATCCCTCGCCGGACGAAAGCCCGATCAACCACGTCATCATGAAGCAGAGTAGCCGTGTGGATGTATTCGATAGTGCTGGCCAGGGAAACGGCCCGCGGTCCGTGATAACCACCAAGGTGTGCGCAGAGAAGCAAAAGGATAGGGCGAAACCGCTTCCCCCCGCTGGCAATGAGGTATCGGCTCACCGTGGGAATCATGGCGATTGTGGAGAGTAGGTTTTTGGCCATCTCTGTTTCTACGGCCTTCATCTCTTCTGCGACCAAATTTATCGCTTGCTCGGCATTCAAAAAACCTTCTCCTTAACCCTGTTGTTGCCTAAAGATCCGGTCGAATAACCCTTATATTTTTATAAATTTAATAGGACGCAGATTTGCGCAGATAACAACAGATAATTATTTTTTTTGTTTATCCTAATAATCTGTGTACATCCGTGTCCAAAAAGGAAATTCCTATACAATCAAGAGGCGATTTACTCCCTTTTGATGGTACCTTTTAAAAGTCACCCTTAGAGTGATCCAGCGAATGACACTGAGTTAAGGTCCGCCACCCCATGGGCAAAGGTTTCATGATTACGAACATTAAATTTAATAGGACACAGATTTTCGCAGATAACCACAGATAATTATTTTCTTTTTCGTTTATCCTGACAATCTGTGTTCATCCGTGTCCAAAAAACATTTTCCTATACAATAAATTTAATGCAACAACAGGGTTAACATGATTTTTCATTCAGAAAGGAATATCCTCTTCATCCTTCTGCGGCGGGGGGGAAAAATCCCCCTCGGTGTCTTTGTCTTTACCTTTGCTTTTTTGCTCCCCAATTCCACCAAGCATCTTCATCTCATTGGCTTCGATTTCCGTGGTGGACCGTTTATTCCCATCCCGGTCTTCCCAGGAACGGGTTCTTAACCGGCCTTCAATGTAAACCAGCTTCCCCTTACTCAGATATTCACCGCATATCTTGGCTAACCCCCTCCAGGCAACGATGCGGTGCCATTCGGTCCGCTCCTCTTTCTCGCCGCTCTTGTTGGTCCACGATTCACTGGTAGCCATCCGAAAGGTGGCTACTTCCGCCCCGCTGGGGGTATAACGAATTTCCGGATCCGCCCCCAGACGACCGATGAGAATAACTTTATTGACCACTGATGCCCTCCCTCTCCGGCTTAAAATTTAATAGGACGCAGATTTGCGCAGATAACCGCAGATATTTATTTTTTAAGGAATTTTATCATTCAAAGGAAGGAAGTCAAGGTTTTATTCATAAGCCCTGGAAAAAGCAACATTGACAGCTCACTCTGAATCGAGTATGAATAGAATTATTCCATCGATTTTTAAGGGTCATGAACCGATGCTCCGGACGATTTTCGCCTGGGTGATTTTGCTGATTTCTACGGTAATTTTGGGGACGGGGGCGGTTTTTCTTTCCCTTTTCGACTCCTCCGGAAATCTCCCCCACCTTATTGCCCGCCTCTGGGGCAAGATTCAGCTTGCCACCACGGGCACAACGGTAAAAATTCAGGGCCTGGAAAACCTCGACCCCCAAAAAAGCTACATCCTGGTATCGAATCACCAGAGTAACTTCGACATCTTTGCCTTCCTGGGGTATCTTCCGATCCAGTTCCGCTGGATCGCCAAGGCCGAGCTGTTCCGTGCCCCGTTTATGGGATGGGCCATGTCCCGCATCGGTTACATTGCCATCGAACGCGAGAGCCCCAAAAAGGCTTACCGCAGCATGCTCCAAGCGGCCGAGAAAGTTAAAAACGGCGTTTCGGTCATGATTTTTCCGGAAGGAACCCGCAGCCTGGATGGCAACCTCCAGCCCTTCAAAAAGGGGCTTTTTCTCATCGCCCTTAAATCCCAGGCTCCCATTCTGCCGATTACGATCTGCGGTACGGGAAGAATCATGCCGAAGGGCGACTGGCGCATTTACCCGGGAAATGTCCAGATCATCATTGATCCGCCCGTTGAAACCGCCGGTATCCCCACCGAAAAGGAAGGGGAGCTCTCCGCACGCGTGCGCAATATTTTAATCAAAAATCTGAGCCGGTCTTGATGGGGGGGATCGTCATGATAAATTTCATAGGACGCAGATTTACGCAGATAACCGCAGATAGTTATTTTCTTTTTAGTTTATCCTGATAATCTGTGTATATCCGTGTCCAAAAAGGAATTTCCTATACAATTAAATTATCTTTTGGAAGGAGGAAATTTTTTCCTCAGGCAAAAAGAAGAAAAGTCGTATCAATTTAGCGTTTTGAAAAGACACGCTAAATTTCATTGAAAAGTGAAAATTGCAGATGGAAAAATGCAAATTTCTCTGAAAAGCTTTAACCCTTTTGAAATTTTCAATTTAATTTTTGCATTTTGCATTGAAGTTTAGCCAATTTTTTCAAAGGGCTAAACTGTTACGAAAAGACATGGTTGCGATGACAATTTAAGGAGGCGCTCTTCAGAATGGAAGTTCCATCCAAAGTGAAACAATTTGCCGTAGTCCAGACCGCCAAGACCATCCTCAAAGTTTTACCCCACATTAGCGAGCAAAGGCTCCTGGGATTTCCCTTGGTTCAAAAAGGCCTGGATGCGGTTTCCTATTACCCGGAGGGCCGAGATTTCCTCAAAAGTCTTCTTCTCCACGTCCGGCGGGCCATCGGTCGGTGTTCCAAGGAATGTCTGGCCAAGTTTGCTGAAAACCTCATCGTCAACGAGTTCATCACCGCCACCCCCAGGAGGGACGAGTTTAAATCCCGCTATGGATTCTACCCACCTTTCTTTTTAGTAATCAGCCCAACCATGCGATGTAACCTGAATTGTTATGGCTGTTATGCCGGGGATTATAACAAGAGGGAGGAATTGGAGACACCCCTCATCCATCACCTTCTTCAGGAAGCCAAAGAGATGGGCATCTATTTTATCACGATCTCGGGGGGAGAACCTTTTATGAGGAAGGATCTCCTGGATATTTTTGCCGCTCACAGCGATGTCTACTTCCAGGTTTATACCAACGGCACGCTCATCGATGAGCAGATGGCCAGGGTTCTCTCCCGGCTGGGGAATGTTCTGCCGGCAGTCAGCGTGGAAGGCTGGGAAAAAGCCACGGACGCCCGCCGTGGCCCCGGGAGCTTTAAGAAAGTCCTTGCCGCCATGGCCGGGTTGCGGCAAGCCGGGGTTCTTTTCGGATTTTCGGCAACCGCCACCCGCCAGAACAATGAATTGATTTGCAGCGACGAGTTCGTGAAGTTCTGGATCGACCAGGGATGTTTTATCGGCTGGTATTTTAACTACCTCCCCATCGGTAAAAAACCGGACCTTGATCTCATGCCCACCCCGGAACAGCGGATCTACCGGAGGAAGCGTCTCATCGAGATGCGCCCGAATTTGCCCATTATCTTAGCCGATTTCTGGAACGATGGACCACTGGTAGGGGGGTGCATTGCCGGGGACCGCTATTTGCACATTACCGCCAACGGAAATGTCGAACCCTGCGTATTCGTCCACTTTGCCCTGGACAACATCAAAGAAAAGTCCTTGGCGGAAATTTTAAACTCGCAATTTTTCCACAGCATCCGCCAACGCCAACCCTATTCGGCAAATTATTACCGGCCCTGTATGGTCATCGACCACCCGCATATCCTGCGTGATGTAATCAGGCAATCCGGCGCTCATCCTACCCACCCGGGTGCCGAAGGCATTCTCACCCAATTCGCCGGTGATCTGGACCGGTATGCCCTGACCTATGGAAAATTAGCGGATGCCCTGTGGTCCGAACAAAGCCCGGATTCCGCTCCCTTTGAACGGGGACCTTACGGTGAGTTGAGAAAAATTGCCAAATGATGTTTCAGGAATCTTAAATTTGCCACAGAGGGCACAGAGAACACAGAGAATAAGAAAAAGTAGTTTCAGGTTGCGTGTTTCAACGTTTGAGTTCACATAATTTTTTCAGCATTCTCTGTGATCTCTGTACTACGAAAGTTCATTTTTTGAAGGATTTGTTAAGATTTTTTCCTAAATTTATTTTGGGTTTATCCGTATTCATCCGTGTCCTAAATTATTTTTTGTTCTAAACATTTTGATTATAGCTCTGTGACCTCTGTGTTCTCTGTGGCTAAAAAGTTTCAAAATTTCCATACAATATTTTAAAGGAGGGAAAAACGAGATGATGGAATTAAAACTGAGCAAAGAACCTTTGCTGAAAAACCCCAGCTGCGCTTACTGCGGAAAGGTTTTCAACGAAAAAGGGGTAAGCCTACAACTGGAAGTGGACCACAAAATCATCCATTTCCCCATCTGTGAGCCTTGTTTTAAAATGGTTCCATCCTTTGAAGCCACCGTGAACCTGGAGGACGGGTTCGCCCGCATCAATCGCTGATCCGGAGAAGGCTTAGGGGAACGTAAACGTTTTTTCGCAGGAAATCCAAGGAGGCGTAAAGATGGCTGGCGAGGAACTGGAAAAAGAAAAAAGGAAAAAGGAAACAAAAGAACTGGAGAAAAAATTGAAGTTCCAGGGGAAATTATCCTGGGACCTTCTGGACGAACAGGAGAAGGAAGAGACTTTTCGTTTTGCCGAGGGATATAAAACCTTCCTTAACCGGGCCAAAACCGAACGGGAGGCCGTCCGGGAAATTGCCCAAGCGGCCAAAGAAGCCGGGTTTCAAGAGGCTTCTTCCCCGGAAGCGGGCAAAAGATTCTTCGCCGTGAATAAAGACAAATCCATTGCCCTCGCCTTGATAGGCCAAGCGTCTTTGGCCGAAGGCCTCAGGATTATCGTCTCGCACATCGACTCCCCGCGGATAGACCTCAAACAGAATCCGCTTTACGAGGATGCGGACATGGCCTTACTCCGAACCCATTACTATGGAGGAATTAAAAAATACCAATGGGTGACCATCCCCTTATCCCTCCATGGCCTGATCGTAAAAGCGGACGGCTCGATCTTAAACGTGGTCCTCGGGGAAGATGAAGCGGATCCCGTATTCGTCATCAATGACCTTCTCCCCCATCTCTCGGGCAAGATCCAGGACCAGAAGAAACTCGCCGAAGCCATCGAGGGGGAGAGGCTCACGGCCCTCGCTGGAAGTATTCCTTTTCCCGATACCGAAGCCAAGGAACGCTTTAAGCTCCGGATGATGGAGCTTCTCCACCACAAATACGGTTTGGTGGAAGAAGATTTCATCAGCGCCGAGTTGGAGCTCGTCCCGGCGATGAAGGCTCGGGATGTTGGGTTTGATTGCAGCCTGATCGGTTCTTACGGGCAAGACGACCGCGCCAGTGTCTACACGTCTCTTCAGACCGTCCTCTCGATTACAGAACCTCCCCGAACAGCCATCGTCCTCTTCGTGGACAAAGAAGAGATCGGCAGTGATGGAAGCACGGGGGCGAAATCCCTTTTCCTGGAAAGTGTCCTTAGGACCCTGATCAAGCGCTCAGGCCTCACGGCCACGGAAGCTCTGCTGAAACAGATCCTCGCCAATTCCCAAGCCCTCTCCGCCGATGTGCAGGCCGCCCTAGACCCCAACTACCCGGAGGTTCACGAAAAACAAAATGCTGGCAAGCTGGGTTACGGAGTTTGCCTGGAGAAATCTACCGGCTCTCGCGGGAAAGCGGCCGCCTCAGATGCCCGGGCGGAGTATGTGGGTGAAATCCGGCGTATTTTCAACGCCAACAACGTAGCCTGGCAGATGACCGAGCTTGGCAAGGTGGACGAAGGGGGGGGAGGTACCGTGGCCAAGTATTTGGCTATTTACGGTATGGATATCATCGACTGCGGTGTGCCCGTGCTTTCCATGCATTCACCCTTCGAAGTAACCTCCAAAGCGGATATCTTCGAGGCTTACAAAGCTTACCGGGCTTTTTTAAACAGCCCATGAAGACTGAAGTTATAGTGAACGGCTTAAATAGTTTGACATTCAATACGTTGTCATTGCGAACGAAGTGAAGCAATCTCATGGGATAGCCGCGTCGTCCGCCTGAGGTGGACTCCTCGCAATGACAGGTTATTTAATGCGTTTGTATTAGCTGGTATTGTCATTGCGAATCCCGCTTTTGGCGGGATGAAGCAATCGCAATCCTTCCCATCCATTACTTCATACGTTAGGATCGCATCCTCACAATAATCAGAAATCTCGGAATATTTCTTAAAAAAGGTGCTGAAATTCATCGGCCGGCCCGGCGTGAAAAGATCCATAAACTTCTTTGGCCCACTCTCATCCATCGCCACAATATAAAAGGCTTCCGCATCCCTTTTATGCCCGGGAAGCGTCTGCATAATGAGTTCAACCTTGGAGTTTTTCTCCGGAAAAACAAGCCTTTGATTTTTTGAAAGGTGGCTGTTCTTTTCATATTCATTGGGGAAGAGCATCACTACCCGGTCATCGGCGGTAATATTGAAAATGGCAACCCGAGCCTCGCGCCCCGTTCCCATCTCAACGGTTGCCCTATCTCCATTCTTAAACACAGCGCTGTTGGCTATTGCCTGCAAACCAATGGGTTTGATCTTAACCTGCGGCACGTAAACATCGGCCGTTAATCTAACTCTGTATTCGGGAATCGGGGGCGTGGAAGAATCCTTCTGGTACTGCCTAAGCGGCAACCATTCAACCTTTTCTCTAATGATCAATCCCTTGGAATACGTCTTGATAAAATCCGCCCGGAGAATCATATTGGTTACCAGGGTGCCTGATACTACCGACACCCCGACTGCCTGTTCTATCGCCGCAGCCCTGGCCCTTTGCAGGGCGATTAACTGCGACTCTTCCGCGCTCATCCCCACGATGGCGCAAGAGCCTTCGGCGGCAATATTCTTTACCGTTTCAGCCTGGCCAATGGCGACCGACAGGAAAAAGGAAGTCCAAAGGATGATGAACCTAACAGCAAGACATTTCTTCCTTTTACAAGTCATTGCGAGCCTGAAGGGCGCGGCAATCTCATTTTTCTTGGGATTGCTTCGTCGCTCCACTCCTCGCAATGACAGGTTATTGAATGCGTTTGTATCAGTTGGTATTGTCATTGCGCCCGGAGTGAAGCAATCTCTTATTTTAGACAATATTGATAATCTATCTTGATTTTTCATCATGATCTTTGCTCGTGGAGTTTTTCCTGTAGCCATAGGTTTTAAAGTGTATCAACGGATACGCCGCGTTTTAAGGCTATCGCTTGCATTTTCTCTGACAATTTCTTATCCACGGCATAATAGGTCTTTTCCGTTTTGATGCCAACACTGAAATCCACTTCTTTTGTCTTGTCCCAAAAATCAGCTAAATCATGGGCATCCCAAAAGTCCCCAATTTCTTTATATGACTTTGCTCGTGAAATCGAGCTTTTACCTTTGTCCATATTTCCTCCTCTCGGCCCTGGTCATATTGCGTGCCGACAAAATCAAGGCATTTCTATCTCTTTTATAAACGAAGAAAACAATAAGATAACGCCCGCTATTCGTCTGGCTCATTACGGCATAAACATCCTCGCCGGGGCTATGTTCTTTCTCAATATAACGGAAATGTGGTTTATTGGCAAAGACTTCTCGCACTTCATCCTGGCTCACATGATGTTTTACTATGCGCTTCTCAGTAATTTCATCAAACCAGATTATCCCCTCAATCTTCAACTACCGGCTCTCCAGTTCAAAAAAAATCAGAATTAATTCAATCCCTCGAAAATATTGTCTGGCTAAAAATGCTCCTCCTTAATCTATAAGTATCCGCATGTTCTGCATGCCCAAGCCAACTCTGCACCGAAGCATTTAGCTCATCAAACGAAATTTCCCCTGCGTTATAAAGTTGCGCCAAGCGTTTTAATTTCCTTTTAAACGCCAGGCTGTTATCTTTCCTTAAGCGCCTATGTGTAGGATAAATACGATACCCAAGGTGATCAATGCCTACCGAAACAGGCGCAACATAAGTCTTTCCTGGGTGAAGTTTGAGTTTATCCTTCGTCAGAAAATCGTTTATCTTTTCTTTAATCCCCCATAGAGTCTTTTTATCATTTTCGAATACTGTAATATCATCCACATACCGGAGGCAATATTTACACCTGAGATGTTCTTTCATATAGTGGTCAAGATCATTAAGATAAATGTTGGCAAAAAATTGGCTGGTGAGATTGCCAATGGGAATTCCTTTTTTCCGCTGGAATGGCGTAAAAAGGCCGTCATCCTCATAATAATCCTTCACCTCTTCCTGTTCATTGCTTCCATCGATGATCGTCTTTATTAGCCAAAGAGTGTCCCGGCATTTAATTTTTTTTCTTATTTTGGCAAAGAGAATTTCATGGTCTATACTGGGAAAGTATTTTTTAATATCGGTTTTCAAAACATATTTGTTTTTCCGAGAAAATTCAGTAAAACGACCCACTGCCTTATGAGTTCCTTTCTCGTGGCGACAGGCATAGGAATCAAAAATAAATATTTTCTCAAAAATTGGTTCGATAACATTACAAAGAGCGTGGTGTACTACCCGGTCCCGATAAGGAGCAGCACTTATCTTTCTCGGTTTTCTTTCATAAATGGTAAACTCCCTGTACCCGCCCGGTTTATATGTTTTGGTAACCAATTCTTCCTGCAATTGGAAAAGCTCTTCTTCGATATCTTTTTCAAACCTTATCACACTTCCCTTGCAACGATTGCCTTTACGAGCTTTTATACTTGCCAGATAGAGGTTTTCAAAAGAAGTCAAGTGCTCAAAAAGGTTACCGTAGCGTTTCATCGGGAGAATTTGGCTGGGTGAATTTTTCGCCGAAGCTACTAAGCTCACCCAGCCTTTTTTATATTCGGCTGTTTGCGCAGCCAGGATATGGGCCAATAGACAATCATTGCACTATCCGCCCTTCCTTGGAAGTTCGGCATCTTGGCGCTTGTTCATGACTGTCTTGGGAGGGACCAACCAGACGAAACCCGTTGTTGTTGTTCCTGTTTGACGGATTGTTCCTGTTCCGGTTGGATGCTCGCACGTTCCTCGGATTATTGTTCCAGGAACCGCCGCGAAGCATATAAAGCCCATACCCTTCAAGCTTTTTTCAGCCATCCTCCCAATAATTTACCGATTTCAACGATTTCTCTTGAAGAAAATTCGTACTGTCTGATGCTTAAAATATTTAAATCTCTGCAGAGGCGCAAATAGTGCTTTAACCGCTCCAGTTCAAAACTTGCCCTGTTAAGAACACTCTTCCTGTCGCCTCCTTTCTTTACCGCAAGAAGAAGTAAATCGTAAAATTCCAAGACGGCCTCTTCCACTCGTTTGGCCATCACAAACCGCTGGCTTTTGGGAAATTTGATGGTGTGTTCAAGAAGCCATCTGCTGAAGTCATACGTTTTTATAAATATCGGCGATTCCTTTATTTTTTCCTCCTGAAAATTTTAAATTTGTTGGGGCTTTGCCCCCAACCTCCCCACCCAAAAAAGAGAAAATAGAAATCCAGAACTCAGAAAATAACTACTGGGAGGGACCAACCAGACGAAACCCGCCGTAGCCGTTGTTCCTGAACGACGGAACGCTCCTGTACCGGTAGGAGGCCCGCACGCTCCACGGATAATTGAACCAGGAACCGCCGCGAAGCACCCGAAACTGTCCACTACTCGGCCCTGCCGGATTATTTTTAGGACTGTTTCTGTAATAATCTTGCCCATACCAATCGGCCACCCATTCCCACACATTGCCGGTCATGTCATGTAAGCCCAATCCATTGGCTTTCTTTTGCCCCACAGGCTGGCTGCTTCCTCCGGCGTTTGCATTATACCAGGCATATTCATTCAGTTCACTTCCCGAGCTCGCTCCCGCGTACTTCTCTCTTTTCCCGCCGCTTCTCGCCGCGTACTCCCATTCGGCCTCGGTCGGCAAACGATATCTCCTGCCGCCTTGCCGGTTTAATCTTCCTATAAAATCCTGGATGTCGTTCCAGCTAACCCGCTCAACAGGATAATTACCGCCTTTCTTAAAATGAGAAGGATTAATACCCATAACCCTTTCCCATTGGGTCTGCGTCACCTCGTAAACCCCAAGAAAAAAATCATTCACGCACACCTGATGAACGGGTTTTTCATCGGACTCGCCATCTCCAAAAGTGTCACCCATATCAAAACATCCGCCCTTTACGAAGATAAATTCCATACCGGTAACTGGGTCCTTAAGCATCTTGGCGCCGGCCACAACTTCCCATTCCACGTCTCCAGCGAGCCCCCGGGGAAAGTCCTGGAGCACGTTCCACGATATTCTTTTGGCTTTACCGGGTTTCACCCTGCCGAAGTCGCCCTCTAAGCGCAATTTTTCCATTGGGTAAGACTGGCCTTTGACCGTTATATGGACGCTCACCTCCGCTTCTGCTTCATTCCCTATCAATTCATATTCAAAAAGCATTCGGTTGCCGACCTGTTTGGCCGTGACGTTTTTTACCTCGGCGGCGTAAAGGTTTGGAATAATGATAAGGCAAAGAAGAAAGGATAAAATAGTTGCTCGTTTCATTCCAACCCTCCGATTATTGTCTGCAATGCAAGAACCCGCCCATTTCCGCTTCAAGCGAACTTGTCATGAGGAACTTCATGCGGCATGGGCCTTCCATTGTGGTCGCTTTAGTCCCCGGCATATTCCCTGGCAAGAATATCAGCAATTCGACGTCTTAATTCCGGAACTTCTTGTGTGGCGGTCACCCAAACAATTGGCCACTCGACAGCGAAATATGCATGAACGGCAATATTGCGGAATCCGACGATATCTCCCCATTCGACCTCAGGGTGGCGTTTTTTGAAATCAAGAGGGAGGTGGGCAGCCGCTTCGCCAATTATGGATAGCTTTTGAAGTACCGCACTGCGTAACAGGTCGTTCTGGAGGAAAGTTTCCCGCTCAATGCCGGTGAGGAAATTCTTAATGGAATCGGCAGCTTCCAAAATATCAGTCAGGTATAGTTCCTCAGGCCTCATACAGCACCTGGGCGTTGGCAAGAATGGTTTGACGGATTTTGGTCTTCAATCCGCCCTTGGGAATTAAATCCACCGGGCGATTCAGGATCAAGGAGATCTCTCTCTGCATCTTTGAAAGGGTCATAAATCCGACTTGAGCTTCCGGCATGAACTCCACCAGAAAATCCACATCACTCATTGGATTGAAATCGCTGCGTAGAACTGATCCAAAAACGGAGAGTTCTCTTACCCTATATCGCCGGCATATTTCCCGGATCGCTTCATCTGAAAAGCTGATATTGTTGATCACCATGATAAGACCTATACCCCCATAAATTGGATATTTTTATCGGCAATGCACCTCTGCCCATTTGAAACAAAATCATTTTTTCAACTGAATGATCACCTCTTGATCGTTCCCCGTAACCACCGGGGTTTGCTCCGTCCCGCTCAACCTTCTGGCCATGTAGGGAACATTTTCCTTCAGGTATTCTTTCATCTCCCCCATTGTGATCTTTTTATCCTGGTTCAAATCCGCTTCCCCCTGCAATCCCTTCAAAAAATAATAGGTGAAAAGCGAATGCCTCTTTTCCGGATACCAGGTGGATACCTGATCCACTGCCGCGCTGGTGATAAGCAAGGCCTGGGTCGGCGCAGCGTATTCCTTTTTCACCCTTACCATGGCCGGGCTGATGTTTTTGAAGAGCATCCCTTTCTCCGAGTTGCCCGAAAAGCAGGCGTCGAGAACGATGGTGACCTTCTTGGCCGGAATCTTGGACAAGTTCTGATAAAAGGTCTGGAGGCGGTATCCATTGGAAGCGATATACTGGGGATTGGCGTCCACCGGCACAAAGTAGGCTTCTCCGGATTCAAGATCGGGCGCCCCATGGCCCACGTAATAGATAAAAACCCTGGAAACGCCTTCTTTCACGTATTTGTACAATTTCCCTTTAGGGTCCCTTTCCGACCCGAATAGCTCGTTAAATCTGGCAAGGGTGGCATCTTCAGCATGGAGGATATTATCGGCATCATAGCCGAAAGCTCGGATCAGGTATTCTTTGATGACCCGGGAGTCCCGGTCGGCAAATTCCACGTTCGGAATACCCGATGAAGTGTAATTCTTATTGCCGATCACCACGGCGACATCATACTTTCCGGCTTTTTCCCCTTCCGGAATGTTCATATCCACATCAACGCTCAAGCCCGTTGCCAGTTGAATATCCGCCTTTCTTTCGGTTTCTTGCGCTTTTACAATGACCTCCTGAATCCTCTTTTGCGGAGCATTCATGGTCAAGTTCAACGCTTGGGCCGCTTGGAATCTCGGTCGTTTTTCATTGATCTGGACGGTGATGGGAATCTTTTCGCCGTTGGCAATGCGGTTGTTGGTATAGAACATAAACTTCACGTCCTTGAATTTCCCCGCCGGAATATTACCGAGATTGAAATGGGTAACCGCCTCCCCTGCCAAAAAGACGTTATTCCCCGTTTGGACATCCATCGCAACATCCCGGGCATCGCCATGCCCAATATTCTGCACCCTTACCGTAAGCTCCACGATCTCCATCGGCTCCACCCGGGAATTTTTGTTCTGGTCGTCTATTCCGATGTCCGCCACCACAAGCTTGGGCGGCTCAAAAGCCTTGGTTTTGAAGGCGATCTTCAGCGGGGTGGCGTCAAAGCCGTTGGCTTCTTTTATCTCGATGTCAAAGCTTATATTTTCAGTGGGGATATCTTCTGCTGCTTTTAATGAAACTTCTTTTTCAACACTCCCGCCCGATGGAATTGTACCGATGGAAACGGTTTCTTCATAGGAAAGGTCCTTCAACCTCTTGTCCGCTTTCAGCTCGGCCTGCACATCAAAAGCGTCTCCTTTCCCGCTGTTTTGGAGCGTGATAATGAACTTGCCAGTCTCATCGGCATCCAGAATGCTGTTTCCCGAGGGTTCATGGAATTGAACGGTCGCAGTCAAATTCGGCGGCAGGGGGAAGACGCTGATTTTTGTTTTCCCGCGCTCGGCAAAGACGGGAGACGAAAGAAAGACCATGCTAACCAGGATTAGAATAATTCCTTTGGCCATGGCACCCTCCTTGGCAAGGTTAAGGCTTTGGGTTGAAAGATTAAGGATGGTAGTCAAGGCTTTGATTTTTTTAGAATTTTACCAGATTGAGGAAAATAGTCAATAGTCAAAGATTTTTTAATAACAGCCTTGATGGCCACGTTAAAAACCGGGGAAGGCATCTGCCCGCAATGAAGAAACCTCTTTAAAAAAATCTGTGACGATCATCGCTTTAAACAGATTTCCGAAGCTTGAGCTGTTGACCAGGCGTTTCCCTACATTTTTATAATAAGCCCCCTAATTGATATCCGGGTTTCATGTTCTTTTGCCCTTAATATTTAACATCGCAAGTTAAAAATTAAGGCCGGCTATATTCGGGGGCTTGGCCTTCGGGGAAGGATTCAAGACAAAATATTGATCTTTGATTTATCCTCGCTGAATACGGTGAATGTAATTCGTCAGCGATTCAGTCGAAGGAAGAAGAATCTTAACCGCCTGCTTCGGGCAAACGATGGCGCAGCGGCCGCAGCCCCGGCACCCCTCCCCCGCCAGGGCCTTCCCTTCTTTCAGGATCACAGCCTGGATGAAACACCGTTCCACGCAGATCCCGCATCCATCGCACTTTTCGTCCTCCACCCGGATCTCCAGGCCCTCCAGTTTCTGCAAACCCCTGGCCGCCTCCTGCGGCAGAAGGCGGTAAAGTTTAAAATAGCAGCAGCAATCGCAGCAGTGGCAGATCGTTAAAAGCTGGTCGGCGCGCTTCACCCCCAGCCAGAGTGAATCCCACCGCAGCTTCCCGACCATGGGAATGAGGCCCAAAGCCAGGGCCTTCCGGTGATGGGCCAGGGCCTCTTCCACAGTGGCTTCCCGCCCCAGCGAAGAAACGATTTCCCTGGCTCCTTCGCCCAAGAAAAGGCAACCGATATTTTTCGGATAATGTTGGCACGGCTCGAGAGAACGGCACATACATTCATGGAGAAGAAAACGGAAAGATGACTCCTGGATAAGCTGTTCCACAACCCTGCCGGGTAAAGCGAAACTCACCGGCCTTTCCACGTCAACCTTCACCGGGAGGAAAATCGCCTGATCCCCCCGAAAAGTAGAGGCCAGCCAGCGCCCGATGACCGGCCACCCCACCATCTTGGCTAAAAAATTTCTTATCGGCCAAAAAGCGGTTATGATTTGAATCTGCCAGCTTGGCCGGCCCATGTTTCCTCCCCCTCTTCCAAGAAAATAAATCGCAACTTTTTCCTCTATTAAAAAAATTCATTATACCACCTCGGCGACCCTTTCGAAATGGCTGTTTACGGCTGGTCAGATTCATTAAAATGGTTCCCCTTCCCCCCTTCTACCTTCTGTTTAGGGCATCAGATTTGTCTTGCCCTCTTCATTCTAAAAAGCGTTATAATGGGACAGTTAAAATCTTTGAGGGGAGCGGAGTGGTCAAAAGAAATTCGTGGTCTATTGCCAATTTGGTCAAATCCTCCCTTTTGCCCCCCAAAATTGTTTCCCCCATCGATTGCGCCGAGATGGTTCTCATCCCCGCGGGGGAATTTACCATGGGGCTTTCGGAGAGTGAGTTGCACCAGGTCTTCATTTTAGACGGCTCCCAAAACCCTGTTTTTACGGCCGAGACGCCTGCCCGGAAAATAATACTGGAAGATTATTATATCGACCTTCATCCCGTAACCAATTACCAGTACGGCAAGTTCCTTGAGGATACGGATCATCGGACCCCCATGCTCTGGGGAAAAGAAGGATGGAACGAGCCCCTCCAGCCAGTGGTAGGTCTGGGGTGGGATGACACCCGGGCTTATGCGGACTGGGCTGGAAAAGAGCTTCCTACGGAAGCTCAATGGGAAAAAGCAGCCCGGGGAACTGATGGCCGGTGGTGGCCCTGGGGGAATGATTTTTATCCCGGGTATTGCAACTCCGCCGAGTTGGGTATCAATCGGGTGACGGACGTCTCCCGCTTCCACCTGGGTCTCAGTCCATATGGATGTTATGATATGTCCGGAAACGTCTGGGAAATGTGCGAGGGAGTGTGGATCGAAGGCCACCTGCCCATGCGGGGGGGATGTTTCCTTGGAAGTGCCACCTTTGTACGCACCACGGTCCGTTGGTCAGCCGAAGACCAGGTTGACGGAGCCCACTGGCTTGGTTTTCGCTGCGCAAAAAATATCTCTGGAGGGTAAGCGATGGAGACCAAAGCGATCCTTGATTTTATCTGCCGCCGCCGAAGTGTCCGGCGCTATCAAAAAAAAGAAATTGCCGCGGAAATCTTAGAGCTACTGATGAAGGCCGCCATGGCCGCTCCCAGTGGGAACAATGTTCAGCCCTGGGAATTCGTGATCGTCCAGGATCCCCAAATCAAAGAGGCCTTGTCCCGCGTCCACCCCTGGGTTTACATGGCTGCTGAGGCTCCTGCGGCCGTTGTTGTCTTGGGGGATAAAAGTTCAGAATCTCCCCCTCCCCATACCAAGTACCGCAAGGACAAAGTCCACCGTGACACCTACGGCCAGAAGTTTTAACCTCCTCAAACCTCACTTATTCAACAGCAGGTTCCTGACGTTTTCGAGCGTAAGAAGATTCACGTCTTGGGGGCGCTCAAGGAATGGAGAAATATCCTTCACGGCCCGATTCCAGTGAATTTCCTCCATCCGCTTCCTAACAATTCGGCGCCAGTTTGCGGCAGTTAACTCCGGTCCTGGCCATCCGGTTTGAGCCAGGGCGTTATTCAGGAAGGTGAAGTTCGGTTCAGGCCAGGTCCGGTCTGTTAGATACCAAACCAGATCGAACAAATCACGTCCTTTCGTATAGGCGCGAGAGAGAACGGCATGCAGCTTCCCGGCCAAAAGTGACGGGCGGTCGTAATGGAGCAGATTCAGAGCGACGAACCTCCGGATCACGGTCGTGGTTGTGGTAGCCCCATCGGCCGGATTCGTGTCAACCTCCACTCTGGCAGACAGCATTTGGTGTTCACGGGAGGAAAGAGCAAGTTCGGCGAGAATCCCTCTGAACTTGATGAAAGCGGATTTCACGGCTCCCTTGTCCCTAATCATGATGTCATTTGAGTAGCCTTCCGCCGCAAAGGCTGAGCTGACCTTGTTTAAAAGGGCGGCAAAAGCATGCTCCCTTTCGGCAACGACCAGGGAGAAATCCAGATCTTCCGAATATCGCGGCATCCCATAGAGAAACCGCAGAGCAGTACCACCGACAAAGGCCCATTTGAGAAACGCGCCCCGGTCCTGAAGCGCCTCAAGAATACGGGCCTGCAGGTATTCGCGGGCGATGCTTCGTTTCATGAAGTCGTTTGGTTGCTGGGAAACGATCTGAATCAGATAGTCCTTCATTCTTTCAACCCCTGATAACTCTTACCGCCTCCCAGGCGCGAGATTAGTTCCACCGCCCGTTTCAACTTTCGGCTCCGGATCTGCTCGGCATGCATGCGCAGAGTATACCAGTCAAAACGATCGGCGGGCTCGAATCGCAGCTCTTCGAGGTATGCCGGGGAGTCGCTTCCCGGCGTGAGATAGAGCAAATCCAGCAAAGCCTTCTCGGGCAAGGCCAGAAAAACTGGCTGGCCCCCCGAAATCTCTGTCTGCGTGTATCCGAAGAAGGCCGATTTTTTGACATGGCGGAAAAGGAATCTTCCCAGGGGTGTATCCAATTCCTCAGGACGGCCGGTGGTGACGCTCGTCGTTACCGGGACGAACTCCGGAATCATCCCGTAATGGGAAAGCGCGGACTGCAGGCTCACATACGACGGCCTTCGCAGGTGATTGGCGACCAGAAATGGATGGGGCGCTTCGGCCCTGTATGGGAGGGCCACAGCATAAACGCCGCGCCGGAGCCGCAGGAGCCGACCCGATTTGACCCAGCGGTCCAGTTGCCGCCGCACGGCAGTAGCTGAACCGCCTCCCGCCAGAAGAAACGAAGAGGGAAAAACCGAGTTGTCTCTCGTAATCGTCAAAACCTCGCTCCATTTCATAGTAATAAGATGACATATTTGTCTATTAAATGCAACAAAAATAAATTTTGAGGGTTTCTTGAAAATTATGTTCGCCCCCAAGTTCACCCAAGGGTCATCGGGTGTGGTTAGCCTGCCTTTCTCCCTGATGCAGGAATATTCTTACGACCGACCACATCCCTTTCCTCTCAGGGCCACTCAACCTCTTTAGCCTTGTTTGCGGGAACCGATCAGGTTAACGCCTTATCCCTGATCGGGTGTGGGGGCCGGGCAGGCTGCTTTCCCCGGCTCGGCTCCATCGGTCTAATTTATCCTTCCTTGACTTTTTCCCCTAATTTGTCATTATTCCAAAAAATAAAGGCTTTCCATCATCCTCATCGGGAGGTGGCTTGTGGCCTGGATAAAATGAACCCCATTTCTTGTCGGTAGAGGAATGGGGTTTTTTATATTGACTTCTTCCTGAAGTCAACGTTTGACAGGTTCCATGAAAAGGTGTAAATTTCATTTCATAATCTTCAAGAAGTGGGAGGTGTGTGAGGAGCCCGAAAGATTCCTTTTAACGACCAACGAAAGGGAAGCTATAGTGTATTCCACGAAGAAATCTTTTACCTTTGCATTTCCACAAAAGAGAGTATAATTTTAAGGGAGGGTAGGGAAAAAGTTTTATGCTTCAAAAAATTTATTTGACTTTTCTCGCCGTGTTTTGTTAGAAAGATAGGCAAATCATTTCAGTTTTAATAATTTCCCTCCGAAAAAGAAGAGTGGTTTATATTGTCCGACCTCAAGGGCCAAGAAGAGTATGCATGAAAACCAACGGAATGAATTCTCAAGCAAATAAAGATTGACATGCCAAATAGAATCCAGGAGGGGGGGAGTAAAATGGAAAAACCGTCTTTCATAAAAGGACAACCGACAATAGAAGATGGTCCCAATCAAATCCAATGTTATGCAAATGTTATCGGAATTCGAATGACAAATGATGACGTTGCCCTTCACTTTGCCTTGAGGAGATATGATGAATCGAATAGGGCGACTGGTGTGGCTAAGATTTACATCGGTTTAGCGCATGCCAAGCGTTTAGCTTTATCTTTGAATAAAAGCATTGAAAGTTTTGAAGAAATGTTTGGAGAAATCGTTGCTGATCCAACCAGCCTATTATCTCCAGAGAAACGTCAGCAATTTGGCTTAGATAAGGAAGAGAAAAATGGAAAAAAAGCTTCTACTGATTAATTCGACTGAAACAACAATATGTTTACATACCGAGAGTACCAAACCTCCTGAGCTATTTGAGCAGTTGGATTTTATAGAAAGAACAACGCTTGATTATCAAAAAAGGGTGCAAGGAATCCGGGAGCTATTATTAGCGAGCCATGCTACAGGGGATTATATAAAATTATTGAGTGAATATTCTTTCTGCCCCGCTTTAATTGGCAATGATAATGAACCTGTTTTTCTTTATAGGTTTATAGAAGTCATCGATGAAATTTTAGATTATGATGAAATTAAAAAGGAATTGCCCACGCTTTCGTTTTCTCAAATCAACAGCGCTATCTCCTTCTTAAGAAAATTTGTCCAGTTCAATGCACGTAAGATCGATATTGATGAATTGGAAGACAGCGAAATGATCCAGAATAGACGCCTGATGGATAAAGTAATGCAGGCCTTCGCAGACAAGGAGACATCTCGTGTGCTCAATCTCGGTGAATGAGACCGCAAATAAAAAATTGAGAGATCTTAAACATTCCGGTGTAAAACATCTTGAGAAAAAATTGTTTAATCTTGCCAAGGAAGCCGATGAATCAAATTCTGGCATATTAGATCATCCCAGTTGTCACTTCAAAAGAATGCCATCTGAATTGAGGGAAGCGCGGAAAAAAGAGATTGGCAGACATCGTGTTTATTATACGGGTTTCCATAAACAATGCTCCTATTCGGTTTTTTTTATTAAAGAGTTTAAAAAAGACGGAGTTGAGGAAGAAGATGATAAAATTTTTCAAAAAAAATTAGTAAAAGCTTTAAGTGCAGGAACGTTGCGACAATTAAAAGAAGATTAAAATTCCCCATTGGCGTAGCTTCAAAAAATACCGATTAATCGGTAGAAACTTTAAAAGATATTAAATTGTCAAAGAGCAAAGGCAGGGTCAGAAATGGTCCTGCCATTTTATATTTAAAACCTTCCTAATACTTGGTTTCAATCCGTAATCTTCAACTTTGGAGATTATCTTGAAGTGCACCTTTGTAATCCACAAATACTATCTTAAAATAAAGCCCATCAAAAGCGTGCAGAGGATAGGAACAAAGCCAGGGCTGGATTGCCCCTGGCTTTGTTGTCTAGGGCAAGGGAGAAATGCTAGGCCCTTGACCACAAAGATAAAAGGTGATAAGAAAAAATCAAAACTTGATCTTATTTAAAAGTCTAACAATTGAATAAAGTTCATTGGACCGATATTCGAAATAAAACTCTCATGGCTAACAGGTCGCCGTAGAGAATCTAATTTGGAGCAGATCCAAAAATTTTAATGAATAGAGGATTCAAAGGAGGGTCTATGGCTAGAGCAATTGGATTTATAGGTCTGGGAGCCATGGGCAAGCCCATGGCGTTGAACCTGATCAAGAAGGGTTTTTCTCTCTGGGTATACGACATCCTCCCCGAAAAGATGAAACCGCTGATTGCTCAGGGAGCCCGGGCCGCAGGAAAAAGCAAAAAATATTATCCGGTCGTCATCACTCAATGGGAGGAATTGACTGGAGTGAAAGTTCGAAGCGAAGGCCTTTGAGCAACGGCCAGGGGCGATTATTCATAGCGGCGTAAAATATCCCAGTAGGCACCCCGATATCCCTTCCGGATCGCCTCGGAAAGCCGCTGGTTGGCATTATAATTATAGTTTCGCTCCGGCCTGGAAGGGTCAAAGAAGAAGAAACGCCGGTCCGCGCCGATCTGCTCATCCAGCAGGTCAAAAACGAAGGGGGCAATGCGCGGCTCAAGAAAGAAGAGAAGCTCTGACCCATTTTCACCCGTTCCCAGGCCCTCGTCTTGACCCTCGTTCCTAAGGTGGCGGGCGAGTTCGGTTCCGGGATAGACCCGCACCCCTACGGCCACCCCTACCCTTTCGGGATTTATACGTTTCATCAGCTCGAGGGTACGGACAAGGCTCTCTCTGCTTTCCCCGGGCGATCCGAGTAAAAGGTCGAGCATGACCGCCATACCCGACTCTTTACACCAGCTCACCGTTTGAGCGATGTCATCGGGGGAGAAATCGCGTCCTAACCGTCGCAAGATTTCCCCGTCGCCGCTATCCACTCCAAAGTTAATGCCCACGCATCCGGCCCGGTGCATGGTCCGGGCTAATTCCGGCGAGAAAGGGACAGAGGCACAGTAAGCATACCAGCGCAGTTTTTCCCCGAGATGGCGGCGAATGATCTCTTGGGATACCTCCAAGGCATGCCCGTAGGGTAAATTGAACTCGCTATCGCAAGTGTGCAGATGATCGATCCCCTGCTCGAGAAGCCTTTCCAACTCATCTCCTACGGCTTGGGGCGGGCGGGTTCTTATTTCGTTCCCTTTGGCGATGGGATCGGCGCAATAAATGCAATGTTTGGAGCATCCGCGTTTAGTCTCAAGGCCGGCCTGTCCGCCTTCGTTAAAATATCTGGCGTTATCTATCCAGCTTCGACTCATGGGTGGCAGATCTCTTAAAGAGCGAGTCAAAGGCGGATTGCGATGCCAGCGATCATGAGAACGCCAAATGAGACTGGGGATATCAAACCATTCTCTTTTCTCTTCCATCCGGTTGGCCAGCTCTACCAAGGGAAATTCCCCCTCCCCCCATACTCCGGCATCGGCTCCACAGAGGTTTAAAACTTCCTCCGGGATGACCGAGAAACCAACCCCGCCCAGGATGATCAGCCCCTCGGTATACTGGCGAATTCCTTTCACCATAGCGCAGAATGGTTCCAGGAAAGACTGACGGCTGGTAAACACGCAGTCGTCCGTGTTGCGCAGGGTAACTCCCACCAGATCAAATTCTCTCTGACGGAAGAATTGAATGATCGCCGCATTACAGTCGTCCGCCCCCAGAGGATCGCAAACCTCAACCTGATGCCCAGAGGCGTTTAAGGCTTCGGCGACATAATCCAGACCGATAGGGGCTATCGGAGGTTTAATGCAATTGGTATTCACCAAGGCCACGTGCATGAAGCGAATCCCGAATCTAAATTTAATAGGACGCAGATTTGCGCAGATAAAAACGGATAATTATTTTCTTTTTATTTTATCCTGATAATCTGTGTACATCCGTGTCCAAAAAGGATTTTCCTCTACAATCCAGTCGATTTCCGCGAAGAGGGTACTTTAAAGATTTAAGGGTCGCAAGCCCGATGCGGGCTAATCTTATTTTATGGCTGAACTTTCATGAAAAGTCAAGATACGATTTGGGCGCGCGAAGGATTTGTTGACAGAGGGTTGGAAAATTAGTATAAAATTCCCTGGGATCGCTATTGATAATAAAATCCTTCTTTCTTAAGTAGCAAGAACGGGGGGTTATGAATGGCAACGCTTACTTCTCGAGAAAGATTTACGTTAGCGCTCAACCATCAAGAACCTGACCGGGTTCCCATTGACCTGGGCTCGATTGCTTCTACCATCCGCACGGTGGATGCCTACGACCGCCTGAAAAATCACATGAACCTGGCTCTGGAGAAAAGGATCAGACATTTTGCTGACGAACACATCATACCCGATGAAGAAATCTTGCAAGCACTCCATGTGGATACGGTATATCTGCGGATGAATGTTCCCAAAACCTGGCAGCGGGTTCGCATCGATCCTCACACGATGTTGGATGAATGGGGGGTCCCCTGGTATAAAGCCCCGGGATCTTTCTACGCTTTTCCCAGTTCCTACCCGATGAAAACGGCCCAGATGGAAGAAATTGAAAAGTTCCCCTGGCCGGACCCTAATGAACCCAGCCGCTTCGAAGGGCTGCGGGAAAAAGCCCAACGGCTTTTTAAACAGACCGAGTATGCTCTCGTTGCCGACGGGACTACCGGTGTGGGGGTCTTTGATATGTCCTGGCACCTCCGGTCCATGGAGAACATTTTTTTGGACATGCTCACCCACCCGGAATTTACCGAATCTCTCTTCCAGCATTTGACGGACTACTATGTAGCGGTTTACAAGAACTATATGCAAGCCGTTGGGGATTTCATTCAAATGGTGATCTATTACGAGGACCTGAGCGGGCAGGATGGCCCCCTCATTTCCCCCCAGCTTTATAAAAAATTCGTCAAGCCCTGTCATCGCCGGATATTCAAAGTTATTAAAGACCACACCGCGGCCAAAATTTGCGTCCACACCTGCGGGTCGGTCTATGCTTTCCTGGACGATTATGTGGAACTCGGGGTGGATGTTCTGAATCCGGTTCAGATCAGCGCGTGGGATATGGACCCGGTTCGCCTTAAACAAAAATACGGTGCCTGCCTCTCTTTCCATGGGGGGATTGACACCCAGAGATTTCTTCCCCGCGCTACCCCTGACCAGGTTCGGGAGGAAGTGCGCCGGATGATCGGAATTCTTGGACCGGGGGGTGGTTACCTTTTTACCTCCTGTCACAGTATCCAACCCGATGTTTCACCTGAGAATATCGTTGCCCTGTTTGCCGCGGCTTGGGAGCACGGCAAGTATCCGTTGCCCCAGACCGGCTCTCAACCTTAAAAACCAACTCTGACCTGAAAGGATTACGCCCCATGTCTACTGCGGAGGCCAAAGAAAAGATAGTCAAGATGCTGAGTGCATCAGCGGTCCAGGATGCGCACCGCATCATCATGTGGGTCGAAGCAGCCGCTTTCCATGAAAAATTATTCGAAAAAAACCGGGAGCAATACAGTCCCAAGATGGATGAAAGACTCCCCCTGGGCCTCCAATTGGCCGGAGCGGCGTTCGCTGAGGGGAAACTGTTGGCCGTGGCCCGGTGGTGCGAAAAGGTTCTGGATGTACACCTATCCCCCCCCATGGAGAGGTTTGCTTAATTGGTGCTCGTTTTCGATGGCGATTACTCTCAGATGGAAAAAGTGGTTGAAAAAATTTTCCATGCCTTTCCCTTTTCCTTCGATGGTAAGAAGGTGCTCATTAAACCAAATATTTTAGGGCCCTATCCTCCAGAAAAAGGAATTACAACCCATCCTTCTTTAGTTCATGCTCTGGTCGTCGCTTTGAAGAAACGAGGGGCTTCCTGTGTCGTGGGCGATAACCCCGGGGCGGGCGGGTACGCCGCCAACGAACGCTGCGCCAGAATAGCGGGCATCTTTGATGCCGCGGATGGATGCTTTGTCAACTTTGCCAAAGAGACCATCCAAGTGGAAGTGAAATCACGCCTGGTAAAGAAACTGGTGGTCTCTAAACGCGTTCTTGATGCCGACATCGTCATCAACGTTCCCAAGTTCAAAACCCATCTGCAGACCCGGATCACCGGCGCGGTTAAGAACATGTTCGGGATCCTGGTGGGAGCGGAGAAAGCCCGGGTGCACCTCTCCGCTCCCCGGCCTAAAAATTTTGCCGAGGTTCTGGTGGACATTTACCAGATTCGCATCCCGGATCTTACGATCATGGATGCCGTGGTGGGAATGGAGGGAAACGGCCCATCGGGAAAAGACCTCCGCCACATCGGCAAAATCCTAACTTCGACAAACGGAGTTTCCCTGGACGCTGTCATGGCTGCAATGATGGGCCTTACTCCCGAGAGTGTGGATTACCTGAACATCTCTTCCCAAAGGGGTTTGGGAGAGGTGGATACGGCCAAAATCGACATCCAGGGTGAATGGTCGCCCCTGGAAAAATTCAAGATGCCCCTCACTTTCGTCAGCCGTGGGTTTTTCGGAGCCACGGTGAACAGGCTTCTCTACCGTCCCTTTATAAAACCCCGCCTCAAGGTCAATGCGGAGTTATGCACTAAGTGCGGCGTCTGTATCGAACACTGTCCGGTCCAGGCCCTAACCCTGGAAGATATTCCTCGGCTGGACGAGAAAAAATGTATCGCCTGCTACTGCTGCTATGAACTTTGCTCCAGCCAGGCCATTGAGCTTACTGGCCTCATGCGCAGGGTAACCGCCAAAAAAAACCAATAAAAATCGGAATAGTTTTAGTATCCTCATCGCTTCTTAACTGATAAGATAATTCACCGCCTCCCATATCCGGCATTATGAGATCCAATAAAATCAGGTCTGGCTTGAACTGCTTGGCAGCGATAAGGCCAAGGGACCCTTCATTCCCGGCCCTGACTTCATATTTGCCGCTTGCCTCAAGATTCAATTTAACAAGTTGTGTAAAACTCTCTTCCTCGTCAATAATCAATATCCTTAATCAATATCCTTTTCTTCTTCTTCTTCTTCAATATCACCTTCAATTACCCCCTCTTCCTTCTATTATTTAAACCTTATGGTCACCCTTACACCGCTTCTATCTGTTATATTCTCAATCTTTATCTCTCCATTGTGCGTCTCAACTATATTCCTTACAATCGGCAGTCCTAATCCTGTTCCTCCTTTATCACGTTTTGTAGTGAAAAAGGGGTCAAATATCTTATCCATAATGTCTGCGGGGATTCCTGTCCCGGTATCTTCAATTTCAGCAGTAACCGCCTTCTCTCCTGGTTTAAAAATCTCTCCTTGCACCCCGGTTAGCGTTTTATTATAAGTCTTTACCTTTAACTGACCACCGCCAGGCATGGCGTCAATGGCATTTAGAAAAAGATTCAGGAATACCTGCTCGATTCTGCTCTTATCCAGGTTGAGGGATGGAATATCTTTTCCCAACTCTTTGATTATTTCAACATGATATTTGTCGAGAATGTTCTTTACGAACAATAGGCAGTTCTCTATAATCGAGTTCAAATTTTCCGGCATCTTTTCTATTTCTTCTGCGCGGGAAAAACTCAATAATCCCTTAGTGATATTATCGGCTTTCTTAACAGCATCCATAATATGCTTAAGTGTTAAAGAAACATTTGCTTTATCAAGGGGGACATTTGCAGAGAGATAATCAATCCCTTGAACTATGATCGCTAACGGATTTTTCACTTCATGAGCCACGCCGCTCGCCAATCGGCCAATAACCTCCGCTTTCTCTGCTTGTATAAGTTGGGCTTGCGCCTGTTTTAATCCGGCATGGGCCTTCGATAAGGCCTCCTCCTTCCGCCTTTGCTCGAGGAAAAGCTGGGCATTGGCGATGGCGCCGGCAATTTGAGCAGCGATATTTTCAGCCAGTGTGCGATCTTGATCGGTGTAAGCTTTTTGTTTTTTTGACTGCAAATGCAAGATTCCAATCACGTTATCTCCTGAAATCAAAGGAACGAGCATCATCGATCTCAGCCCAGCT
>JAHJQK010000037.1 GCA_018819135.1 Pseudomonadota bacterium | reverse complement strand
GAATTACTGGACATCCGATTTAAACGGATCAACTATGTTGAAGAAGTGCAAAAGAAGATATACGAGCGGATGATCTCCGAGCGCAAACGAATCGCCGATAAATTCCGCTCGGAAGGCCAGGGGGAGGCGGCTAAAATTTTGGGAGACAAAGAACGGGACTTGAAAAAGATTGAATCGGAAGCCTATCGGAAAGCGCAAGAAATCAAAGGAAAAGCGGATGCCGAGGCCACCGCGATCTATGCCCAAGCCTATAATCAAAGCACGGAATCCAGAGCCTTTTACCAATTCTTGAAAACCATGGATACCTATAAAACCACCCTATCGGAAAAAGACTGGTTGGTTCTATCTACGAAAGGCGATTTCTTTAAATTTCTCCAAAACCCCTCGGGGAAATAATCATTTCAGGCCCAGGGGCTCATGCTCCCGGCCTCCCCCATCTCTGCCGGTGGGCGCATGAAATACTTGGCAAAGTAACGGATGCATCCCAGGTAGGCCCTCATCCTGTGCGGGCTGTAGCGTTTGAGCAAAAGATCGGCCTTCATTTGGATCCGTAGTTTTCCCATAGTTTTCCTCCTGTCCTGAAGAGAGATTTTCAGGAAAACCTTACAGGGATCCCAATCCAGCTACGAGGGAATTTTTTTGGTTTTGCGTTGAGGCAAAGGGGAGTCGATGAGTGATCTTACAAGGAAGGATTCGTTCCAATCTCGTAGGACGAATTGCCAGTTTCCGTTCTTCGGTGAATTTCCCCGCAGAAAAATGTGAGCCTGTTAAATCAAATTAAATTTATGGCCATGAGAGGTATTGGCAAAATTTTTGGTTAGATTGATTAATCAGAAAATGGCAGCTTCTTTAAGGAAAAGGCTATTTGGCAAGTCGATCTTCTTTGAAAAATAAGAAATTTCCCTTTGGAAGTATGATATGGGCAGATCAGAAGGTCCTGCCCATCAAAAAAACCCCAAGATCGATCGAACTCCAAAGTTGCTGGGAATAGATTTTGGGTCTATGGGTTTAGGGGATTAAGACTGGGAATTTTCGGCTAATACCAAGGCGTCTTGCGAAAAGAATACAAATGGTACCCATGCCAGCCGAGGTATCGAGTTGAAAGTGACGCGAAGATTAAGGAAGAGATCGAAGAGGAATTATTCTGGAGTCCATTCATAGATCCTGAAGGCATCAAGGTAACCGTTAAGGATATAACTGCAGGCCCGATGGTAGGGTGAGTTCATGGTCAGAATATGACGCCGATGCTGAGAATGCCTATGAGGGCAGAGTCATTCGGGTATACAGCAATTTGGTGGTGAAGCCCTCAAAAGGATGAGACGATAACCGGGAGATACCCCAAAATTCCCAAGACCATTGGTCTTCCTGGAAAAAATCATTTTTTCAGCGATCCAAGGAAGGATTTGGTAGGGGAAGAAGAAGAAATGAGAAAACCAGCTTGGCCAACCCGAGTCGTTATTAAATACGTTTTGCTGCAAATCCCCAGCTTTGTTCTATGGATATTGGTTCTGATTTTACTCTGCAAATGGTTTAACTTGCCTTTATGGCTTGTCTGGGGCATGGGCCTTTTGTGGGCGGCCAAGGATGCCCTCCTTTTCCCCTTCGTCTGGCGAGCCTATCATACCGATCGCCCAGAAGACCAGCATCCTCTAATCGGGACCCATGGCATTGCAGAGCAACCCTTGTCCCCATCGGGCTACATCCGAATCCATGGCACGCTGTGGCGAGCAGAGATGGCGGAGGGAAAGGGTCTAGTGGAAAGGGGCGAAACTGTGTCTGTCCGATCGACTGAAGGGCTCACCCTAATTGTTCAGCCATTACCCGAAAGGACACGGGCTTTTGAATAGCGCTAATCACGAAGGGAAAAGCCCAAATGGGGATCTGGATAACGGGACGAACAATCTGATGCCCTTCTTCATCGCTGACCAAGACTTGGGTCAACTTTTAAAGATAAAAAGCAGGAGGGAAAGAAAGCATTTTTTTCCTTTCCAGGTCTCGCCAAATAAGAAATGATCTTATCTCATGGGATTCAGTCTCACTTGATAGGATAGATCCCTTTCTTTTTCCTCCAAAAATCCATCGACAATTTTCATAACCCCTTAAAATTAAATTAAAAAATTTCCCCGGGGTCTTCTGGCATGATTCTTGGTTGAAATGAAAAATAGCGAAAGCTTATCGACCGCCAGAATTAATGCAAAGAATCGAAAAAAAGTCATAAAAGAAAATAAAAGGGTCCGTGGATAGGCGAAAAGTTATATGGCTAAAATTGCTGTTATTTTTGCTCAAAAATTTGAAGAATCAGAATATCGGAAGCCTGCCGAAGCTTTTAGAGAAGCAGGACATGAATTGATCCACGTTGGGGGAGAGGAGAAGAAAACAGAAAAAAGAAAAACCCAAGAAATCCGATTGATTTCCAATGTTATCCGCTCCTACCGCCGTTTACCGTCCCCGGAACCCAAAATCTTCTGATTATTAACGGTGCGTGGAGGACCATTTTGAGACCTTTGTTCAGGTCTACGAGGAGCGGTTCGAAAGGCCGTACGGGTTCTGGCGGCCTCACCTCCAGAAGGTTATTTACCGCTACCTGGACTGTGGCGACCTGCACCACGGCTTTGCCCGGGAAGCCGGCCTGTTTAAATGTCTATGTCGATCGGGATATCGCCTCGCCGGCCAGTCTAATGTTGGCTTCAATGTAGCCTTGTAAGGCCTGGGCCTTTTCTTCCATTTCCTGGATCAATTTGAAAAGGCCTTGTTGACCCAGACGTTCATAATCTCCTAGTCGGTTGGGTGGGAAAATTTCTGCAGCATTTGAGCAACCGCCCGGTTTACATGTATTTTTGTTGTGTCCAAGAAAGGAATTCCTCTTTCATCTGCGTTCCGCAGGATCAAGGGTAATTCCGTTGCGCCCAGAATCAGGGCCTGGATACTCTCTTTCTCTTTCAACCGATCCACAATGGACAATAGTCGCTCGCGTGTGAAGAGGGGCCAAGTCTACTCTTGGCTCTTGGTAACCAAAAAGCACAGATCTCTTAACCTTGTCGCCACCTTATTTCCAGCAGTCCAATGTGCGGACATCGTGCCCATCTCCGCACTTGATAAAAAGTTTCGATAGAAAAAGTATATCCAAGGCCCATTTATTGATTACCGATAGAAACCTACACCCTTTGTCAAAATCTGTCAACCGATGCTTTCTAATAGGAAGAAAGCATGACGTCTTCAGACAATGTTTGTCATGTCAAATTTTATTTATCACAACTTAATTTGGCGCCCTCTGCCAGGTCAATTTTTAAACTTTTCATTGATCTTATCATTCCAGGGCAATGCGGCTAATACTCTTAAAAGGGGAAATCTCAATTTTCTCCCGGATCATACCCGATTAAAACGCCAAACCCCCATCCGGAAGAACCGCCGCCTTGCTCTCGAATTTCTCACAAGGTTAATTGCCGCTGATCCTCTGTGATTTTAGGTCATACTAACAGAAATAGCCGGTCAAAATTAAGGGTCCCATCCACTTGACATCCTTGGCAGAAAGATTTAAGATCTCCTCGCCTTTACCTTCTTGGCTATGCTGAAATATTGGACGAAGGTCTTTTCCCCACCTTGATGACGGCACCATTATCAACGCCACCTTGGGAGATTATATAAATTCGAATGGGGAGGATCATACGGGATGAAATTTTCACCGGAATTTATGGCAACCCATCTGGCGGCCATGGCCCACAGGGACCCGGATCAGGCATGCAGCCTTATTCTGAAATATTTTCCCGAGGCGCCCGGTATCCCCCGCCTCACCAAGTCGACCCGCATGTATTTGGAGGGGATACCCTGCCTGGTTATGGATTCTTCCAAGAGAAAGCTCTGGTTCGACATCTCACCTAAACGAGAAACGGAACTGATAGAATTCTATGAGAGATGTGCAGCTAACGATCTTGGTTACTTCGCGATCAGTCGGGAATCAGCTCCCGGGATGTACGTCCTGTTAGAAAGGCTTAAGGAGCAGCCTCCGCAACAGCTCAAAATGGTGCATATCCAGACTCCCGGACCGGTTAGCTGGAGCCTTGCGATGACCGATGACCAAGGAACTCCTGCTTTCTACAATGAAACCATGCGGGACATCCTGGTTAAAACTCTGGCCATGAAGGCCAAATGGCAAGAACGCAAGGTAAAGGAGATGTTACCGGACGTTCAAACGATGGTTGACTTCGCCGAACCTTCGTTGGTGGTGCATACTTCTGCCGTTGGCAGCGGGCCGAGAGAGGACATCATTCATGCACTCAACGAGGTGCTGGGAGCAGTGGAAGGACTGACCTGCATCCACTGCTGCGCAAATATCGACTGGTCGATTCTGATGGAAACCAATACCGATGCCATCAACTTCGATGCTTACGAGTACGCCGATAAGATCGCCCTTTATCCAAAAGAGTTAAATACCTTTCTGGAAAGAGGCGGCATGCTCGCTTGGGGCATCGTTCCAACCGCGGACGAAAAAATTGTTCAGGAAAGCGCGGACACGCTGATGGGCAAGCTGGAAAAAGACCTACAGATGCTCGTCAATGTGGGAATCAATAGGCAAACATTACTTCAGTCATCGATCCTTACCCCGAGCTGCGCCACTTCGATGATGTCACTGGAGTTGGGAGAGAGGGCCTTCCAATTTACCAGCGAGCTTTCTCAAAGAATGAGGGAGAAATATTTTAGGGGATAAGGCACCACCCCATGGTGTAAGGATACCTTGGGCCAATGCGCATAAAAAGGTGGTACTAAAGCATTTTGTAATATTGATCTAAACCCGGCGTTTCCTCAATAGCCGCCAACCGGCCATGGAAATCTTGCTGATCAGAATCGCTGCTAAATATTTCTATCCTTTCAATCCCTCAGCCCATTACATTTGGTTTCCAAGGAAAAAAGATAATAGAAGGGCCTAATCATCTCTATCAGCGGGAGAGTCTGTTTTTGGCCTTGGATCGGACATTGGGGGCTTTCAAAGATTCAGAATCCATGTACCCCCCGTACATTACCCGAAAACCAAATTTTTCGAAGAAGGGACGGTCATTCTCCCCAAAAAGCACGTTGACCCCCTGAGGATTCAAGTCGCGACAAGCCTCCAGGGCAATTTCCATTAGACGTGTCCCCACCCCCTGTCCCTCGACGTCAGGATGCACGCATAGGCTATGGATCAACAAATCACCGTGGGGGCTACCTACCACAGGTAAAAATCCCACCAGCCGTCCATTCCACCTGGCGCTGATGTGAAAAAGGTACTCCTGGATGATTTGAACATAATTCCCTTTTGCCGGCCAACCCACAGCATGACGGAGGGCCACCAATTCTTCGGAACTCACAGGAAGATCTTTTCCCATTACCATCCGTTCCAGGGTTGCTCGATCTTTCTGACGGCTCACGATTCCTCCCAATGAACCTCCCCAAAGGGTGTTTTTTCTCTGAGTCGTCTGTGAAACACCTCATATTCCTTCTTAGAATCTCCTACCAAGATCCCTTCCCCGTGCCCGGGCAGGAGTAAAACATTGTGCGGAAGGGTGTAAATTTTTCGTTCCAGACTCTGAATGAGGGTTTGAAAAGCTTCCGGGGACCAAGTCTTGCCTGGACCTCCGGGAAATACCGTGTCCCCACAAAAACACAGGGTGGATGGAAGGAAAAAAGATACACTTCCAGATGTATGCCCCGGGGTGTGGAGGACTTCTAGTTCATGAGACCCTACGGCAATCCGGTACCCATCGGAGAGAGAGATTTCTGGACGGAGTCGAGTGGCCTCTGGTTCCAAGGGATGAATTCCCACTGGAGCGCCGGCCTTCTTGCGAACCTCTTCCAGAGCCTGGATGTGGTCCATATGGGCATGAGTGAGGATGATTGCCACCAAACGATCTGGCCCGATGGCCTGAAGCAGAGCGTCACCTTCAGCCGCAGCATCGATTAGCACACAGCAACCCTGGAGCTGATCTTGCACCAAGTAGACATTGTTTCCATAAGAACCAACACCTAATCGCTGTACTTTCAGGGCCTGTTTTTCCATCACAGTATTTTCCTTCATACGCTTTTACCTGGGGGAAAAAATAACATTGGAGAAAGCAGGCAGGCCGCAATCAAGAATTGAGAAGACAAGCCCCACCCAAACTTACCGATACATTTATTATCCACAAAGTACAGGATTTTTGCAACTCAAAAGGCGAATTTGTCCACTTCTTGTGCCAATTTTCAAACGAAGGTTTAAAAAAAGCACGATATGTTGTTGGTAATTTTGGGACCCTAAAACTGAACAGTCGAGTAGCCCAGGGGAATTTCACCCCCAGGCCTTCACGGAAACGGACGTGCCAGTCTCCCGTCATCCGGCTCTTATCATCCAATCGCCGTTTCCGGCAACCTCCCCTTACCTCCTGGCTCCTCCCTGGCTCTTTACCAGAGCAGCTTAAGGTGGTTTGAAGCCTGCTCTCCAATCTTAGGATGTTTGGGGTGAAGTCTTGGCCAATGATTAGGACGTAAACATCCTTCCGGCTTTTTTATCAACCCTTCTGCACCGGCAGCACAATATGGGACGGGCGGTTGGCATCATGGTAGACGGCCTGATGCGCAATTTCGTACCGCTGCTCAAGCCCCAAGGGTCCGCCGGTGTTCGGATTGACATCAAACCGGGGCCAATTGCTGCTGCTGATGTCCAAGCGGATCCAATGACCCTTTTTAAAAACGTTGGATGTCGGGTAAAGCTGAAAGACAAATGCGTAGGGCTTTCCGGGTGACATCAGCTCCGATTTCTCATAGCCGTCTCGATACCGGGCACGAATAATAGAATCGGTCAGATTGACGGCTAAGCCATCTGGATAATCATCGCTGGGTGGATACACGTCGATGAGTTTGGCTGTAAAGTCGGTATCCACAGCCGACGATGACGCCCACAGGTGCACTTCGATGGGCCCGGTGATTTCCGTCTCGAACGCAAGCGGGGGGGTCTGGAAGGTCAAAATATCAGATCGCGAAATGAGCGGAAGCATGTCTTTCTCGCGTTGATCGAAGGCGCCGGGCTTCATCACGGAATCCGCTGCCGAAATGCCGCCGCCGATGGTGGGCACCGGGTCCTTGGGGTCAAAGGTATATCGACTGGGTGCAATATCAGATCCACCGGGCTTTTGCGGAGACAGGGTTCCATCTCCTTGAAGGTAGTAGGGTGTGAACCGGGTGCCCGGAATCGGCCAGTCTTCAACCCTCCGCCAAAAACCGCCGTGGTTGATGCGACCCGGATACTCTGACGCCTCACCGGGTGCGCCGGCGATGACGCGCTTGCCGTCGCCGGTTCCCATCGTAAAAATTCGCACCGGCAGCCAGTCGGCAACTTCGGTGGCATGCCTTTCAAAAAATGGTCGAACCAGGCCAGCTTCAGATCCTGGTAGTCGATCTGCGCTTCCGGGCCGAATTCGAGATCTCCAGCATGGGTGATCTCATACTTTCCGTGGGTCCAGGGTCCCATAAGCAGGTACTGGGGGGTTTTCTTCATCCTGCGCAGGGCCACATAACTTTCACAGGTGTTGCGGGCATAGGAGTCATACCAACCGCCCAGGTAAAGGGTGGGAACATCCGCATGTTCCTTATAGTACTCGGAGACGGCATAGCCGCGCTGTTCCTTCCAGTAGCCGTCATAGTCGCCGTGGGTGAGGATATCCAGCGCCCACCGCTCGTAAGATGGCAGCCTTCGTAAAAGGGTGGCCCCTTTCTTGAGCGGGAACCGCCGCATGATCTCCGGCATCTTTTCAGTTAGGTTCAGGGAGTGTCTGGAGTCCACTCCGGTTTAATGGTTTGATGAGACGCCGCCTCCGCCTTCACCCGGTCCCATCTATAGCGCATGGGAACAAGCTCAAGGGCCCCCCAGATGACAGCCTGATCGGCGTAATGGGGACTTGCCGGATGGCCGGAGACGCCCAGTGGAACCACCCAGCATGAATTATCCCAGTCGGAGGTGTCGAAGACGTAGCGCACCACGGAAAGCAGCGTCACATCGAAAGGACGGCCGGGGGAATAACCGGCCGCCAGGGGGGTGTCCCCGTCTCCTCCCATCGGTACGCAAGGGGGATTGAGAAGTTCTTCCATCTCCGGGAAAAAATGGGAGAGTGGATGTTTGGGGGAGGTGCGATGGACGGCACCCCACTGCCAAGCCGCCATATCGTCTCCCAAGCGCTCTCTGAGGTATGAAACCGCTTCGTCCAAGGCCGCGGTGGCTACCGAACGCCAGGTGGTTCCCGGCGGCAGAAGGGAGGGGTCCCCCGTCTTGGCCGCGGTAACGATCCGGGATGCCAATTCGCCGAGGTGCCGGGGGGCGCCGCGGCCAGTGGTGGTAAACATCACATCGACCAGCGGTCCGACCAGGCTGCCGATGATTTTATGCAAAAACTTGATCCGAAACGCGCTGTATATCGTCGGTGCCGCGGCGTCATGCGCCATGGAGCCTTTCCAGCCGGAAAGGAATGCTTGCGCCCTGGCAGAGAATTCGTTGGTCGGCGCAATCGTCGATATCACCTTGACCAGCACCTGCGCGGGTATGGAAAAACAATCTCCGTGGATGGCGCGCATCTCCTCGACCGTCGCTCGGGGGAGGTTTTCAAGTCGCTCGTAAATCCGCCGGGCTCGGTATTCCGGCGTATAATTCAAGGCGATATAGTACGGGTAGTTCTCGTCGGGGATGCGGTTGTTGGCGGAGACGATGAATCCGGTGGAGGGATTGCGCAACCGGGACAGCGCCTCAAAGGGTATGTTGCCCTGCCACTCGTGCTCTCCCGTCCAGCCCGGAACCGGCAGCCAGGCATTGGACATGGATCGAACGGGCACCTGCCCCCGGTGCAGATAAGCGATGTCTCCGTGTACATCGGCGAACAGAAGATTGTTGCAGGGGTCCACCCAGTTCCGCATGGATTCGTCCAGTTCGTCGACAGAAGCCGCCTTCATCATCGGCAGAAGGCATTCAAAACCCCGATAGGGGGCGGCCGTAGCCGTGTATTTGAACGCCAGGCCGTAGCCCTTTCCCGGATTCCCGGCGATGATCGGCCCGTGATGCGTTACGGTCACTTCCATCTCCTGGGCCGCACCCCCCCTGACTCCTATTTGCTCGCGGCGAACCTCGGCCTTTTTGCACTGGCCCTGGAAATCATAATGAGTGGCATCGTCCGCCGAGAACCGCTCGATGTAGAGATCCTGGTAATCGGCCTGGGCGTGAGTGACACACCAGGCCACTTGGGCGTTGTGGCCGAAGTGGGGAAAGCCGGGGCATCCCGGGAACGATAGCCCGATGACGTCGAATTCCGGACAGGCCACGTGGTTTTGGTAGTACACATTCGGGGTGTCCAGGGAACGATGCGCATCCCCCGCCAGAAGCGGTTTTCCGGAAGCCGAACGACTGCAGTGCACGACCCAGTTGTTGCTGCCCGCATCCGGGTCCTCTTTGAGCCATCCGATGGCTTCAAGGTTTCTCTTCAGCTCCTCAAACCCTTCCAGAACGGGACCCTCATACGACCCCCCAGGAGGCACAACAACCAGATGTCCGGGCTGGTAGCCCTGCAGGAGGGCGGCCGCCTTTTCAGGGCCCAAGGTGTTGACCAGCCTGGCGCGCCACAACTTTCCTTCGAACACTCCCATCATAATATGGCGCATCTTGAATACGGCAAAGCAATCCCATGGCAGCCAGGCCTCCGGTTCCGTATTGAGCAGCGCATATTCGATCGGCAGCGCCTTCAAGTTCCCGATGACCGCGTTGACCCCGTCCGTGTAGGCGTCCAACATGGCCCGGGTGGCGGCATCGACGGATCGGTAGTCTTCTGCGACTGTAGCACCGATTTGAAACCGGCGCATCACCTTATCCTCTTCAACGGTGGACATTCCCAGCAACTCAGCCAGGCGTCCGTAGCCGCGGCGGCGGTCGTAATCCATATGCCAGAGGCGATCCTGAGCGGTGACCAAGCCCTGCCCGAAGAACGCATCGTGGGCCGTCTGCGCCAGCACGTGCGGAACACCGCAGCGGTCCCTGTAGATCTCCATGAGCGCGTCGATCCCCTTCAGCCGCAATGTTTGGGACGTGTCCGGCAGAGCGGATTTTAGGTCTTTTTCGCCTAAATTAAGCATTTTTAGTTCATCTCCAAAATAAAATAGTCCGAGTTCAGTTCCATTCGGTCAGGATAAAGCCGATCCCAATCCGGTTCCCACTGTGATTATAATCCAGAAGGCTCTCCCCGTATCCGTTGAAATACTGGACGTAGCCGCTGACCCTTTCAATAATGGGAAAGCTCCATTCCAGCTGCAGGGCGCCGCGATTATTATGGAATTTAAGGTTATCACGCAGCATCACCCCGAACCTGTGCTTTTTCCAAAAATAGTAGGCCTGGACCTCCCCGTAGCCTTTCGGTAACCTTTCCATCAGATCTCCTTTTGTTTATCCTTCATGACGACCATGGTCGGCTTTTAGTTTTTAGCCATTCAGTACCTCCGGGTTGAGGACATGGGGGGGAACTTTTCCTTCAAAAAAGGTAATGATCTTTCTAACCGTCTCCATCGCCATGGCATAGGAAGCTTCCCGGCTCAAGCCCGCGCTGTGGGGAGTACAGACCACATTCTCCAGCTCGATGAGCGGTCTGAATTGGGGGGGCTCTTCTTGGAAAACATCCAGGCCTGCCCCGGCAATCCACCCGCTCATAAGCGCTTTATAGAGAGCCTGTTCTTCCACAATCTCCCCCCGGGCGGTATTGATGAGGAAGGCCGTCGGTTTCATCAATTTCAGCCGTTCCTCCCCGATCATCAGACGGGTGGAATTATCCAAGGGAACATGGAGGGTTACGTAGTCGGCCATCTGGAGGAGTTCTTCTTTGGATAAGTAGGGGATGTTATATTTTTGCTTGAACTCGGGATAATCCACGATGTCATTGGCGATGATTTTGACCTCAAACCCCTGAAGTCTCTGGGCCACCTTTTTCCCGATGTTGCCCAGCCCGATAATCCCCACGGTTTTGCGGAAAAGATCTTCTCCCCCTTCCCGGTTATATAGGTTCTTGCGCATCTCCCGGTCCTTTTTGACAATCTGCTTGGAAACGGCCAGCATCATACCGATGGCCATGTCGGCCACGGAGCTGGCGTTGGCCCCCGGGTTGCAAGTCACCACGACTCCCTTTTCGGTGGCCGCTTTTAGGTCGCTCCCCTCGAACCCCGCGCTGCGAATGGCGATCATCTTCAGGCGGTCGGTGCTCATGATGATCTTCCGGGTGGCGGGAAACATGGCCGTTACCACAATTACATCTGCTCCCTGGATTATCCGGCAAACTTCATCCTCCTGGGCCGGGGTCACCCGGTCATAATCCTTCTCCTCCACGGTAAACCCGGCCTGTTCCAGGGTTCGGATAGAGTCCCGGGATACGTCGGCAAATTTTTTGGTCATGATCAATACTTTAGGCATTTTCTGGTTTTCCTTCGAAACGAGGGATCATATCCGATCCGTTTTTCATGAGAATGATTTTGGCGTTCTTCCCGTGTTTGGCCAAGGCCATTGCTACCGCTTCCTCAACCGTATCGGCTCTCTGGGTGAACATCTTCTTCGCAAGCGAAGCCCTGCACCGCATGGTGTACAGGGCGAAGCGCGACCCGGAATCCAGGGTTTTCAAGCAATTCAGGATTCCGGCTTGCGCCGGAATGACGGAGTAAGTAACTTTTGCAAGAAGCTCTTATGATCCATAATTCCCGCTCCCTAATGGATAAACGGGCGATTCCATTACCCGGGGATCATGCCCGGGGATGACCACATCCGCAATTTTTTCTATCTTCTCAAAGGTCTTAAAATATTCTTCCAAGTCCACATGAATACCTGAAGGAATATGCTTTAACTGGGAGTTGCCGCGCCAGTTTTCCTCTTTGGGGCAGGTATCTCCGGCAATCAAATGGCGCCCTTTGGAGGTATCGATCAACACCCCCTGAAATCCTTTGGAATGGCCGGGAAGAGTGACAACCGCAACTCCCGGCGAAATTTCCAGGTCCCCTTCAATGGCTTCGATCCGTTCGACGGCCTTCACCCATGGAGGGCGCATATGGATCATCTGGGATTCATAGGGCAAGGCATGAATGGGTAAAGGGGCGATGGCGTATTGGAGCTCCTTCTTTTGAACCATAATCCTTGATTTTGGAAAAAGATCGTTGTTAAAACAATGATCCCAATGAAGATGGGTATTGATTACGATTTCGATTTCTTCGGGCCGGATCCCTTTGGCGGCGAGTGCCTCAATGGGATTTTTATAAGTATCCGCATCCATGGGGCGATGATATTGCCGGGTCCATTCAGGATCGGCGCATCCGGTATCGACCAGAATCTTTTGGGCGGCCCCCAAAATGAGCCAGATATAACAACAGGATTTTGTCCTTTTCCCCATATCAAAACCAAAGGTGTGCATCGATTGGTCAACCTCCCAAAATCCAACCAACAGGGGATGAATGGTAATCCCCGTCCCTTTGTTCTTTCCTCTTTCTTTTATCATTTTAAGCCCTCCCTGGTTATTTTCTTACCCTTTGGGTCCAAATAAAGGCAGCAAAAAAGACGGCCAGGCCACCCGCTTTTATCCCATATGCCGGCTGAACCAAAAAGGGAATCGACAGGAGTATAACCCCCTCTTGCCCCAAGGAAATGTGCTTTTTATAGTAACCGATCCAGCTTACCGCCACTACAGCAAGGAGGGGGAAAATTTAAACAATCTATATTTAAATGACACCGATATGTCAAGAAATTTTTGCTTTTTTTGTTTCTTTTCATTTTGGCATATACCTTTTCTTGTGGTCCAGATGAAAGGGCTGGGAATTCCGCGCAAGAACCACTGCTCATAATGCCAAGCAAAGCTCTGCACCGCATGGTGTACAGAGCAAAGCGCCCCAAACCCCCGGGCCTGGAAGGATTATCCAATGCTGGGTCCAAGCGGGAGGGTGATTTTTCTCTTTGACAAAAGTTCTCAATCCAAGGTAAATAAGTATATCGTGTTTTTTCCAGGGGCAATGAATTTTTACCTGGTCGATAACAGGGGGAGCAAAATGAAAAAAATTCCGGAAAAATATCGTAAACGGTTAATGGGCTTGATTCCCATGGAACGGATTATAGCCTGGAACATCCCCCGCCCGCCACAATCCCTCCTCCAGGAGCTACTCAGTTACGACGGCCTTACCCCTACGTTTTCCGATATTCTCGATGCGATGGGAATAGCTGGAGCGATTCCGGGGTCGGTTTTAAAACCCGTTCTATCGGGGAAGAAAATTGCCGGACCGGCCGTGACTTTGCAATACGTCCCCGAGCGCCTGACTCCGGCTCAGTCCTTCCATGAGAAAGCAAGGGCGAAGTTGGCCGACCGCGACGCCTATGCCCTGACCGAACCTGGAGACGTGGTGGTCATCGACGGGGGAGGAAGAGGAGACATCTCGGCCATGGGCGGCTTATCCACCCTGATCGCCAAAAAGTACGGATTAACCGGAAATATTGTGGATTGCGGCGTCCGGGACGTGGGGGAGATGAGAAACCTGGATTACCCGGTCTGGTCCCGGGGAGTCACTCCGATCACGGGAAAATTCCGTTTCGAGGCTTTGGAAGTCAATGGGCCTGTGGTCTGCGCCGGCGTTTCGGTCCATCCCGGGGATTTGGTCGTTGCCGATGACACGGGAGTGGTCATTGTCCCCCAAAAATTTATCGGAATTGTTGTGGAGCAAGCCATTGCAGCTTCCAAGAGGGAAAAAAAGCTCGTCGGGGCCATTGAAGAAGGATCTTCGATGGACCAACTCAAAAAGATTCTCGATCCCAAAAAATGGTAAGAAAACAGGGTTCAAGGATTCCAGGGGTCAAGGGTTCGAGGGGGAAAACTAAAAGACTTTTTTAATCTTTCACTTGAGCGCTTGAATCCTTGACCCCTTGAACCCTGTATTTGTCAGGAGGTTTTTAAAAAATGGCGTTAGAACTCATGCGCGGAAACGAAGCGATTGCCGAAGGGGCCATCCGCGTAGGGTGCCGATTTTACGCCGGTTATCCCATCACTCCGCAGAATGAACTTTTTGAGTACATGGCCAAGCGTTTGCCCCAGGCGGGAGGCACTTTTCTGCAGTGCGAAAGCGAAGTGGCCGGGATTAACATGATTTGGGGTGCGGCCTGCACAGGCACGCGGGCCATGACTTCTTCATCCGGGCCGGGAATCAGCTTAATGTCCGAAGGACTGACCACTTTAGCCGCCGGACAGCTTCCTTGCGTGGTGGTGGATGTTACCAGAGCCGGCCCGGGGTTGGGACGAATCGCCCCGGCTCAATCGGACTACCGGCAGGTGACCAAAGGCGGAGGTCATGGCGATTATCGGACGATTGTCCTCGGGCCAGCCTCCACCCAGGAAATGGCGGAATTGGCTGCGTTAGCTTTTCATCTGGCCGACCTTTATCGCAATCCGGTAATCATCCTGATGGACGGAATGCTCGGGCAGATGATGGAACCTGTGGATTTTGATCTGGTAAAGCCTCTTCCCGTTCCTGATAAACCCTGGGCCTTGAAGGGTAAGGGAGTCGGGCCGCGGAAAATGATCTATGCCGCCCCTTTTGATGACCCCGGCCTTATCCAGCTCAATCAGGAGCTGGCCGAGAAGTACCGGCAAATCGAAGAAAAAGAACAACGCTGGGAAGAAATTCTGCTCGACGGAGCGAAGCTCGTAGTACTGGCCTTCGGGAGTGCGGCCCGGGTAGCACTCGATGCAGTTCAGGTCGCCCGAGCAGAAGGATTGCCAGTGGGGATGATCCGGCCGATTACTCTCTGGCCCTTTCCTCAGAAAGGCCTGGCCAAGCTCCGGCAAACGGCCAAGGCTTTCCTTGACGTCGAAATGAACGCCGGCCAGATGCAGGAAGACTTAGAGCGCGTAGTCGGTCCGGATTTTCCCATCTATCATCTGGGCCAGGGCGGAGGGAAAATCATCTATCCCGACGAAGTTTATGAAGAAATTAAAAGGGTGATGGGAAAGTTATAGAGAAAATTCCAAAAGGCGATGTCCGTATGACCAAAGCAGAAAGACAACCCCCCTTGGATTTTGGGAATTGACTCTTTCGAATTTATTTGTAATTTGGTGCTTGAGATTTGTTGGGGAGGCTTTTCTTTCATGAAGAAGATTTTCGGAAGACCTGATTCTTTAACCGATTTCCCTTACCCTTATTGTCCGGGGTGTGGTCATGGAATCGTTCAGCGTCTGGTAGGGGAAGCCATGGATGACTTGGGCATCGTAGGTAGAGCCATCGGGGTCACTTCCGCGGGATGTTCAGTTCGCAATTGGAAACAGTTTGCATGCGACATGACCATGGGGTTGCACGGCCGTGGACCGGCTGTGGCTACGGGCTTGAAGCGGACCGCTCCCGAATGTATTATTTTTACCTACCAGGGTGATGGCGACCTGGCTGCTATCGGTACGGGGGAAATCGTCCATGCCGCAGCCCGTTGCGAACGGATCACCGTAATCTACGTCAACAACGCGGTCTTTGGCGCCACCGGTGGCCAACAAGCCCCAACTACCCTTCTGGGTCAGAAGACCACCAGCTTTCCCGGGGGGCGCGATCCTCGAACCGGTGGTTATCCGCTGCGCATGGCTGAAATGCTGGCTGGTGTTTCTCCGGAATCTTTTATCGCCCGAGTTTCTATCCACGACGTTAAACATATCAACCAGGCAGCTAAAGCAATCCGCCGGTCCTTCGAAGTCCAGCTGAACGATGAAGGCTTTGCCCTCGTCGAATGCCTTTCCATGTGTCCCACGCAGTGGAAAGTCTCGCCTCTGGATGCGGTAAAGTGGATCGAAAAAAATATGATTCCTTATTATCCGCTGGGAGAGTTTGCGAATCCCAAAGGAAGTTAAAATATTTTGCCACAGAGGTCACAGAGATCACAGAGTTATAGCCAAAATCTTTAGAACAAAAAACAACTTAGTACACGGATGAACGAAAATAAACTCAGATAAAAATCTTTATAAAAAATCTTAACAAAATTTTCAGAGTTTGAACGTTAGTGGCACAGAGAGCACCGGGAGTTTAAAAACAAACAAGAATAATGTTCAAACAAAATAAAATATCTGCTCTTTGTTATTCACTGATTACTATTTTATTTTTCTTTTCCTCTGTGTTCTCTGTGTGCTCTGTGGCTAATGGTTTTTTAAACGGAGTTTAGCGTGCATGAATCAGTAATCATGTCAGGCTTTGGAGGGCAAGGCATCCTGCTCATGGGACAGCTTCTTTGTTATGCCGGGATGCACGAGGGAAAGAATGTAACCTGGATGCCCTCCTACGGACCAGAGATGCGCGGGGGTACAGCTAACTGCACCGTCATGATTTGTTCGGACCGGGTCGGGTCCCCCGTGACCCGTCATCCCTCCTCCCTCGTAGCTATGAATAAACCCTCCTTGGATCGATTTGAAATCTCCATTGAGCCGGGGGGATTTCTTATGATCAACTCTTCCCTGGTGGAGCGGGAACCCCAGCGGACCGACCTGACCGTCATCAAGGTTCCAGCGAATAAAATTGCCGAGGAAGCAGGGGCGATTCAGGTTACGAACATGGCGGCACTGGGAGCCTATGTGGAAGGGAGAGGGGTCGTTTCCCTGGAGTCAGTCATTGTCGCTTTGCGGCGGATGATCCCCGAACATCGCCAAGAATTGCTTGCGGTCAATGAAGAAGCGCTGCGCCGCGGCGCCGAAGCCGCCGCAAAACAGAAATAATATTTGGGACGCAGATTGACGCAGATGCACGCAGAAAATAATAATGTTAGTAGTCAGTGATCAGGAATCAGTTTAGTAGGGGCACGATGCTTCGTGCCCCTACAGGATTTGCGCGCCTTGGGCCTTATGCCCTGCGTCGTTTTTATAATCCTGTAAATCTGCGTTTATCTGCGTCCTAATAAATTTGAAATGGGAAAAGAATAATGGGCAAGATCGCCATCGATAGAGAACGGTGCAAAGGCTGTCAACTTTGCCTGATTACCTGCCCCAAAAAAATGATTCGCCTTGCAGAAGATTTTAACGATAAAGGATTTCATTTCGTCCTTTTTGAAAATTCCGGGGAGTGTACCGGCTGCACCATGTGTGGACAAATCTGCCCGGACATGGCCATTGAAGTCTTTAAATAAAAATACGCCAAGAGCATAGCGCAAAGCGTCGGAGGATATTTTCCATGTTGGTACCCTGGAATGGTTTTTACGCTATGCTCCATGCGCTCTGCGCTATGCTTTCTTAAGGAGGTCATGATCATGAATTACCCGCAAGTATATCGAATTCGTCAGAAGTTCGACCGCACGGTGGTCCAGGATATTCCGGGAACGGTGCAAGCTGAATTGAAAAAACTCTCTCTGGAAGGTCGCGTCAAACCCGGTCAACGTATAGCCCTCACTGCCGGGAGCCGGGGCGTGGCCAACATTGCGGTGATTTTGAAAGCAGCCGTGGCCTACCTAAAGTCCCTAGGGGCAAAACCTTTTATCTTTCCCGCCATGGGCAGTCACGGAGGGGCGACGGCCGAAGGGCAAAAGGACCTGCTCGCCCACTATAACGTGACGGAGGCTTTCACCGGAGCCCCCGTTCTTTCCTCCATGGAAGTCGTGGAGATCAGCAAGACCGAAGACGGTGTCCCGGTCTTCATTGATAAAAATGCCTCGCAAGCGGATTGGATCATTGTGGCGAACCGCATCAAGCCCCACACCAAATTCAAGGCCCCGATCGAGAGCGGGTTGATGAAGATCATGGCCATCGGCATGGGCAAGCAGAAAGGGGCGGAGTATTACCACAAGGCGGCCATCCAATATACCTTTCCCAAAATCATCGTCGATGCGGGAAGGGAGGTCTTGAAGAAAGCTCCCGTTTTGTGCGGACTGGCGATGGTGGAAAACGGATATGACGAAACAGCGAAAATCGTGGTCCTGAAACCTGAAGAACTGGAAACGAAGGAACGGGAACTGCTGGAGACGGCCAAGCAGATGATGCCCCGGCTTCCTTTCAACGATATCGACCTTTTAATCGTGGATGAGATGGGCAAAGATATCAGCGGCACGGGGATTGACCCGAATGTCACCGGGAGAAACCGCGATCTAATAGGAGTCTTTCCCCATCCGACGGACGTCAAAAGACTCTTTGTCCGCGACCTGACCCCCAATTCCAACGGTAACGCCACGGGAATTGGATTGGCCGACTTAACGACCAAAAGGCTGGTGGACAAGATCAACTATCAGGCAACCTACATGAACTGCATTACTGGCATCAGCTTGGAAAAAGCCGCCGTTCCCATGCATTTTGAAAACGACCAACAAGCCATCAAGGTGGCTTTGGGGTCCATTGGCCTGACGCCTCCGGAAAAGAGTAAGATTGTGCGCATTAAAAACACTTTGCAAGTGGACGAAACAGAAGTTTCCGAAGTTTACGGAGAAGAATTGGAAAAAAGAGCGGACCTGGAAATATTGGAAGGCCCCCAACCCCTGCGCTTCGATAAGGATGGAAATTTACTTCCCCTTCTCGTCCATGGCGGCCCCCGCAAAGGGGATCTTTAAAAGACCGGTTTTAAATTAATTGGGACGCAGATTTTCGCAGATATTCACAGATATTTATTTTTTTGCATTTAATATCCTATACATAGCGACATAAATAAATGCGCATGATTCGTCATTTCCGCGAAAGCGGGAATCCAGAAAACAGACTGGATTCCGGGTCAAGCCCGGAATGACAGACAATAGGAGGTTGTTGGAAATATGCGCAAAAATTAAAGACGCTTTGTATAATAACCTGTGTTCATCCGTGTCCAAAAAGGAGAAAAGAGGATAAAAAAAGATGATTGATATATTCGTAGGGTGCAAGCAGTACATTCAACGGGAGGGGGTGCTGGCGGAAGCTGGAAATTATCTCAAGGGAATTGGCCGTCGCCCGCTGGTTTTGGGGGACGAATTGGTTTTATCCATTGTCCGGCCAACTTTAGAGGATCGATTGGCAGCAGCTGGCCTTTCTCCTTCCTTTGTTCTTTTTGGAGATGAATGCAGTCTCGGTGAAATTTCCCGGTTGGAGGCCCTCGCCCGCCAGCAAAATTTAGATTTTATCGTGGGAACGGGAGGAGGCAAAGCCATTGACACTTCTCGCATGGTCGCGGATCGGATGAAAGTTCCTTTAGTGACCATTCCCACCAGCGGGGCTACTTGCTCGGCAGCCTCCGCCGTAGCTGTGGTCTACGAAAAGGGTGTAAGGCAAGCGACGGTGAATGGCAAAGGTGCCGACTTAGTATTGGTCGATTCTGCCACATTGTCCCGGGCTCCTAAACGTCTATTAGCGGCGGGCATGGGGGACGCCCTGGCTAAATGGTATGAAGGAAAGCCGGGTTATGACCAGGCCCAGCAACACGATTCAGCTACCCAAGCTGCTATGACCTTATCCACTCAGGTCAAAGAGACTGTTTTTTCATTGGGGTTGGAAGCTAACACGGATGTTGAGGCGCAGCGGAATTCCAACGCCGTGGAAAGGGTCGTGGAAGCTGACATTCTTTTGACTGCCATTATTGGGGGTCTGGGAGGTTCGAAGTTTCGCATTGCCGTAGCCCACGCTCTTCTTTACGGGCTGACGGTCCTCCCGCAAATCCATCAAAATCTCCACGGAGAAATGGTGGCCTATGGCACCATCGTGCAGCTTTGCCTGGAAAAGAATGAAAATGAATTAAAGGTTATTCTCCCCTTCTATTCTCAGCTGGGACTCCCCTTAACTCTGAAGGAAATCGGGCTTACCAACGCCGAGGATCCCCTATTCTGGGAAGGGCTTAAGCGCACCTGTGCTCCAGGGAGCTCTGTACACAATATGCCTTTTCCCGTGGATGAGAAAAAACTGTACCAGGCCATGCTCGAAGCAGATGAAAGGGCCAGGTCCCTTAAAGGATAGGTTAGATTTTGATAAGGCCCTGAATAGAGAAGGAAATAAGAATGAAACGGTATGAGATTCGTATCGCCGGATTCGGCGGCCAGGGGGTTGTAACCATCGGCAAGATCCTGGGAGTGGCCGCTGCTCTCCACGATAAAAAGAACGCTGTACAAACCCAATCCTACGGGCCTGAGTCGCGAGGTGGGGCCTGCAAATCGGAAATTGTATTATCCGACGGAGAGATCCATTACCCGAAAGTTCGCTCCGCCGATGTCTTGGTAGCTCTATCCCAAACCGCTCTGGACGTTTACCTTAAAGACCTCAAGCCCGGTGGTTTTTTGATTATCGACCCGCTTACGGTCTTAAAGGAAGTTCCCCGTTCAGACATCCAGGTGGTCAAAATCCCCACTGCCGAGATCGCTCTTAAAGCCGGCAATAAGAGATTTCAAAACATGGTGGCGCTCGGAGCCCTTTGTCAGTTGACCGGGGCCGTCTCTCCCCAGGCCCTGGAGAGAGCGATCGGGGAATCCGTCCCCCCCAAGACTCTGGCGCAAAACCTCAAGGCTTTTCAGAAAGGGATCGAATATGTCCGTTAATGATCATACGGCCTTTGAGCCCCTTCTTACCGAAGAGGAGGCGAAAAAGGTCTTGCGAGGACCCCTCCCCCCGGGAGACTATTATCTTTTCGGGAGCGATGCCTGCGTGGAAGGGGCGATCTTCGCCGGCTGCCGGTATTACGCCGGTTACCCCATCACCCCCGCTTCAGAAATTATGGAAAAAGCTGCGGAACGGTTGCCCCAGGTGGGAGGCCGGTTCATCCAGATGGAAGATGAAATTTCATCGGCTTGCTCCCTCATCGGGGCATCCTGGGCCGGGGTCAAGGCCATGACGGCTACTTCCGGGCCGGGTTTTTCCCTCATGATGGAGGCGGTCTCCTTTGCCATCATGTCCGAGACTCCATTGCTCATCGTCAATGTCCAGCGGCCGGGGCCGGGACAGGGATATATTACTTCTTCCCAGGAAGACGTAATGCAGGCCAGGTGGGGCCACCATGGCGGTGGAGCCCTCATCGCCCTGGCGCCGTCGTCGGTACAGGAGATGTTTGATTTTACCATCCAGGCCTTTAACTACGCAGAGGAATGGCGCGTACCCGTGATTTTACTGGCCGACGAAACAGTGGCCCACATGCGGGAGAGGTTGACCGTCCCCGCCAGGGACAAGGTTAAAGTTATCAACCGGATTAAACCCCAGGATCTGGGGATTCCCTTAGAGAAGTATCTCCCCTACGAACCCTATGAAGGGAAGGTTCCCCCCATGCCCGCCTGGGGCGATGGATACCGGGTTAATGTCGTGGGGCTGGTGCATCACCCGGATGGAAACGTCACCAAGTACACCCCGGAAATGCACTTGGCCTGTGTGAGCCGAATTTATCAAAAGATCGAAGATCATGCCGACGAAATTGCCCAGGTAGAAGGATTCTTCTTGAAGGGCTGTAGGAATCTCGTGGTAGCCTACGGGACCACGACCCGTTCGGCCTTGGAGGCAGTCCAGGAATTGCGGGGCAAAGGAATGACAGACTTGGGTTTCCTCCGCCTGAAGACCCTCTGGCCCTTTCCCGACGGTAAGATCCGCTCCATGGTCGGCCAGATGGAGAATATCTTCTTCCCGGAAATGAATTTGGGATATATGATCCACCCCCTGAGGGAGGCGCTGCGAGACCGAGCGAAAAACTTCATTCCGATCCCCTGCCTGGGTCAACTGCATTCTCCGGATCTGATCATAAATAAAGTGGAAGAGGTCATTGGAAAATATCTCTGCGGTGAAGGAATCTGAAAATGAAACACCCCATGTTGCAATATTTGAAAGAAACCGGGGTTTGCGGAGACCGGTTTCCCACCATCTTCTGCCCCGGCTGTGGCATCGGTCAGGTACTGAACTATGCCCTGAATGCCGTCGATCACCTGGTAAAGAAAGATGGCATTCCCCGCGACCAGTTCTGTTTTATTGCGGGAATTGGGTGCTCGGCGCGGGTGACCTCCCAATACTTAGGTTTTGATGCCATCTGGTCCCTCCATGGAAGAGCGCCGGCAGTGGCCACGGGTGCACTCCTGGCCCGCCCGGAATTGAGGGCTGTCGTCATTACGGGAGATGGAGATGTCGCGGCGATCGGGGGAAACCATTTCATTCAAGCCTGCCGCCGCAACCTGGACATGACCATCCTTTGCATGAATAATAACCTTTACGGAATGACCGGCGGCCAATCCTCCCCTACCACCCTCCGCGGCATTCCCTCGACCACCTCCCCTTACGGAAATGTGGAGAACGCTTTTGATCTGTGCCAAATGGCCATCACGGCCGGGGCAAGCTATGTGGCCCGCTGGACCACAGCCCACCCCCAGCAGTGTATTCAGGCCATAGAAAAAGGAATTCGTAAGAAAGGGCTGGCCTTCATCGAGGTCATGACCCAATGCCCCACCCACTGGAAAGAAGAACCGGCTAAGATGATGAAGAAGTATCGGTCTCAAGCAATTCGCCTCTCCAAAGAGAAAGAAAGAGAATCTTTAAAAAGGGGCCAATTCTGGGCTGGAGAGTTCGTGGACAAGGATCAGCCGGAATGGCTGGAATCTTACCAGAAGATCATTGATCGATTTCAAAATAAAGGAATGGCCACAGAGGTCACAGAGGCCCCAGAGACGAAAGGAAAGTAATTCAAACGTTAAATGCCAAAACCAAAATTGGGGGTTTTGACTTTTGATTTTATGAATTCTCTGTGCTCTCTGTGCTCTCTGTGCCCTCTGTGGCTAAAAGAATTTGGAGATTGAAAAACACCATGCCCAAACTATACATAGAAGATAAATACTGCAAGGGTTGCAGAATCTGCATGGAATTCTGTCCGGCGAAAATCCTGAAGCCGGCGCAAAAGATAAATTCCCGGGGTTATTTCCCCCCGGAGAGCGATGAGATGGAAAAATGCAAAAATTGCGGCATGTGCTCGCTTTTATGCCCGGATTTTGCCATCGTTGTTTCCGATTAGTTGCATTTTTAAATTTAATAGGACGCAGATTTACGCAGATAACCGCAGATAATTATTTTCTTTTTAGTTTATCCTGATAATCTGTGTTTACCCTGTTAGATAGTAAACATCTAACAGGGTGAATCCGTGTCCAAAAAGGAATTTCCTATACAATCAAGTTAGGCAACTTCTTATCGTAGGCCATTTTCCCTTCCATGGCCCATTTGGCCGTAACGTTAAACCCCAAGGCCAATTCCGCTTCCCCGCTTTGAACCAGCTTGGGATTCCCTACCCCGCCAGCATGGGGGAGGACATCTACCGTCGAGTCCTTCGGAAGCCCGGCCCGGAGCATATCGGACATGAGCGCCCCGTAGATATACCAGGAGCTTCCCAGCCTAAAGGTGCCCAGACGAATTTTTACTGATTCCATGGCGATTGAGGGGATGGCCCAAAGAAGAAAAAATAATCCTAAAATCAAACTAACTCTGGTTTTCATCAGTAACCTCCTTTATCGATTTTTTGTAACAGTTGAACCCTTTAAAAAAATTTGGCTAACCTTCAATGCTCAATGCAAAAATTAAATTGAAAATTTCAAAATGATTAAAGCTTTTCAGAGAAATTTGCATTTTTCAATTGGCAATTTTCATTTTTCAATGAAATTTAGCGGGCCTTTTCAAAACGCTAAATTGATACTAAAATTCTTATCAGAAATAATCTTTAGGATCAATATTTTCCAATCCCGGAATGGCGATCGGCTTAAACCCTTCCTGAAGACCTCCCAAAGGGGCGGTGGCGTCGATACCCATTTTGGTCCCGATGCCTGCCGCAGAAGAAGGATCGAGGGAGGAGGTTTGAATTTGGGGAATGACCAATAAGTCGCGATCTCCCTGAAACCGCGTGGCCATGGCCCATTCGACCTGTTCCATATCGAAGATGTCAATCCCTTCATCCACGACTACAACATGCTTGATATCGGCGTTGTTAACCATAGCGGCCAGCATGGCTACGCGGGCTTCCCCTTCGTCCTTCTTAGCCAGGGAAATGACCAAATGATAACGGCAGGTGCCTCCATAAGTTAGATGGACCGCCCGTACCGAGGGAACCGCCCGTTGTACATCGGCAAGAATGCTCGCCTCGCGGGGAATAGCGCCCAGGAGAAGGTGCTCCCGGCCTGCGGGAAGGATCGAGTAAAAAAAAGGATCCTTCCGGTAACAGATGCCCGTCAGGCGGAAGGTAGGTCGGGAAGCCTGCGGGCTGTAATAGCGGGGGAATTCTCCAAAGGGTCCTTCCACTCGGGTCTGGGAGGGATCAATGATTCCTTCCAGGACGATCTCCGCATCAGCCGGGACTTCTACCTCCACGGTGCGGCATCGGGCAAGCTTCAGGGGAGAAGAAGGTCGCATAGCGTTGGCCACTTCCAGCTCATCGACTCCCAAGGGCAGAATGGCCTGGGAAGCCAGCATCGTAAAGGGGTCCACACCAATGGCCACCGCTACTTCCATGGGGATTTTTTTGGCAAGGCATTTTTGTAAACATAAATCTAAGTGCCGGGGCAGAATCAGAAGACTCATGATTCCATCGTCGAAAACTCGAATCCGATGGATGGAAGCATTACGAATACCCGTTTCCGGATCTTTGGCGATGAGAACACCGCCAGTGATGTAGGGGCCGGCATCTTGCTCGTGATAGGTAGGAATGGGAAAAATCTTTAGAGGATTGAGCTCTTTAGTGATCACATTTTTATGGAAAGGAGCCCGCGCGACAATCTCGCAGGGCTGGGGTTTTTCCATCGCCTTTCTGAAGGTGGGAATCAGGTTCTTTTCTTCTATGGTTAACGCTGCGGCTAAAGCCTTTCGGGAGAAACAGAAATTGCCGGCCATCGGGATCGAATACCCGGAAATCTGCTGAAAAAAAACCCCGCCCTCTTTTTCCAGTTTTTTGGTAATCGCCCCCAGGGTATAGCGGGGATTGACCGGCTTGGAAATTCGTGCCAGCCAGCCATTCTTCTCCCAGGCTGCCAACCAAGAACGAAAGTCTGCACCCACCATTTCCATTTTTCCTTTCAATCAAAAAGAGGCTGGGGAAATTGAGACAATTTTTCATATCCCTTGGGACGGATTACGATTTGGTCCTCAACTCGAATTCCTCCGATTCGCCGCCGATAGGCTGTCGTTTGAAAAAGGGCCACCACCATACTCGGCTGTAAAATATCCTGCCCTTTTTTTAGAATGACTGGAAAAAACTCGGATTGCCGTAGGCCGCTCCCGTAGCCAATATCTGAGGGAAGATACCTATCATATCCCCCGGCAGCAAGGGTTTTTTCCGCCGCTGCGTAAACCTGACCGCTGCTTACACCCGGCCGGGCAGTCTGGAAAGCACTCTTCTGCGCTTGCAGGAGGATCTTTAAAAATTGTTTTTGCTCGACGGAAGGCTTCCCCGTAAACGTGGTCCGGCAAAGATCGGATGAATAGCCTCGGTATTTAGCCCCCAAATCAATGACCACAACATCTTTTTTGCCGATCTTTCTTCGAGAAGCATAAGGATGGGCCAGGAGTGTTCTGGGCCCGGAAGCCACCATGGTTCCAAAGGCCAGCCCTTCGCTTCCGGCCTTACGCATCGCGTACTCGGCCTCGGCGGCAATGTCGATCTCCGTAACGCCCGGCTTAACGGCAGCCCAGGCGGCCTTCATTCCGGCGTCGGCCATAACCGTTGCTTTCTTGAGAAAAAGAATCTCCTGAGGAGTTTTGACGGCCCGCATTTCATCCAGGGCCCGGGTAATGGAAACAAAAGTAACCCGGGGAAAAGACCCCTGCAGGGTTTCCAGGAATCGTGCGGTTATATAATCTTTCTCGATGCCGATGGTATAAAGAGAATCCAAGCTCTTCTGGATTAGGTTGGCCATCTTCTCGGCCATGGAAGATTCGGGAAAACGGTAGCCGGCAACTTGGGCGAAGGAGCTATTCCGTTTTACTTCCGCGCCATCGAGCCAGATGCATACCTGCACGGGAGGAGAATGGCGAAAAATCAGAAGCCCGGAGCACACCGGGGCGGATCCTGATAGATATAGGACGTCATGGGGTTTTAAGAGCACGGAAACATCAATCCCCTGACTCTCCATCCACCCACGAAACTGTTCGATCCTTGCTTGCACTTTAACAACTCCGGCGATACCTTTTTCCCCCCTTTCCTAAGTTTAATAGGTAAAAGGGCGGTGGGGAGGGGTTAACTTTATCGTATCAATTTAGCGTTTTGAAAAGAACCACTATGCGCTATGCTCTTGGCGATTTTCTGCCTAATTCTTTGCTTGGCCTATCACATCATAGGTCAGTTCCAGCCAGGGGGCATCAAGAATGGCCGCCCCGATGTCAAGGATATCCACCCCTTTTTCAATAATAAGCGGGATATCCTTGAGCTTGATTCCGCCAGCGAAAGCTACCCTGACTTTTGGTTGAGCCTTTTCTTTTTTCATGATCCCCATCACCTCGTCTAAGTCCTTCGGGGCGCCTGTATCAACCATCAAAACCTGCGCCCCATGCCTAAGGGCTTCCTGAGCCTCTTCGGCGATAGGCGAGAATTCGCCCCGTAACTGGATAACTTTGGTTCCAGATTGAGAAGCCACCACCTGAAGGGCCCGGGAAATCCCGCCGAAGATGCGGACATAATTTTTGTCTAAATAAATAAAAGGCTCATCAACGATGCGGTGGGCGATGCCCCCGGCGGTCACCGCCTCCAGAACCATGTCCTTTACCAAAAACGGATGTTTTTTCCACCCCCCGCTTACCAGGCGAACTTTCCCGGCCGAAAGCTGCTTGGCCTTTTGAGCGGCCGAGGCAATGCCCGAAGGTTTGGAGATCAGGCCGATGACCAGGTTTTCGAATTTGACGATCTGCTGGAGAGGCCCAATAAATTCAGCGATCTCTTCGCCGGCGAACACTTTCTCCCCGCTCTGCTTCCTCCAGATTGCTTCCAGTCTTATGGTCTCTGCCGCTTTTCTGGCCCAAGGGATTCCGCCGATCCATCCGTCAGACCGGGATCGAAGGGATGCCCGCCAACTCCGTTCTTCGAGGCTACTAAAGATTTCTTCGTAGAAAGGATCCTCTGCCGTCCATCCGGTCAGGAGAGTATCATAATCTTTTATCATGACTTTTTTTCTACGGATGGCCAGATCCTGACCCATACTCATGCCATTTTTTCCTCAGGCCAGAGGCGATGTGGTCGGCAATCTGCTTTTCATCCCATTCTCTATCCAAACCCTCAAGAAGACGGTCCAGGCCAAGCCCCACTTCCCGCGTTGGGCCGGGCAGAGCTACGAGTCGAGAGATCCCCACTTTTCCCACCGCGATTCGTACCCCATCTTTTACATGCCTTCCCGTGCCCGCCTCGAATTTCAAAATGTAAGGTGTGGCAGCGGAAGGGTCTACCCGGAGGACAGATTCAACCGTGCAGTCTTTCTCTTCTGCGCCTACTCCACCGGTAGTCAGAATCAGCCCAAATCCTTCATCCAGGGCTTTTTCCAGCTGGTAGGCGATGGCTCCTATGTTATCCGACAACACACCTCCGAAGGAGACCGTATACCCCTCTCTCTTGAGGCACTCTTCAATCAGAGGAAAATTGGTATCCGCAATGAGTCCTTTTTCAACTTCCACTCCAGTGGAAAAAATGATTGCCCTTTTAGCTACTCGCTCCTGGATTCCTTTCCCTATCTGTCGAGCCTTAGGCCAGGTCGCTTGGTAATCATCGCGATCGAGATAAACCCATCCGAGGGCGCCCTCGGCATGTAAAGACGCCTTTGCAGAGAGATACACACCTGGAATGGCAGAGATCCGCCGTAAGATCTCTTCGCCTTTCCCGCTGATCTGGCTGGCTTTGAGCACCGGACGAAGGATATCAAGGACCAGATGATCCTCCCGCACATCTACTACCATAACTTCTCGGGGCTCCAATTCCAAAACGGCGGCCACCTGGGCAGCGATGGCGTCCAGATGGGCATTCTGAAGGGAAATCCCTTCGATCCATAGTTCAGTTTTTTGAAGAAGGTTGAGATCCATTTTATTAACGATCTTTATCCTGGCCAAAGACTTGGCAGCATTTTAGGCAAACTTGATCTTCACATCCCCCAGTGTTCCGAAATCGGCCCGAATAAAATCCCCCGAGCTTACAGGCATGGCCGCGGTCAGAGATCCCGAGAGGATCACCTCTCCCTTGCGCAGGGTAATGCCGTAAACCGCAAGTTTGTTGGCCAGCCAGGCCACCGCCTGCGCCGGATTCCCGAGAACCGCCGCCCCTGCTGCCGTGGCGGCGATTTCCCCGTTTTTTTCCAAGACCATTCCCACGGTGCGAAGGTCTAAACCCAAAGTGGGGGCGATCTTTCCCCCGAGAACGATCCGGGCGCTGGAAGCGTTATCCGCAACCGTGTCCGGAAGTTTGATTTTCCAGTCTAAAATCCGGCTGTCAATGATCTCCAGGGAGGGAATTATCCCTTCGCTGCAGCGGATCACATCCACGAGGGTCACCCCGGGGCCTTTAAGGTCCTCTTTCAATATAAAAGCCAGTTCTCCTTCGATGCGGGGCTGGATCAGGTCGGCAGAGCGAATCTGCTCTCCTTCCATGACCACCATCCCATCGAGAATGTGCCCGTAATCGGGCTCATTAACCCCCAGCATGGTCTGCATGGCCCGGCTGGTGATGCCGATTTTCTTCCCCACCACCACCTGACCTGAAGATTTTTTCATTTCTATGACCCGGAGTTGGATGCGGTAGGCTTCATCCACCGTGATCTCCGGATCTGATTCGGTAAGGGGAGGAATGGGTTTACGCATTTGTTCGGCCTTCATGAACATCTCGGCTAAAACTTTCAAACGATTCTCATCCATCGGCAGTCCTTTCTTCTGATAGGCAATTCATTAGGACGCAGATTTTCGCAGATCAACGCAGAAAAATTTCTAAAAAATTTCCAAAAATCTGCATTCATCTGCGTCCCATTAAGGATTATTAATTTCTCTCAGGCTACTTCGTTGAGTAGTTTTAAATCAACATCTCTCTGAGCCAGCCATTTGGGCATTAAGGTCTGGCCCACTCTCTCGTTCACTTGCGGAGACACCCTGAGCAAATGACCGGCCAGCGGTCGGCTAACGTTTACCCCTCCGGTTGCGCCATCGAAAATGATCACCTTATCCGTTTTGGTCGTGCGGTAAGCAAACTCCATAGCCGCATCCAAATTTTCCGCCAGAAGGGCGTGCTTCATGTAGTTCAAGTTCATAGGATCGCGGTTGAAAAGTTCGGCTTGTTCCCGCCCGACCATGATCGTGGGTGTATGTTCGGCGAAGAATGTCGCCGGATAGCCGGTCCAGGCGTAGTTGTGTACCACCATTTTGATCGCCGGGTTGACCGGGGGAATGCCCGGAATCAAAGGCTTTCCCCGCTCATTATAAAAAGTCTCGGTGTACCAGGTATAGGGGGGCAGAGGGTTGTCCAGATCAAAGAGGTCGATATTGGCCCCCACCATGTTGGCATAGATTACCCCCGCGGCAAACACATAGGGGACGGGACAAGGGAAATCCAGGATGACGACACATTCATCTATCTCCCCGAGCAGATTGATAATCTTCCCATAATGCTTCATCCCCCCCACGGTGACCCGATCATTGAGGGCATAAAGATCATTGTCGGCATCAATGTTCACTACCCCCGCCGGGGACATGATCATAAAAATGGAGAAGCTATACTTACTCTGAACAAAGTCGGAGTCGAAAATAGCCCGAGCCACGAAATTGGCTGCCCGGGGTCCCATGTTCATGTGGTAAGTGGAACGGGTTTCTGCCCGGGCATAGCTCATGCCAAAAGGCTTCACCGCCCGGTCTACTTGGCGATGGAAGTGAACTTCGCGGACATCGCTGTTATGGGCATGGATGATAACATCCGCATCATACGCCCGCCGCAGCCCGTAGAGTGTTCCTAAACAGGTCTCGATGGGAATGCCGGCATCGATGGGAGCGATCCCTAAGGCTTTCCCTTTAAAATATTCATCGAGGCCATGAGCCTTGATGTATTCTTCGGTTTCGCGGAAGCGCATTCCCAGGCCTGCCCGCAAGCGAACTTCCTTAGCGGATGTCTCCCGCTCCACAAAATCTTTGACGGTGCGCAGCATCTCCGCGTAAGGTTTGCCTCCGAGGAAAGTAAAACCATGGTGGGAGGCCAAAATGTTTACCGTATTTCCAGATTTGATCTTCGAAAAATTTATCCTGGCCAGCGCTGCCTCGGTTTTTTGGCGGATGTTTTTTTCTCCCTGGCTGGCAGGGTAGATGACCTTAGGCATATCCGGAAATAGATCCCTTAGGGAGACACCGGTCATTCCTTCCAATTCTGCCCCGCGCTTGACAATATATTTCGGGTCCACTCCATACTGGGATATACGGGGGCCGGCCGGGGAAATTGTTTCTCGATCCATGATGTCTACCTCCAGGGGTTAGAGTTTCGAACCTCAGGGCTTCACCGGAGCATTGACGATGCGATCCATGAGTTCCCGATCCTCCAGGAAACGAAACCCGGGATGATTGGCCTTGACTTCCGGGGAGACTTCCCAGACGGTCGTGGTTCGACCGTACCACTGATAGGAATCCTTTCTCCGTTCTGGCCGCCAGCCGGCTGCCTCTAAAAACCGCTGGATCGGCTGATTGCATTCAATCCCGCATCCAGCCCCGATGCCCGTGGCCAAAACGACAGCATCCGGGGTCTTGGCGCCGGCCAAAACAGCCGCAGCCAGCTCCTCCGCCCGGCTGGCCGAACAATAGCAAACCACCTGTTGGGGATGAAAACGGGCCTTACGACATAAAGCTTCTATTTCTTTATAGTCCCAGCGAGAAATATCGGTTTGCAAAGGATAGGGTTCACAGGGCTCCATGTTTATGGCATGCTCTGGACAGCGTTGTTCGCAGTTCCAACACCCAACGCACTTGCGGATGTCTATGTCCACTCGAGGTTTACCATTTTCCCTTTTTACGGTAACCGCATAAACCGGACACACCATGGCACAAGTCTTACATCCCGTACAGAGCTCCCTGTTTACATGGGCGTGAACGCTGACAATTTTCATTACCCTCTCCTTTCTTCCCGGGTTCCGAGTTGGTTATTACCTTGGCCATATACTCCTGAAGGGCTTTCTTATCAGGAAAAGCGTCCAGTTCTCCGGCTGAATGAGACGGCCTTTCCCAGAATAGAAAACCTGACTTCCTTCGTCAAGGAAAATTTGGCTGGATCCCTTTCCGATTGACACCAAACCATCTTGTTTATATATTTCATAGGAAACGATCATTGAGAGGTGTTTTCATGCCCGATGAAAAAATTTTTACCCAGGAAGAGGTCAGAGAAATCGTCGACAAAATGGCCCGGACTTTAGCCATGCTGCATTACTATGTAAGCCGGGAAGTGGTTGACAAATTCGGCCCGGCCGGAGAAGAGGCGATCCGGCAGGCCATCCACAAATACGGAGAAGCCAGGGGCTTGAAGATTAAAGAAGAAGTTTTGTCCCGAGGATTACCCCTCACCGTGCAAAACCTGTCCCAGTTCTATGACCTGCCCCTCCCCCTGGCCTGGGTGTCGGAAAAGATCCGGGCCGAGGAGAATTATCTGGAAAAAAAAGTTACTTACTGCCCTTTTGCCGAGGAATGGAAACGCCTAAAGGGAGAAAAATTAGGCCTGATTTACTGCGAGCAGGATCTATGCATGCGCCAAGGATATAATCCCCAATTTGACTTACAACAATTTACCAACGTACTAAATAAAGATCCCCACTGTCATACCATCGTGCAATGGAAAAAAACAATTGATAGGGAATGATCATGTTTGAAGTAAAGGAAACCGATATTCTGGTCATCGGCGGCGGCGGGGCGGGCATCCGGGCGGCGATCACCGCCGCTGAGCTCGGGAAAAAGGTGATCCTCCTCAGCAAGGGCCCTCTTTCGCGTTCAGGGATCACCCCGATGGCCGGCGAGGGGGTAGAAGGGGCCGTCAACGAGGGCGACTCGTCGGCTCACCATTATCAGGATACGATCAAGGCCGGCCGCGGGCTGGCCGACCGCAATTTAGTTTATGCCCTGGCCGAGGATGCCGTAGACCGGATTCACGATCTGGAAGCCTACGGGGCGAGGTTCAAAAAAAATCCGGATGGTTCTTTTGCCACCTCCATACGTCCTGGACAAACCCATTCCCGCAATCTTTTCCTTATCGGCGGAGGTTATGGCTTGGCCGCTGGTCTGCAGCGAAAAATGGCCTCCTTGCCCGGCATCCTCCTTTTGGAGGACGGAATGGCCGTCAAACTTCTTTTTCAAGACGGAAGAGTGGCCGGGGCAGTTTACCTGGACATACGGACCGGGGCAATCCATGGAATTAAGGCCCGCGCTACGATTATCGCTACCGGCGGGTATGAAGAGTTATGGCCCTTTACCGATACTCCCCCGGATACCACCGGCGAAGGGCTGACCATAGCCTATCAAGCCGGCACCCACCTCATCGATTTGGAAATGGTTCTCTATTACCCCGGGGTTGTAGTTTATCCGCCGGCGGCCAGAGGCTGGCTGGTGCAGTACGAATACATTCTCAATCCGGATATTCTCGATGGGCGAGTCCTGAATGGCCAAGGAGAGGTCTTTATTCAGGGATTCCCGGCCCGGGATGAATTCATAGGGGCGATTAGAAAACAGGTGACCCAGGGCAGGGCTAGCCCTCACGGCGGATTTTTCGTAGATTTATCCCATTCCCGCTATTCCCGCGAGGTTTTGACGGAGCGGTTGGAAACCTGGCTCCACCAGTTTACCAATTTAAAACAAGTCGGGATCGACCTACGGGACGATCAATTAGAAATGGCTCCTGCCGCCCATTACTGCTTGGGAGGCATCCGCATTGATGAGTTTGGCCGCACCAACCTTCCGGGTTTGTATGCGGCCGGGGAAGTTACCGGGAACGTTCATGGAGCCAATCGCCTGTCTGGAAATGCTCTGTCGGAAACACAGGTCTTTGGCAGCCGGGCGGCAAAGGCGGCTTGCGCATACATGCCAGGAGGAATCAGCCCCCCCCTTCCCTTGGAAGCGGTCGTAGGCAGGGAATATAAAACTATCACCCGCTGGAAAGAAAGCAAGGCCAACGCCATAAGACCCATTGCCCTTAAATCCCGACTGCAAGCTGTGATGGATAAATATATGGGCCTGGAGCGGGATGAGGCGGGTCTGTTCCAAGGCCTGGCTGAAGTTCGGAAATTACGTGCCGAGGACCTTCCCTGCCTAACCGTAAGCCCGATCCGGCGATTCTGTTACGAAGTGCAGGAAGCCTATGAAGTTCGAAGCATGTTAGACCTGGCCGAAATTGTGATCCTTTCCGCTTTAGAGCGTAAAGAAACCAGGGGGCATCATTACCGGCTGGATTTCCTTAAGACCGATGAAACGCCTTTCCATACCTCAATCCAATTGGTCAACGGCGAGCATAAAGTTGGCAGGATGCCCGTGAGCAAATTAAAAGGAGAAGGGGAAAAGGGGTGATGAAATGAAAATACGTTTAAAAATTTTCCGTTTTAATCCTGATGCCGACTCCATCCCCTATTATCGGACCTATCCGCTTCCTTGGAGTGAAGGCCTGACTTTATTGGCGGCCATGCGGATGATTTATACCAACCTCGATCCGACTTTAGCGTTTCGCAACTACTTCTGCGGACGAGGTCTTTGCGCCAGTTGTCGGGTTACCGTCGACGGGACAGTCAAGAAAGCCTGCCACTTCCTATTAGAAGCGGACCGAGAATATACGGTTGAACCCATGAAGAATTACCCGGTGATCAGAGACCTGGTCGTTGATTTCGGTAAAAAACGAACGGACCCCGAAAGCGGCCGGGAATTTCATTTAAAAGAAGGCGTAACCTATTAAGGACGTCTTTCTTCTATCATCTTCCGGATCCGTTCCAAGCCCGCCCTCTCTTCCCTGAGGGCTTCATGAGCTTCTTGCAGGGTAACAGATTTAAATTGCAAATTTTCCCCGGGCATGATTTGGGCCAGGCGGTCCAGATCCGCAGAGATAACATTGGCGATCTTGGTGTAACCTCCGGAAACCTGGGCATCCCAGAGCAAAAGGATAGGCAATCCATCTCCCGGAACCTGGATCGCCCCGCGGGCGATGGGCTCGGAGATGATATCCGCACCTTTCAGATGTTCGATCTTTGAGCCCTCCAATCTATATCCCATACGATCCGATTGGGAGCTCACCCGGTATGCAGAGGTAAGAAACGTCTCTATCCCATTGGGAGTAAAGCGATCATCCTGCGGGCCGAGGATCACCCGCAACTCATTTTTATTAGCAAAGATGGGGATCATCTCCTGTAAATTTTTATTAAAGGGGATGTACGGCGGGACTGGGTTGGCGATTTCCAGGATCTCACCCGTTTGCAGTACATTGCCCATCAAGCCGCGAACAAAAACCGAACGGCTGCCTAAAAACTCCCTCATGGAAAACCCCCCTTGAATCGCCAGGTAGGCTCGAAATCCTTCCTTCCTTGCCCGGAAGGCCACCCGATCGCCTTCCCGCAGAGCCAAAGCCTGCCACATGGGTAAAGATTTTCCATTTAAGTTAGGTGAAAGGTTCCCGCCGGTAACGGCAATGATGAGCTCATTTAGGGCCAGAAGTTCAAGCCGGAAAAGAGTAACTTCCAGAAGGGCCGCGCCTGGCGGATTGCCAACGAGCAAATTGGCCACTTGGGCCGAAAACCTGTCGGCTGCGCCTGAAGCCGGTATGCCATATTTCATATACCCTGGCCGCCCAAGATCTTGAATCGTGGTGAAGACGCCCGGATTGGAAACTTTAAAACCCTTCATAGAAAATCTACCGCCAGCTTACCCTTAGCCTTCACGGCCTCTTCTTCATCCACCGGTATAAACTGAATTTCATCTCCCGATAAAAAAGAAACCGGAGGGAAAAGATGGGGGTCATAAAGGTTGACGAAAGTCCGTCCAATATAATTGAAGCCGGAAGGCTGATCCGTTGAAATCGCATTCGCCTGCCCGCCGGCCAGCCCCACCGAACCCGCGGGCACGAGGGTCCGGGGAGTTGCCAGACGCGGGACCCGGAGTGATTCGGGAAGCCCCCCAAGATAAGCCAGGCCGCAGATAAACCCGATAAAATAAACCATAAAGCGGGTTGTGAAAAACATTTGAATCACTTTTTCCGGTGAAAGACGCGTAGTTTCAGCGACCCGCTGGAGGTCAGGCCCATGTACTGCCCCATAAACTGTGGGTAATCGGAAAAATCGCCCGGGTGGAAGATCTATATTTTTAGCTATTTTAATCCAAAAATTTATTTTTTTTTCTAAAAGCCGGTATTCCATCTCCAGTGGATCATAGATCACCATCAGAGCTCGGTAGGCGGGCAAAACTTCTTTGATCCCCGGGAGTGGTTCGGAGGCGATGGCCAACGCCAGGGAGCGCACGGACCGGTTGACCTCAGGATCAATCCGGTTTTCAAACTCCACCAGGACGGCGCTATCCCCAGAGGGGCGGATTTTAAGCCCATCAAGCATTCAAGACCTCTAAATTCTAAGGACGCAGATTTGCGCAGATAAGCGCAGAAAAGGCCTATGTCAGTAATGAATTAACAGCAAAAAGGCTTGGCATTATTTTTTTGCTTTATCCCTTGCGGCTTATGTCTTGTACTTGTTTCATTTAATCGTGTCAATCTGCGTTCGCCCTGTTAAATGGTTACTATATGAAACGACTTAATAAAGTAGTCATCGGCGCGAAGCGGTAATTTCACCCCCTCCCTACCCTCCCCCCTCCGAGGGGGAGGGAGAGGGTGGGGGGGTTGAACCAATGGCAATCGATCGGATGTCAACTTATTTAAGCCGTTCACTATATTTAACAGGGTGAATCTGCGTCCGATATAAATTTTCTGTTTTCAATTGCTCATCCACCCTCCATCTACAACGATGGTCTGCCCGGTTATATAACTGGAGGCATCGGAAGCCAGGAAGACGGCCACCCCTCCCAATTCCTCCGGATTTCCCCAGCGACCCAAGGGAATACGGCTGGTGATGTCTTTATACCGTTCCTTATCCTTCTGGAGAGCTTCGGTCAAATCGGTAGTGAACCACCCGGGTCCAATGGCGTTCACCCGGATTCCGTATTGCGCCCAGCCATTGGCCAAGGATTTAGTGACCTGGTTAATCCCTCCTTTACTGGCCGCATAGGATGGAACATTCTTCCCGCCGATGAAGGCGATCAGAGAAGCAATATTAACAATCGCCCCGGGGCGCTTTGCGGCGATCATTGTCTTGGCCACAGCCTGGGCCAGGAAAAAAGGGCCTTTGAGATTCGTCTGCATGACGATATCCCAATCCGGTTCGGAAAACTCTTCGCACGGAGCACGGCGGATGGTGCCGGCATTATTGATCAGGAAGTCAACCTTGCCGAACTCTTTTATCGCCTTGGCTACGACCCGGGGAATATCTTCCATCTTAGATAGATCTGCCGGGAAGGGAACCACTGACCCACCGTATTTTTTAAGTTCTTCAGCCGTTTTCTGCAGAACTTCCTTCCTCCTTCCTACGATCAAGACCTCGGCTCCGGCCTGGGCAACCGCAGTTGCCATGCCTTTGCCCAAGCCTGTCCCCCCACCGGTTACGATTCCACTTTTTCCTTTCAGGCTGAATTTCTCAAGCATCATCTCTCCTCCTTTCTAAATTATAAAAAGACGATTGGCCATAGAGGGCACAGCGCGGCATAGCCGCAACCCAAAATTTATTGGACGCAGATTAACGCAGATAAACACAGATAAAATTAAAATATGCGTAATAAAATTTTCAGAAATTGAACGTAAGTAGTACAGAGGAAAGGTTTAAAAAACCTTTTTTCTACTTACGGGCAACAATCTTACCTCTAAACCGAACCAAATCGCAAGAAGGTTTTCATAAAATCCTCTTACTAATTGCTTGAATTTTTTAAACTGTGCTATCATGACTTCGGGCTGCCCCTCAGGGGTCACTTTTCCCGGACGCAGCCGAGGAAAAGGATAACAACTTAGGAAAATTGTGGCAAGTAAACGGAAAAATTCTCCCTTTTTTTACGGCTGGTACATTACCTTCGTCGGCACGATTGCCTATGCTCTGGGTTATGGATCGCGTTACTCCTTTTCAGTCATTTTCCCTTCCCTGCTCGAAGAGTTTAAATGGCCGAGGGATATCACGGCCACTATGTTCTCGGTTCATATTCTCATTTACGGGCTCACCGCTCCTTTAACGGGATACTTGGTCGATCGAACCGGCCCCCGGAAAACAATGGTGCTCGGCGCCATCTTGTTATCCCTTGGTTTAATCCTGTCCTGCTGGGGAAATGAACTCTGGCATTTTTGGGTCAGTTTCGGGATCATCGCCGGTATGGGCCTCTGTCTTATGGGATCGGTCCCCTTTACCACCGTCATCCGGAATTGGTTCGAAAAAAAGCGGGGTTTAGCCCTCTCCCTCATCTTCGCGGGCTCCGGTGGGGCCTTCGCCTGTTACCCGGCAATCGCCTGGCTGATCGATCGCACGGGTTGGCGCAATACCTTTTTGATTGAAGGCTTCATCCTCGGAGGAGTGATGCTCCCCTTAGTCATATTCATCGTGCGCTACCACCCCCGAGATATGGGCCTCTTGCGGGATGGACTGATCGAAGAAAAAGAGAGACCTTCCGCCCGGGTAATAAATGATTTTCAAGTTATGGACCCAGCATGGGCAGCGGTAGACTGGACTTTTTCGAAAGCTGTGAAAACGAGCCGTTTCTGGCTGCTTGCTCTGACCACCTTTTGCCAGTGGGGAATTATGCAGCATATATTAGTCGCTCATCAGGTTGTTTTTGCCATCGATGTGGGGTTTTCTAAAATTTTCGCTTCTTCCGTCTTGGCCTTATCCGGAGTAATGTTCGCCTTTGGGTCCATGGCCGGCCTGATCTCCGACCGGATTGGACGGGAAATCACCATAACGATCGGTACAGGAATCGGCATTTCCGGCATAATTGTTCTGGCCCTCATTCGCGACGCCTCCCATCCCTGGATGCTCTATTACTATGCCATAACCCTTGGCGCGGCCAACGGGCTCAGCGCCCCCACCATTGCCGCTTCGGTCACGGACATTTTCCAGGGGCCCAAGGTGGGATTTACCATCGGAGCAATCTGGGTTGGATTTGCTTTTGGGGGCGCCATAGGTCCCTGGCTGGGAGGATGGCTTTTCGAACTCACCGGGAATTACCTGTTCGCTTTCATTGCGGCTATTGTTTCGTTCGCCGTGGCCTGCGCGGCCATCTGGCTGGCTGCCCCACGGAAAGTACGGGCACGTCTCCGGTCTTAATAAAATCTAAATTGAGAGATTCTCTTGAACCACAGAGAACACAGCGCGGCATAGCCGCAGCCAAAACTATTCACCGCAGAGGCCGCAGAGAACAAATATAAAAAATCAATATAGCAAACATCAAAATCCCCCCTGCCCCCCCTTTCGCAAAGAGACTGTGTCTTGGCCCGGGCGGGAGGGCATGAAGGAGGAAGCATCGGCGGGAGAAGAAGTTATATAAGACTCTCCAGCGTACTTCCGCAGAGTGACGGCGGATTCGGAGGAAAGCGGAAATATTTGGTTTTCCCCCCGCCTTTAGAAATGGAAGAACTGATGCCTTATGATTCCGAAAGAATGCCCTCCCGACCGGGCCTCGCGATTAACAAAATTGCGACCCAGTCTCAAAGAGGGGGTGGGAAATTTCAGAGGTTTTCTTTAAAATGCTGGCACTTGGAGAATCATTTGCTTAATAAAATTTCGAGATGTTGATCAATTTTTTAATGAAAGCCCGCCCAGGGCCCGGAAGGAAAGGCGAATTGAACAGCGACTTAAATGTTTTTATCAAACCTGAGAGCGTGGCGGTGATTGGGGCCACGGAGAGGCCCGGGTCATGGGGATCATTTATTATGGAAAGCCTGCTGGCCTGGAAATATCCAGGGAAGATTTACCCTGTGAATCGCCGTACTTCCAATATATACGGCCTCCAGGCCTTCCCGGACATGAGGTCCATTCCTGGCTCTGTTGAACTGGCGGTGTTTACTATCCCGGAAGATGCGGTGGAAGAAACGATCCTTGACTGTGGAAGAAAGGGGGTCAAAGGGATTACCATCATCACCGCCGGATTTGGGGAAGCCGTAGCAGGAGGAAGAGCTCGGGAGGAGGTTATGGCCCAAATGGCTCGAACCTATGGCATGCGAATTCTTGGCCCTAATGTAAGTGGCACCTTTAATCTCCATTCCAGGTTCAACGCCTCTGCCTCCTCTGCGGAACATCTTTTCCCTACTCCCCTGGCGGCGGTCTGCCAGGGAGGGTATGCCATTTACGATCTTTTGGCCTGGGGATCTGCCCGCGGGATGGGAGTAGGTAAATTTATTCACACTGGAAACGAATGTGATCTCCAGGTGACTGACTTTTTAGATCACTTTGGCCGAGATCCCCAGGTGAAAGGAATTTTAATGTATCTCGAAACGCTGCGCGCTGGGAGACGTTTCATGGAGATCGTTCGCCGAGTCCCCCGCGAAAAGCCCATCATCATCCACAAAGCAGGTCGCACAGCGGGTGGCACTCGCGCCGCCCATAGCCACACGGGGGCCATTGCCGGTTGGAAAGAGATCTATCGCGGAGCCTTGGATCAGGTAAATGTCATTCTCTCCCCTACCATGGAACTTCTTCTCCCTTTGGGGCACGCCTTAATTGAGCGCCCCCCCATGAGAGGAAAACGGGTGGCCATTGTAACGATGGGAGGATCGTGGGGCGTGGCTCTTGCGGATCGTCTCGAAGAAGAAGGGTTGATCGTCCCTGAGTTGAGCGCAACTACTCAAACAACTCTGAAGTCTTTGGGCATGCCGCTCCGAGCCTCTACGCGAAATCCGGTGGACATTGGAGCAGCAGGAGTTTCGGCTTTTTCAGTTCATTCACTCCTGGCCATGGGTAGGGTGATCCTTTCTTCAGATGAAATAGATGCCCTCGTTCTCCATGGGTTCGGCCGGCCGGGTTTTGTCCGGGACGAAACCCCTCTGGGGAGAAAACTTTTCCTGGGTCTGGAAGAACAAATCATGCGCAGCTACAACGGACTCCAGCAGGAGATCGGCAAGCCAGTTATCCTGGGATGTTGCCTCTCCCAATGGGAGAGCCAGGCCATTTTCGACCTGCAAAGTGAGGGGATTCGCATCCATCAGCGGCTGGATGAAATCGCCCAGATCCTCTTCCGGATGTATGAATACTGGAGAAAAAACTTTTCCGCTTCACCCTAAAAGCCCAGTGGAAAAAGCCAACAAGAATTGTCCGGCATAATATAAAGGCAATCCAATGAGCCGATTGGAGTATTTCTCTTTAATGAACTTGTCCCGGGCGACAAAGATTCACTTCTTCAGCTTCGTGAAAATCTCCCCGAGGGTGCCGAGCTTCTCAACTTTCTCTTCTTTTTTGAGAAACTTTTCGAATGCTTCCCGGTCTTCTTTTTCTTTCATCACCTTCTGGGAAAGTTGGATCCTTCCTTTTTCATCTATGGCAACGATCTCCACTTGAATCTCTTTCCCTTTAGGAATCTTCTTTTTTACATCTCCTTTCCCGGAATGAATTAATTCGTCCATCGGGAGCAGGCCCCGTACATCCATACCGATCTGCGGCAGTTTTACGAAAAGTCCATAGGGTTTCTGATCCTCCACGATCCCTTTGAGGACCTGCCCGACTTCCAGACGTACCTCTTCTTCCTGTCCGGCCATTCGTTGCTTGATGGCCGCATCTTTAATGGAAAGGGATATGCGGCGCTTTTCTTCGTCTATTTTCAGAACCAGCACATCCACCCGGTCTCCTTCTTTAAGCAGGCGACTCGGATGAGGAACGCGTTGATAGCTTATTTCAGAAACATGAACCAGGCCATCTAAACCCGGGGCTACTTCTACAAAAGCTCCATAATCAGTCAACCTGGAGACTTTCCCGGAAATCACATCCCCTTCTTTGATTTCAATACCCTTTTCCCAGGCACCAGGTTCCAAAGCTTTCAACGAAAGGGCAATTTTCTGGCGGCCATTTTTCTCCGGCTCAATCTTCAGAATCTTTACCCTGACCATCTGGCCCGGTTCAAGGATCTCAGAAGGATGGTTAACCCTGATGTGGGTTAACTCGGAAATATGAACCATTCCTTCAATTCCCCCGATATCCACAAAAGCGCCAAAGTCAGCCAATCTTGTAACTTTTCCTTCGAGTTCAAGGTCAGGTTTAAGTGAGGACATCGTCTCTTTGGCCTTTTTGTCCTGTTCCTCCTGAAGGAGCGCGCGCCGGGATAGGATAATATTCTTTCCTTTCTCATCCAGTTCCATAACTCGGAACTGGTATCTACCCCCAACATGCTCTTCAGGTTTTTCACAATACTGGAGGCCAATCTGGCTCAGGGGGCAAAATGCCCGTATCCCGGAAATTTCAACTTCAAAGCCTCCCTTGTTAACGGCCGCAACTCTCCCCTCCACTGGAATTTGATTTCTTTTGGCTTCCCGCAGCAGGTGGATGGCCTGAGCGCCATGAACTTTCATTGCCTTACTGAGATGAATCCCGCCCCGAAAGGATGCCACCCGCAGTTCAACCCGATCTCCTTCTTTAACACTCAGGTTTCCGTCTTTGTTCCGAAATTCTTCAACGTCGGCTATTCCTTCGCTTTTACCCCCTAAATCAACAAATACTGTCTCCTTGCTAACTTTCACCACGATCCCGGATACGGTATCTCCAGGAGCAAACCTCTGCCTCGGAGTCTGATTGCTGCTTGCAAAAAGATCGGCAAAGCTGACTTCTTCTTCCCTCTCTTCTTCGGCCATAAAAAATCCCTTCTCTCGCAAAGTCATTTTTTAGAATACCACAAGAATATTGAAACTCAACCACATTCCTAACCAAAAATATTTGAAATTTTGGTTTCAATTTCGAAATCCGAATATCGAAATCCTAAACAAATTCAAAATTCAAATATCAAAATTCCAAACTTTTTTGTTTCGATAATTCGAATTTTGAACATTGGCGCTTGTTTCGAATTTCGTGCTTCGAACGGAATTTAGAATTTAGGCCTCCCTTGCGGATAAATGTCAGAGATAAATTCTCAGACTTTAATGGGTAAGAATCTAAAAGGGATATGAGGATCAATCTTCTTTGAAGATGTTGCTTTTTTCTTTCGAATTTAGTAGGTTGAAAAAATTAAAAGAAGGCTAAGGGGACAAGGTTCAGGGTGCAAGGTCCAAGGCAAAAGGAGAAATAAATAAGCGATGGAAAAAATGAACAGTCATTTTCTGCAAAAATTTTTCTATCCTGAGAGCGTAGCAGTGGTAGGGGCTTCCAGGAATCCTTTTCGCTTCAACTACCATCTTGTGGCCAATCTGGTAACTCTTGGTTTCCAGGGGAAGATTTACCCGGTCAATCCGGAAGCAGATGAGATTCTGGGATTGAAAACCTATCCTTCCCTGAAGGATATCGATGGCCCCGTAGACCTTGCCGTTGTGGCGGTCCCTTACACTTTGACCCTAAGTCTTCTTAAGGATTGCCTCAAAAAAGGGATCAAAAGAGTCACCATCGTAGCCGGCGGGTTCGCTGAGGCCGGTGAGGAAGGCAGGAAAGTCCAGAAAGAGATGTTCGATCTTTTACGAGAAAATGGCGTCAGGGCGATCGGCCCGAATGCCTTAAGCCCGATCAACACCGCAATCAAGTTTGCCGTAAGTTTCCATGCTATCCGGAAAATGAAGACCGGAGGCGCCTCTTTGGTCTTTCAGTCAGGTCTTTACGAACCCAGAATTGAATGGCTCTTTTCCGACTTTAACCTTTACCTCAATAAACTCATCGACCTGGGGAACAAGATGGACATCAACGAGGTCGATGTTCTCACCTATTTAGTCCAGGACCCTAAAACCAGGGTCATCGGCATTCATCTGGAGAGCATTGAGGGAAATGGAAGTGAATTTTTTAAGCTCATTCAGGAAGCATCGCTCCATAAGCACGTGGTCGTTTTGAAATCCGGCCGGACAGAGGCCGGTGCCCGGGCAGCTGCTTCACATACTGGAGTCATCGTTCAGGGAAATGATTTCGTCTTCGACGCGGCTTTGCGTCAGGCCGGGGCAATTCGCGCCCAGAATATTGAAGAGTTTTTCGATCTGACCAAGGCCTTAGATCGTTTTGGCTCTCTCCGGTTAAAAGGACCGCGATTGGCCATTGCCACTCTTCCCGGCGGGGAAGGGGTGATTGTTACGGACCTGTGCCAACAAGAGGGTTTTTCTGTAACCCCACTGCAAACCAAAACGAAAATAAAGCTGAAGCCTATTTTTCCTCCCTGGGAGATTTCTGGTAATCCCTTTGACCTGGGTGTTTCCTTGCAGTTCCATGACCCCCGAAAAGTATATATTACGCTTCTGGAATCGATTGTCGCCGACCCCAATGTGGACGCGGTTGCTGTTCAACTCCCCCTTCGGGCGACGAGCCTACCGCGAGAGTTTTTCCAAATATTTCCCCAATCCCTCAAGGCCGGCAAACCCATCGCCATCTGGGTCGCCGGAACTCTTCCTGGAACTTCAGAAACCCTTGAATGGCTGGAAGATCAGCAGGTTCCCGCCTTTTCCTCTCCGGAAAAAGTCATCAAAGCCTTTTCCGCCCTGTACCGCTCAAGCCAATTTAAAACCGCCAAGGGCATAGCGCAGAGCGCATAGGGATCAAATGGTTTTCCTTCTGCCTTTTTTTACGCCTTACGCCTTGCGCCTTTTGCCTTTCGCCTCTTTTTTATTTATCCAACACTTCCCTCACCTTTAGCACCAATGCTTCCATAGAAAAAGGCTTCTGAAAAAAATTAACCCCCTCTTCCAAAACCCCATGACGCACGATCGCCTCATCCGCATATCCCGACATATACAATACCTTCATCTTCGGATGCAAAAGCAATAAACGCTCAGCCAACTCCCGCCCACTCATCACCGGCATCACCACATCCGTCACCAATAAATCTATTGCCCTTTCATGCTTCTCGCATATAGTGAACGCCTCTTCTCCATTGGCTGCCTCCAGAACCTTATAACCCTGTTTTTTCAATATTTGCACCACTAAACTCCGCACACCCCCATCATCCTCCGCCACCAGCACTGTCTCTCCGCCCTGAGGAAGCTCCCTCTCCAATCGCCTCGCCTTCTCCTTTTCCTCCTCCAACGGTTCTTCCACCTGGGGAAGATAAACCTTAAACGTCGCTCCCTTCCCCGGCTCACTATACACCCAAATATTCCCCCCACTCTGTTTCACAATTCCATACACCGTTGATAACCCCAAACCCGTCCCTTTCCCCACCTCCTTCGTCGTAAAAAAGGGCTCAAAAACTCGCTCCCTTACCTCCGGCGTCATCCCCACCCCCGTATCAGTCACCGATACCCTCACGTAAGATCCCGGCTTCACCCCCACATGATTATTCACATACTTTTCATTTAGCTCCACGTTGGCCGTCTCAATCGTCAACTTTCCCCCTCTGGGCATGGCATCCCGAGCATTCAGAGCCAGATTGATTATCACTTGCTCCATTTGCCCCGGATCCACCTGCACCCTCCCCAAATCTTCCGCCACTACACTTACCAACTCGATGTCTTCCCCAATGACCCGGTGGAGCATCTTATCCATATCTAACAAAAGATTGTTTAAATCAATAACCTTCAGTTCCATGATCTGACGGCGGCTGAAAGCCAAAAGCTGACGGGTTAAGTTCGCAGACTGCTGGGTCGCTTTATCGATCATCTCGAATGTTTGCCTCAGAGGATCTCCCGCTTTGAGATCCATTAGGGCAAGCTGGCTGCAAGTTTTGATCAGGGTGAGGGAGTTATTGAAGTCATGGGCAATCCCTCCAGCTAACTGACCGATGGCCTCAATCTTCTGGGACTGGCGCAACTGCTCCTGAAGAGCCGCCATTTCTTTCTCTGCCTGCTTGCGCTCGGTGATGTCGCGGACGATGCCTCTAAACCCTATCCGGTTACCTGAAATATCCTTAATTAACGATACCGAAGCATCAATGTCCCTCTTCGTCCCATCTTTTTTTATAATCTCCCATTCGTATCCTTTGGCGGATTGCTCCGTTCGGAAAACTTTATTGAAAGCCTGATACAATTTTTTAGCGTTCTTTTGATCGGTGTATTGCCGGTTATTCATGCCCATCATTTCTTCTTTGGAATATCCCAATATTTGGCACATGGAATCATTGAAGAAGGTAAAATTTCCTGCGATGTCAACCTCGTAGTAGCCATCCTCAATGCTCTCCAGAATGCTTCGATACCGTTCCTCCGATTCCCGCAGGGCCTCCTCGGATCGTTTGTGCTCAACAAAAAGCAGAGTGTTGGCGATAGCGCCGGCAACCTGAGAGCTAATCCGTTCGGCGAGTCTCAAATCGTCCTGCGTATAAGCTCCCGGTTGGTTCGATTGAATATTTATAACAGCGATAACTTCATTTTTCGAAATCAACGGGACCATGATGATCGATTGAAATCCAGCTTTAATAATGGGTATAAGGCCTGGTAAGCGACTTATAATCGCTTCTCTGTTTTCCTCATGGATGAATATACTTCTCTGAGTGCGCATGATTTCTTCCGTGCCAGTACCGGCTAAGGGGATAACTTCCCCTTCCCTGCGGTCAGTAACTTGCATCCCTGAGACGTAGGGAATGGTGAACGTATAGCTTTTAGGATCAATAATGTTCATCGCAATCCGGTCGAAGGGAATGAGCTTATGAATCTCCTCCGCAAAACGCTCATACACCTCTTCGATGTCGAGGGTCGAGCTGATAATCTTTCCAATTTCGGCCATGACCGCATTCTGTTGCGCCAGCCTTCTCGCTTCTTCCTCGCTTCTTCGCGCTGCTTCCTCTGCCTGCATGCGTTCTATATAAAGCTGGGCATTGGCGATGGCGCCAGCAATTTGAGCAGCGATATTTTCAGCCAGTGTGCGATCTTGATCGGTGTAAGCTTTTTGTTTTTTTGACTGCAAATGCAAGATTCCAATCACGTTATCTCCTGAAATCAAAGGAACGAGCATCATCGATCTCAGCCCAGCT
>JAHJQK010000036.1 GCA_018819135.1 Pseudomonadota bacterium | reverse complement strand
ATTTTGGCAATCTGTCCATAGGTGGCCACTTTCCCTGGCGGAACCTGCCGCACCACCTCGTAAATTTGTTCATAAAGGGAATTATAATGCCGCTTAGGCGATATTCTCACTTTGGTATAAATCTCTAAGAACATCCGGCAACCTTGCTTCGCCGTTCCATCAGGACGACGTCCCTCCAGGTTCCGGTGAGTTCTCCAAAACTCATCTTTCCGACTTTTTCCCTTCGCCCCAGTTCCCTGAATCCATGCTTCTTGTGTAAGTTTATGCTGGAGATGTTTTCGGGAAAGATCCCTGCCTGTAAGGTCCAGATTCCTATTCTTTCCGAAGCAGCGATGAGAGCGGCCAGCAAGGTATCACCGATCCCCTGTCCACGGTATTGCGCTCCTATATAGATACTCACTTCTGCTACCCCGGCATAGATCCCCCGGGGGGAAACCCGCCCTAAAGCAGCCCATCCCGCGATGCTGCTTCCCACCCGGACTACCAATCGAGGCTCCGCCAGATGGGCCGCATCCCATCTCTCCCATTTGGGTACTTCGGCCTCGAAGGTCGCGTGCCCCGTGGCAATCCCTTCAATGTAAATAGCCCGTACTTGCTCCCAGTCGCCACGATTCATTTTGTTGATTACAAATTCCATCTTCCCCTCGTGTTTATAGAGGATCCGCTTCCTTCCCCCCAGGAATAAATTGGAATGTTAACTAAACGATATCTCACTTTTTTGCGCCGAGAGTCCAATCCTAAGTCTCCTCTCCTTATCACATTTTTCCGAGACTTGACAATTAAAAAATAAACACTCCGTCGGTCGATAAGGATAATCAACCTTATCCTTTTTCTCCTAATTTCCTCAGAGGGTTGACTAAGACCTCGCCCCGGGTACTGATGATTACTTGTTCCAGGGGGATTTTCTTATTGGCGAGTTCCAATCCCTTTCTGACGATCATCGGCAATCCCTGGCAGCAGGGAACTTCCATGGTAAGGACCGTAATCGACTTGATGCCGGCGGTGTTGAAGATATCGGCAAATTTCTGGATGTAGGCCTGAGCCTCATCGAATTTGGGGCACCCGATCATCACCACTTTCCCTTGGAGATAATCCCGGTGAAAATTGGGATAAGCCGCGAGAGTACAATCCGCCGCCACGAGCAGGTCGGCTCCTTTCAAGAACGGCGCCTTCGCCGGAACCAAGCGGATCTGGATCGGCCAGTGAGTAAGAGTGGAAGCGGTACTTCCCTGGAAAGTGGGTTGGTTAGCCTCCTGACATGTTTTCGCCGGAGCAAAGCTCTGAATTTGAGCGGAGGGACACCCACAGGCCATAGTGAAAGTTTCTTTGGGCTCGGATTGCTCTCTTGCCTTTAGATGTTCTTCCACACCCTTCTCGTCAAAATCCTCGGCCTCCCTTTCGATGACTTGGAGGGCGTCATTAGGGCACTCTCTCAGACAGGCCCCCAGCCCATCACAGAACTTCTCAGCGACGAGCCTGGCTTTCGTCTATGATTTGTATAGCGCCCTCGGCACAGGAAGGAACACATACCCCACAGCCATCACATTTTGCTTCGTCGATTTTGATGATCTTCCGTTTGATTTTCATTTCTCTCTCCTTTTATTATTCTTGCCAAAGAGGACACCGAGGTAAATACGAAACTTGTAACTCAAAACCCGAAACTTGTAACTAATTTATTCTCTGTGTTCTCTGTACTACTAACGTTCAATTTCTCAAAATTTTATTAAGCAATCCCCCCCACCCTATCCCTCCCCCTCGAGGGGGGAGGGTTGGGAGGGGGTGATTTCTTTTGGTTGCGGCTATGCCGCGCTGTGATCTCTGTGGCTCAATTTAAAAATATATTTCGGGCCAGTTTGCGGCCACTTTCAGTAAGAAAATTATTTTCGATCATGACTTGCAATTTCTCGGGAGCTATTTTCGCATCTTGCTGGTTTTCTTCCAGGTTGAAGATCAGGTCGGCGTCATAGACCACTTTGAAATTAATCGTCTCCACGGGGCGCGGGTGATGATGGTGACCGATGATGTCACAAACTTCTTCAATCATTTCCGATTTAGCGCCGAGTTTGGTCAAAATATCGTGAGCAATCGGAGGGCCGTACTCTTCTTGATATCCCGCTTCCGTGCTCTGATGTTGCCGTTCCGCTTCATGAATTCCGATGTCATGAAGGTAAGCAGCCGATAGAACGATGGCCGGATCTCCTTTTTCTTCCTTGACGATTTGTTCGGCATACCGGGCCACTTTCGTTGCATGGCCGATCCGCTTGAAGTCTTTCTTAAAATATTGCTTCATCTCGATGGCTACCCGGTCCTTCAACAGTTCATTTCGTTGAGCCAAAACTTCCGGCGGCAGTTCACCCAGGCACTGTTCGGCATATTTGCAATAGGCCGCGCAGCCGAAGTCCATCTTGGGATTCACCAGTTTGTTGCCGCATTTCTTGCAGCGGCGGGTGGACTCGTCCTTGAAGAACTCCACTGAGCTGCCGCAGTGGGGGCAGGTAACCTCATAGATTGCCCCCGGCTTCCAGTAGCGGCTGTCTTGTCCCGGACATCTCATGGTCTTCCTCCCAAAATATTTGCCACAGAGGACACGGAGCGCACAGAGAAATAAAATCTAAAATAAAAACCAAATTCCTTACATTTTCTATTTTGATTTTTGGATTTGGACATTAATTTCATCTCGGTGGCCTCTGTGTTCTCTGTGGCGAAAAGGTTTTTACCCCAGGATTGCTTTCAAATCCGCATCCGCAGTGGTGATCGGTTTGATGTCAAACGCCTTGACCAGCGTATTCAGCACGGCGGGCGAAAGAAAAGCCGGAAGGCTGGGACCGAGGCGAATATTTTTGATCCCCAGGTACAGGAGGGTCAGCAGAATGGCCACAGCCTTTTGTTCGTACCAGGAAAGGATCATAGACAAAGGCAACTCATTCACCCCTACGTTGAAAGCCTTAGATAGGGCAATGGCAATTTGAATCGCCGAGTAAGCATCGTTGCACTGGCCTATATCCAGGAGTCTTGGAATACCGCCGATGTCACCGAGTTGTTTGTCAAAGAAGCGAAACTTCCCGCAGGCTAAAGTCAGCACGACGGTATCCTTAGGGGCCTTCTCCACGAATTCGGTGTAATAATTTCGGCCGGGCTTGGCGCCGTCGCATCCAGCCACCAGGAAGAAATGGCGGATCGCCTTGCTCTTCACCGCTTCGATCACTTTGTCGGCGACACCCAGGACCGCATTCCGGGCGAATCCCACCATGACCGAATGGCCGTTCGCCTCGGCCGCAAATCCGGGCAGGGCCAAAGCCCGTTCAATCACGGGCGCAAAGTTTTGGTCTGATAGGTGGGGAATGCCCGGCCATCCCACAACTCCACTGGAAAAAATATTTTCCTTGAATGAATCCCTGGGCCTCTGGATACAATTGGTAGTCATGAGTATGGCGCCGGGGAATTCCGCAAACTCTTTAGCCTGGTTCTGCCAGGCTGTCCCGTAATGCCCATAAAAATGTGAGTATTTCTTCAATCCCGGGTAGCCATGAGCCGGAAGCATTTCCCCGTGAGTATATACATAAATGCCTTTGCCTTGGGTCTGTTTGAGAAGTTCCTCCAGGTCTTTGAGGTCGTGCCCTGAAACCAGGATGGCTTTCCCTTGCTTGGCTCCAAGGGAAACCTTGGTGGGAACGGGATGACCATAGGTTCCGGTATTGCCCGCGTCCAGAAGCTCCATTGTCCGCAGGTTGATTTCCCCGCACTTGAGCACCAGCTTGATCCAGTCATCCAAACTCAGATCTTTCCTTAAAGTAGCCGCCAGAGCTTCATGAATGAAGGCATAAACCTTATCGTCCTCCTGACCCAGAATCTGGGCATGATCGGCGTAGGCCGCAACACCTTTCACTCCAAAAAGGAGCGTATGCTGTAACGAAAGAATATCCGGGTTAATTGTCGGATCCGCTTTCAATCCGACCTTTTCCCCCTGAGCAATCAGCCCTTCCAGATTACCAGCAGGTTTGAAAGTGGCCGGCCCATCCTCAAAATTCACCTTTCCACCAGCGGCCTGGACTTTTTTCTTGAGCTCCTCTCTGATTTCCACACAGCGCTTAATCAGCTCAACAAACCGCTCCGGATCAAAATCCACATTGGTCAAAGTGGAAAATAAAGCCTCAACCGTAAAAACATTCACCTTCCGGTCATTTACTCCTGCTTTGCGGCCCTCCAGAGCATAGAGCGCCAATCCTTTAAGGGCATAAAGCAGAAGATCCTGGAGGGTTGCCACTTGCGGTTCCTTCCCGCATACCCCCATCTTCGCGCATCCTTCACCCTTCGCTGTTTGTTCGCATTGATAACAGAACATATTCAAGCTTTCCATTTCTTCTCTCTCCTTTCTTCTTGGGTTGATATAATTTCAGAGGTCGGCTTTTATCCTTTTTTACCAACCTTTCTTTCACTATAACCAGCAATAATTCACCTATAATTCAATATACAAAATTTAGCTGATCATTTGAATTCGAAATGGAGTTTGTAACCATTCAGCCAAGGCACTCTGGGATCTATTTGCTGAGCGACTAATTTTTCTTCAAGATTTGTAAAGAT
>JAHJQK010000035.1 GCA_018819135.1 Pseudomonadota bacterium | reverse complement strand
TTATTCTTTTCCCTTTTTCTACGGACTTCGTCACCCCTGGCCCACTCAAATTCAGAACCTGCCCCACTTCCACTCCTGAATATCCCATCTCCCTCACCGCCACATACGATATTACCGACCGGGCCTTGCTCACCTGGCTCTTTCGATCCCCGGAACATAAATCCCCTTGGTCGACTTTCAAGGTCTCGGATACCCTTTTGACCAAATCCGGTAAAGGAATTCGCTTTTTCCTCTTCCTCGGGCGATCAATTTCGTTGGTACCCCTTAATACCCTCTCAACAAAACCACTATCGCCAAGTATTCTTGAGTCCGAGTCTTCCCTGTCCCCTTTGCTAACCCGGTTCTCCTGCAGATCGGGTCTCCTCCCCTGCTCAACTCCATCTTCCACAAACCTTCGGTAATTCCGACGAGCCTTTGCTTCTTTTCCTGAAAAATGAAGCAGGACTTCTTCCACCTCCTGCCAGCCCTTCTTAGGCTTGATAATCAAATATGGTCTCCTGTCCATTGACTGAACGGTGGCTCCTTTATTTGAAATAACCTTTCAAAACGTCCTTGTCCTTGATATAGAGTAAGTCATCCTCGTTCAAATATTGATGTATGCCAAAATGCAGTCCATTTTCACCTACATCTGTTACCCTTTATGGCTCTTTGAGAAAACCCATCTGCTCGAAATGTGCATCGAATGTCAAAGCCCTTGCAATCCCTTCCTTTTTCATTAGGTTGAAACTGGTACAATCTACAAAACTCAGATCTTTATGCTCTATTTTTCTAAACAGACTCAAAGCCTCCTCTTGAATTCCATCAGTCACCTTCAAAATATAAAGCTGCCCCAGTGTTTGCGCCTCCTCAATCCTATCTAAAAAATCAAGAGCCAATTGGTGATTCTTAAGGGAACAGTTGATGAAGGTGACCGTCTCGTAAACGATGAAGTTAGAAGTTTGAATTCTATATGTTTCAAGCGCAACTGTGAAGTAATCTTCCGCTTCTTTATGGAACTGGTCTCCCTTATTAAGAAAAGCAATCCAGAAGGAAGTGTCAATAAAGGCTTTTTCCAAGGCTTATTTTCCCCCATAGATATACTTATCATGATTTAGGGAGCCGTCTTTGATTTCCACATCGGCCCTTCCACAGAGTTCAAGAAGGGGACTGGCAAGCTCCTTTTCCTCTTGCACAACAATCCTTACTGTTTTCCCCACCAATTTTTTGAGTTTTTCTTTTGCCTCGGGAGAAAGCTCAATGTCACCATCTCCGAGTATCTTTGTCTTGCTTATGACTTCCATCTTTTTTCTCCTCCATATTTTTATTTTTCATTCTGAAAGCTTTTAGCCTTTAGCCATCGGCTTTCAGGCTACTATGTTAGCTGATTGCTGAAAACTGATAGCTGAACACTTTGTCAAATTTCCTTGACAAGGTGGCGGCGTTCCAGCTTTCTGTTCAACATATCTTCGATAACCTCGACGATTCTTTCTCCAAACTTTTCTTGGATTTTGGTAATGTAAGCGGGATTGCTAAAGTACTCAACGAAGGCCTGATCCCGAAACGCAAGGACTTCAGATCCAGACAAGTATTTGGTTGCCAAAGGAAACGTCTCGTATCCGAACTGAGAATATCCCTCCCAAGTTTCAGGAAGCTTCCAGCCCTGTTCAAGCGCTATCTCGTAAAGCTTAGAACCCGGATAGGCCATAGCACAGCAAGAACCTAATGACAGAGGGGACAAAAGTATTTTTTTCTATGTCACCCTTTGGAGTGTGTCCTCTCCTTGTTTCTATATATAACGTTCGTGCAGAACGTTTCTACAGTCTGCCTTTAGCTGGATCAGTTCCTCTACGTCAGAATCATCGGATTTGAAAGAAGGAGGTTTTGCTCTTATAATCACACACCAATTTGATATCGGTCATTATGTCCTCAAAACCGATTAAAAAAGGAACGCTGTCGTCATCCAAAAGTAAAGCTTTCGCTTTTATAGGAGGCGAAGCGGTTTTCTTATCAACCAGAACTAAAGTGACCTCACCTAACTTTCCTGAGACTTTGCCGCCCCCAATACCAAGGAGGTCACTTCTATGGGAGAGGATCCAGTTTATTTTACCTTTGCTCCAAACTGAGTTTGGGATGACGGAGATAGGATTGCCAGTGTCGACAAGCGCTTTATATTTCCTTGTCCAGCCTTCCCTCGTTTGTAATTGGAGGGAGGCAGTAAGTCTGATTAGGTGTACAGCAATCCCTTGCTCAACAAAGTCTAAGTCAATATGGGTTTCAAATTCCAGTTCGATGCTTGTAGACACGGATTCCCCTTTCAACAAAGTATATGGGAAATTCATCTCGGCCAGTTTTCTCTGTACCTTCTTTTTCTACCTCGGCAATGGTTGTTCCAGCAGCAACCACCTTTTTATCCACTATTGCTACCCATTGGTTAGGATATCCTTTTACAATCTCGGCGAAGTGCTCACTGGCCCATTTGCTATCTTCCCAATAATCTATTGGTCCGGGTGAAGGAAGCTTGATTCCTTCCGTCTCTTTCGGAGATAATACTGGCATTACGAAAGTCTCCTTTTTTCATTTATATTTTTAAACCGGGGTTGAAACCGGGGAACCGGGGTCGGGCCAAGCTATCTGCTTGATTATTCTGGATTAAAGTTCAAAAAATAGGTGTTTTTCGGCCCTATATCTTCGTTTTTGACCCCAAAATGCTCTCCATAAGGCGCTGAGTTCATTAAGTAACTGGGTTATTGAGTCATTTTCAATTGCGGATTTCGGAATGTGGTTTGCAGATTGAGAAAAAGTTTGACTCAAATAAATCCGATATTTTCTCTCACCAGGCAAGCCCTCATTGTCAGACTTGTCCGTAATTGTTTTGGCTAATTAAACCACTGACTCTAATTCAATTTTTCCAATCCGCGATAAAGTCTTTGGACGAATTTCCTTTATGGATATAAAAACTACCTTACCCCCCTCGCTTTCAATATTCTTCCCTAACCCACGATTAAATTCTTTTAATTCCTTGTCAAACTCTGGCAAAAGAATGATCTCACCGTCTAACGGAATTTTTTCTTCTATCTCCGGGTGTTCGAATAAATAACGGCTGAATTCTGCGCTGAGTTCAATATTACGTTCTATCATTTCTTTCTCTTTATTCATCTTTAACCCCCAAGAATCTCATTTTATAATATTTCCAGTTACATTTCAAATCACTCTCGGCGAACGTTAACGCATCATTATAATTTTGATTGAATAAGGGTGTTTTTTCTAAAGATCCTTCTAAACTCATCAGATCCCGATGAGCAAAACCATGAGTAGTATCATACCTAACCACAGGATACCATTTGTCATTAATCTTTGTTTCATATTGAATTCTGAAAAAGATTATCTTGCTCCGCTCCTTAATATGAAGATGTCTATACCTATCCGAGGATCCAATTCTTATAACATATTCTGTTTCTTTCAATGACATTTACCATTAACTCATCAAGGCTGCGGCGGTGAAATCGCCATGGCCTTTATATCCGGATTCTTTAGCAGCTCATCGAGCGAAGTTGTGAAAGTATGGAGAACTCCAAGGTCATGAAGATTGCGGAGAATATTTTTCCCCCAATATCCAAGTCCAATCATTCCAATAAATTTATTTTGACTTTCCATCAACGCTCCTAATTATAAAAGATTGCAGGCAATAGGCAAAGGGCAAAAGCAGTCATTGAGTAAATGGGTAATTAAGTTATTGAGGCATTGGGGCATTAAGTAATTGGGAAATTGGGTCAAATTCAATTGCGGATTGCGGATTAAAAACATTTTTGTTCATAAACAATAGAAATCTCAAGCATAGACAAGTCTGCCTTTGGGAAGTGGTATTTCTCTCCCCAAACTGCGTGCCGTCTCAATCCACTCTTCAATGACCTCTTGAGCATTTTTTATGGCTTCTTCATATGTCTCGCCATCAGCCATGCATCCAGGGAGCTCAGGAACTTCCACCACATAGCGCCCATCTTCATCACTCCAAAAAATAATTAACTCGTACCTGCACATTTTAGCCTCTTTCATGAAGCTTGTATTTAAATATGATTCCTCTAACTTGCTTTACCTGATACGCTTTTGCCTTTCCATCACCAAGCGGTTTTAATAATATCTTCAACTCCTTCTTTGTAAAAAATATGATGATCTCCTTTTATTCTCTCAAAAAATTCAAGATCGTTCAAGAGCTTTCTCATATCTTTGATTCGGATGTTGCGATCAGCTAAACCACTCAGAACTTTTTGTAATATCTTCCTACACATGCCTCACCAGTTGGTCTGGTCTAAATAACTCCCCCAAAGGAAGAAACCTTAACCGGTTCTTCTTCGAGGAGCATAAGCATAACGGATATATCATGGGGCGCAAAGCTCCAGAGGATGCGTAAGTATCAGGGGACGTAGCTCCGCTGTCTCCGATATATAAAAACAAAGGTGCAAGGTACAAGGCAATGGGTGAAACAAAGGTGCAAGGTACAAGGTGTAAGGCAAGACTTAGAAGTCATTGGGTCATTTAGTAATTGGGTCATTGGGTCGATTAATGATTGCGGATTGCGGATTTAAAAACTCCGAATTGAGAACTGAGAGAATTTAAATTTAATCTTCCTTTTT